>DASVLX010000311.1:0-11534 GCA_036384655.1 Pseudonocardiaceae bacterium
ACGCGGACCGGCCAGGGCGCGGCGTGAAGCCCGCGCCAAGGCGATCTGCCAGTCATGCCCTGTGCTTGAACTTTGTCGGCAGCACGCTCTGGCCGTGCAGGAACCGTATGGCATCTGGGGAGGACTTTCTGAATCGGAACGCGACATGATCGTCAAGTCGCGCAAGCGACAAACCGCCCTCGCTCGCATCCCAAGTCCTCGGTAAGACGGAGGGCGACACCCGGGTTGGGTGCCGCCCTCCGTTGCTTCCGTTGATCCGCTTCAGCGGATCTCAGCCGGTCCTGAGTATCTCCCTCGGATCTCCCTCGGTACTCATTGGTGGAATCCCGCGACAGATCCCAGCTGGATCTCAGAAGCCAGGGCCGGACCGGTGTCCGTGACCATGGCCATGGCCGTGGTCGGCGGCCGACTCTTCCTCTTCCGCCTTCTTCTCCACGACGGCGCTCTCCGTGGTGATCACCATGCGCGCGATCGACGCCGCGTTGGTCAGCGCGGAGCGCGTGACCTTCACCGGGTCGACCACACCGTCGTGCAGCAGATCGCCGTACTTGAGGGTGGCCGCGTTGTAGCCCTCCTGCCAGGGCAGGTCACGGACCTTGGACACGATCACCGCGCCCTCCTGGCCGGCGTTGGCGGCGATCCAGTACAGCGGGGCCACCAGGGCATCCCGCACCAGCGCCACACCGACGGCCTCGTCGCCGGTCAGGCCGAGATCGTTCGCCAGGACCGCGCCCGCGTGCAGCAGCGCGGCACCACCGCCGGGCACGATGCCCTCCTCGACGGCGGCCTTGGTGGCGGCCACGGCGTCCTCGATGCGGTGCTTGCGCTCCTTCATCGCGGTCTCGGTGGCGGCCCCGACCTTGACCACGGCGACGCCGCCGGCGAGCTTGGCGACCCGCTCCTGCAGCTTCTCGCGGTCCCAGTCGGAGTCGGAGGCCTCGATCTCCTTGCGCAGCTGCTCGACCCGAGCGGCGATGTTCTCGGCCGCACCGGCGCCGTCGACGATGGTGGTGTTGTCCTTGCTGACCACCACGCGGCGGGCCTTGCCCAGCACGTCCAGCCCGACCTCGGACAGCTTGAGACCGACCTCGGACGAGACGACCTGACCGCCGGTGACGATCGCCAGGTCATCCAGGAACGCCTTACGCCGGTCACCGAAGAACGGTGCCTTGACGGCGACCGCCTTGAGGGTCTTGCGCAGCGCGTTCACCGCGAGGGTGGACAGCGCCTCGCCCTCGACGTCCTCGGCGATCAACAGCAGCGGCTTACCGGCCTCGGCGACCTTCTCCAGGATCGGCAGCACATCTGCCAGCGCGGAGATCTTCTCCCGGTACAGCAGGATGAACGGGTCCTCCAGGACGGCTTCCTGGGAGTCCGGGTCGGTGACGAAGTAGGCGGAGATCCAGCCCTTGTCGAACTGGACGCCCTCGGTGACGTCGAGCTCGGTGGCCAGCGTCGAGCCTTCCTCGACGGTGATCACGCCGTCCTCGCCGACGCGCTCGATGGCCTCGCCGATCAGGGCGCCGATCGATTCGTCGCGGGAGGCGATGGTGCCGACCTGCGCGATGTTGTCGCGGCCCTTGACCGGAGTGGCCTTGGCCAGCAGTTCCTTGACCACCGCGTCGATCGCGGCGTCGATCCCGCGGCCGAGTCCGGACGGGTTCGCGCCGGCGGTCACGTTGCGCAGGCCCAGCCGCACCATGGTCTGGGCGAGCACGGTGGCGGTGGTGGTGCCGTCGCCCGCGACGTCGTTGGTCTTGGTGGCGGCGGTCTTGGCCAGCTGCGCGCCAAGGTTCTCGAACGGGTCGTCCAGGTCGATCTCGCGGGCGATCGTGACACCATCGTTGGTGATGGTCGGGCCGCCGAACTTCTTGTCCAGCACGACATGCCGGCCGCGCGGACCCAGCGTGACCTTGACCGCGTCGGCGAGTTGGTTGACGCCGCGCTCCAGGGCCCGACGAGCGTCCTCGTCGAAACTGATCTGCTTGGGCATTCTTAGCCTTTCTGACGCGAGACGCCCCGACAGCCCCGGTAAGTGGGGCCGCCGGGGCGCCTCGTACTAGTCGTCCGAGCGGTCGTCAGTTAAGGACGGCCAGCACGTCACGAGCGGACAGGACCAGGTACTCCTCGCCGTTGTACTTGATCTCGGTGCCGCCGTACTTGGAGAACAGGACGACGTCGCCAACCGCGACATCCAGCGGGATGCGGTTGCCCTTGTCGTCGATGCGGCCCGGGCCCACGGCCAGGACCTTGCCCTCCTGGGGCTTCTCCTTGGCGGTGTCCGGAATGACAAGGCCGGAAGCGGTCGTCGCCTCGGCCTCGCTTGCCTGGACGATGATCCTGTCCTCAAGCGGCTTGATGTTCACGCTCACCGGTGTGACCTCCACGGGTCGTCGAAAGCGTTGGCAGGTTACGTATGTTGCTGGCTCCTGCCACCCCGCCGTCGCGGGTGCCGGGGCGGTACTGGCGCCGTGCGACTAGCACTCTAGCGACACGAGTGCTAGTTCATCAACCCGGCCACCCCACAATGTGCCCAATGGTGTCGGGTTCGTCCGCGACGCTACAACGGCAGACTCGAATCCGCAGGAATGTCCAGCCTGGACGGCTTGACACCGGCGGCGACCAGATGCGCGCCGAGCGCGGCGACCATGGCGCCGTTGTCCGTGCACAGTCGCAGCCTTGGCACCCGCAGCTCGACGCCGGCCGCCGCGCAGCGCTGTTCGGCCAGCGAGCGCAGCCGGGAGTTGGCCGCCACCCCGCCACCGATCAGCAGATGTCCGATGCCGAACTCGCGCGCGGCCCGCATCGCCTTGGCGGTGAGCACATCGGCCACCGCCTCCTGGAACGACGCGGCCACATCGGCGACCGGGATCTCCTCGCCGTCCCGCTGGGCGGTCTCCACCCAGCGGGCCACCGCGGTCTTCAGCCCGGAGAACGAGAAGTCGTACCTGGCGTCGCGCGGCCCGGTCAGCCCGCGCGGGAAGGCGATCGCGTTCGGGTCACCGTCCCTGGCGGCCCGGTCGATCACCGGCCCACCGGGATAGGGCAGCCCGAGCAGCCGGGCCACCTTGTCGAACGCCTCGCCGGCCGCGTCGTCGATGGTCTCGCCCAGCGACTGGATCGGCCCGGTGAGGCTGGGCACCCGGAGCAGGCTGGTGTGCCCGCCGGACACCAGCAGCGCCAGCACGGTGCCGGGCAGCGGGCCGTGTTCCAGGGTGTCCACCGCGACATGCGCGGCCAGGTGGTTGACCCCGTACAGCGGCAGGTCCCAGGCCAGCGCGTACGCCTTCGCGGCCGCCAGGCCGACCAACAGGGAGCCGGCCAGCCCCGGTCCGGCCGTGACCGCGATGGCGTCCAGATCGGACGGATCGACGGCGGCGGCGGCCAGTGCCCGGCGCATGGTCGGCACCATCGCCTGCAGATGCGCGCGGCTGGCGACCTCGGGCACCACGCCGCCGAACCGGGCGTGCTCGGCCACGCTGGACGCGACCTCGTCGGCCAGCAGGGTCAGCGTGCCGTCCGGGTTGAGCCGGACGATGCCAACGCCGGTCTCGTCGCAGGAACTCTCGATGCCCAGCACGAGCGGGGAACCCGGCGACGTGTCGCCACTCATGACACTCCCTCCACGGTGGTCTTGGGTGGCTCGCTGGCCTGGTCGGTACCCGGTCCGGTGTTGGCGGGCCGGACCATGGTGTAGGCGTCCGCGCCGGACGCCGGGTAATAGTGCCGGCGCAGGCCCAGCATGGTGAACCCGTGCGATTCGTAGAGGTTGATCGCCACCTGGTTGTCGGTGCGTACCTCCAGGAACACCGGCGCGTGCAGTTCGTCGGCGATCGCCAGCAGGGTGCGCAGCAGCGCCTTGCCGACGCCCCGGCCCTGCCAGCCGGGCGCGACGCCGATGGTGTGCACGCTGGTCTCCCAGTCCGGCTCGCGGCCGAAAACGCCGAGTCCGGCGTAACCGATCAGCTCACCGTGCGGGCCGTGCGCGCCAAAGTACCGGTAGCCGGCCGCGAGCTCGCTGGCGAAGACCCGTTCGCTCCACGGATCGTCCCGTGCGTACAGCACCTTCTCCAGCCGGGCGCAGGAGGCGAGTTCCGACCTGTGCAGCGTGGTGATGGTGAACGGCGGGTCCGCCGCCGGGCCGGTCACCGCAACACCTTCTTCGGGTGGGCGAGTTCGACCGCGTCCGGCCGCCGGAGGTACAGCGGGGTCAGCGGGGCCGGCGGCTCACCGGCGCGCAACGCCTCGGCCCCCGCCGTGACCAGTCCGGCCGGCGACGGGAACTCCGGCCGCACCACCGGCAGGCCGAGCACCTCGGCGTACATCACGCCGCCCTGGCCGGCGACCCGCCGCACGCCCAGTCCCGGCAGTTTCTCGGCGAGGGCGGCCGGCTTCTCGACATGGGGTCCGTCGGTGCGTCGGCCATCGGGGCCGCCCAGGTAGCGGGCCCAGTAGACCTCACGGCGCCGCGCGTCGGTGGCCACCAGCAGCGGACCGGCATCAGCGTCGGTTTCGGCCACCGCGTCGGCGGCGATCGCGTCGGCGGCGATCGCGTCCAGGGTCACCACCGGATACACCGGGATGTCCCGTGCGTGACCGAGTGCGGCGGCCGTGACCATGCCGACCCGCAGGCCGGTGAACGGACCGGGCCCGGCTCCGCAGACGATCGCGTCCAGCGCCGAGAGGGCCAGTCCGGCGTCGGCCAGCACGTCCTGGATGTGCGGCACGAGCAGTTCGCCATGCGCCCGCGCGTCGACGGTGACCCGCTGGGCGAGCGTGGTCACGGCATCGTCAAGCCTCACCACGCCGGCGGTCACTGCGGGTGTGGCGGTATCCAGGGCGAGCACAAGCACGCCGTCCAGCCTACGAGCCCGCCTTCACGGCCAGATCGGCCGGCAGCCGGCGACGCCAGTCGCCATGGGGTTCCAGCCGGGCCACCCGCACGTCGTCGGGCCGGCGTTCCAGCCGGACGATCAGGTGGTCGGTGGACAGCCGCGCCGCCGCGCGGTCGCCCCATTCGATCACCACCGCCGCGTCCACCAGTTCGGTGTCCAGGTCCAGGTCGTCGAGCTGGTCAAGATCATCGCCGAGCCGGTAGGCGTCCACATGCACCAACGGCACGCCACGGCCGCCCGGCGCGGGCCGGTGCTCCCGGGCGATCACGAAGGTCGGCGAGCTGACCTGTCCGGTCACGCCGAGACCGGCCGCGATGCCCTTGGCCAGCACGGTCTTGCCGGCGCCCAGCGGTCCGGCCAGCAGCACCAGGTCACCGGGCCGCAGCAGCTCGCCGAGCCGCCGGCCGAACGCCAGGGTGTCCTCGACCCGCGGTAGTTCGATTGGGTCGCCAGCAGGGTCGGCGCCGGTGGTCATGACCGCCACCGACGCAGGCCCTGTGAGTTCTTGACGCAGCGCCGCAGCAGCTCCTCCAGTTCGGTGGTGACCACGTCGTGGCGTTCCAGCATCACCATGTGCCCGGCACCGACCACCCTCGTCACGGTGGCGTCGGGCAGTTCGGCGATGAGCCGCTCGGTGTGCTCGTACGGGGTGATGTGGTCGTGGTCGCCGCCGATCAGCGAGACCTCGCAGTGGTGCAGCGCGGTCAGCGCGGCGTACCGGTCGTGGCTGGTGAGGGTGGGCAGGAAGCTGGTGAGCACGGTCAGCGGGGTGACCTTGAGCATCCGGATCATGAGCCTGACCAGCGACGCCGGCACCGAGCTGTCACCGAACGCCAGCCGGCGCACGACCGGCCCGGCCAGTCCGTTGCTGGCCTGCCGCACCCACTCCACGACCTCGGGTTGCCAGGCGGCGATCTCGCCGACCGTGCGCGGCACCGGGTTGTACCGGGACAGCATCGGGCGGGGCAGGCCACGGCGGGCGACCTCGCCGGCCGAGGTGCCGATCAGCGCCACCCCGCGGACCCGGTCGCCGAACAGCTCCGGATGCTGGTCGGCCAGCGCCATGATGGTCATCCCGCCCATCGAGTGACCGACCAGCACCAGCGGACCGTCCGGCGCGACCGACCGGATCACCGTGTCCAGGTCCCGGCCCAGCTGGTCGATGGTGCAGGACTCGGCCGAGGGCTTGCCGGACTTGCCATGCCCGCGCTGGTCGTAGAGCACCAGCTTCACCCTCGGATCGGTGCTGGCGGCCAGGTCCCGGCGCTGGAAATGCCAGCATTTGCGGGACAGCGCGAAGCCGTGCACCAGGATCACGGTCAGCTCGGGCCGACCACCGTCGTCGGGGTCGACCTCCTCCACCGACAGCGGCACCCCGTCGTCGGCGGCCACCGTGCGGGTGCGGCTGGGCTTGAGCCGTCCCAACGGCTCGTCGGCGTAGGGATCCTGCTCGGCCTCGCCGGCCACCCGTCGGCGCTGCGACCAGATCACGCCGGCGACGGTGAGACCGGTGGCGACCACCGCGCCGGCCACGCCACCGACGATCCCGATCAGCTTCGCATCGAGCTTCACACGTATGCCCTGTTCACCCGTGCCCGGTACATGCTCGTCACGATCTCGTAGTGGATGGTGCCCAGGCCCTCCGCCCATTCGGCGGCGGTCGGCTCACCACGGTCGCCGGGGCCGAACAGCACGACCTCGTCACCTGGCTCGATGGGCCCTGCCGCGCCGGTCACGTCCACGACGATCTGGTCCATGCTCACCCGGCCGACCACCGGGCGCCGAGCCCCGGCCAGCCAGACCGAAAGCCTGCCGGACAGCGCGCGCGGCACCCCGTCGGCGTAGCCGACCGGCACCAGGGCGAGCGTGCTGTCCACCGCGGCGGTCCAGGTGGCGCCGTAGCCGACGGTCTCACCGGCCGCGACCCGCTTGGTCGACACGACCGAGGACCGGAAGGTCATCGCCGGCCGCAGGTCGGCGGGGCAGGGGCCGTTCATCGGGTTGAGCCCGTACATCGCGATACCGGGCCGCACCAGCTCGAAGTGCAGATCGGGCCTGGTCAGCACGCCAGCCGAATTGGCGATGTGGCGCAGTGGACGCAGCCCCGCCTCCCGGGCCTGATGCCAGGCGGTGTCGAAACGCTTGGCCTGCAGGTCGGTGGCGGGATGCCCGGGGTCGTCCGCGCAGGCCAGATGCGACCACATGCCGATCACCGAGATCCGCCCGGCCCGCTCGGCCTCGGCGGCCAGCGCGGTCAGTTCCGGCCAGGCGGTCGGCGGGCAGCCGCTGCGGGACAGCCCGGTGTCGATCTTCAGGTGTACTCGGGCGGGACGGCCGGCCCGCTCGGCGGCGGCCAGGATCCGGTCCAGGTCCGCCCTGGAGGACACGGACAGGTCGATGTCGGCGGCGATCGCCGGGGCGCGGTCGGTGTCCGGGGTGTCCAGCCAGGCCAGCACGGGCGCGGTGATCCCGGCCTCGCGCAGCTTCAGTGCCTCGCCCTGGGAGCAGGAGCCCAGCCAGGTCGCGCCCGCCTCCAGGGCCGCCCTGGCGACCGGCACCATGCCGTGGCCATAGGCATCTGCCTTGACCACCGCCATGGTCGCCGCGCCGGACGCGGCCGCGCGCTCCACGAGAAGCCGCACATTGTGCTGGATGGCGTGGAGATCCACCCGCACTTCTGCTCTCACCGGACTGGACTCGGACACAACAGTCATGCTGTCACAGGCGTTGTTTCGGTTGGTTGGTGCCGTGAGCGGGCAGACTGCCGGCAGCGGCGCGCAGCGCCCGAACCGCCGCCGGGATGGCTTCGGCGATTCCGGCCGACGGCACCGGTGCCCCGGCCGCACCCAGGTCGGCCGCCAGGCCGTGTGCGTACGCGGCCGCACCCGCGGCGAACCACGGGTCCAGGCCGGCCGCCAGCAGCGCGCCGAGCATGCCGGAAAGCACGTCACCGGAGCCCGCCGTGGCCGGCCAGGCCGAGCGTGCCGGGTTGACCAGCGCCCGGCCGTCCGGTGCGGCCACCACCGTGGTGGTGCCCTTGAGTAGCAGCACGACATTGAAGCGCTTCGCCGCCCGGCGCGCGGCGGCCACCCGGTCCTCGCCGACCTCGCCGGCCAGGCGCGCGAACTCGCCGTCGTGCGGGGTCAGCACGATCGGTGTGTCCGGGTCGCGGGCGTCCCACAGCTCCGGGTGCTCGGCCAGCATGGTGATCGCGTCGGCGTCCACGCACAGCGGCACGCCCTGTCCCAGCACATACGCCAGCGCCTCGCGGGACGCGTTGCCGGTGCCGAACCCCGGACCGATCACCCAGGACTGCACCCGGCCGGCGTCCTCCACGGTGCCGGTCGCGATCACCTCCGGCCACCGCGAACGGACCAGGTCGGCGGCGGTTCCGGCGAACCGGACCATGCCGGACTTGGCCAGCACGGCGCCGCCGGCCGCGAGCGCGGCCGCGCCGGGAAAGCGCGCCGAGCCGGCGGCGATACCGGGCACTCCCTGGGTGTACTTGTCGTCGGTCGGGCCGGGCGTCGGCCAGGCCCGGCCCACATCGGCGGCGTCCAGCTGGACCAGGTCGGGCTCCGGCAGTTCGGCGCCCAGTCCGATGTCGATCAGCACCACCCGGCCGGAATACGCGGCCCCGGCGGCCAGCACATGACCCGGTTTGAGCGCTCCCGGTGTCATCGTCACCGTCGCACGCACCGCCGGTCCGTTGACCGCACCGGTGTCCGGTTCCACGCCGCTGGGCAGGTCCACCGCCACGATCGGCGCCGTGACCAGCGCGACCAGTTCGGCCGCGGCCGGCCGCAGCGGGCCATGCGCGGACAACCCCACGATGCCGTCGATAACGAGATCGGCGGCGGGGAGCACGGTCTTACCGTCGGTTGTCACCCGCCCGCCGGCCCGGCGCAACGCTGCCAGGCCGGCCGCATGCGCCCGTTCCGGGTTCAGCAGGACGGCGGTCACGGCAGCGCCGCGCCGACGCAGGAACGTGCCCGCCCACAGCGCGTCGCCGCCGTTGTCACCGGAGCCGACCAGCAACGCGACTCTGCGGCCGAAGACTCCGCCGGTCCGCTCGATCAGCAGCCGGGCGGCCTCGGTGGCCACTCCGAACGCCGCCCGCCGCATCAGCGAGCCCTCGGGAACCCGCCGCATCAGGCGTTGCTCGGCCGCCCGTACCTGCGCGGTGGTCCAGATTCCCCGCATCGGTTCCTACTCGACCTCTATTCGGTCCTTAGTCGACAGTGATCTATTCCACAGTGACGGATTTGGCCAGGTTACGCGGCTTGTCGACGTCGTAGCCGCGTGCACGGGCGATCTCGGCGGCCAGCACCTGGAGCGGCACGGTGGACACCAACGGCTGCAGCAGTGTCGGCACCGCCGGCACCTCGATCAGGTGATCCGCGAACGGCCGGACCGTGTCGTCGTCCTCCTCGGCGATCACGATGGTGTGCGCGCCGCGAGCCTGGATCTCGCTGATGTTCGAGACGAGCTTGCCGTGCAGCACCGCCCGTCCCTTGGGCGAGGGCATCACCACGACGACCGGCAGCCCCGGCTCGATCAGCGCGATCGGGCCGTGCTTCAGCTCGCCGGCCGCGAAGCCCTCGGCGTGCATGTAGGCGAGTTCCTTGAGCTTGAGCGCGCCCTCCAGGGCTACCGGGTAGCCGACATGCCGGCCGAGGAACAGCACGGCCTTGGCCTCGGACAGCTCCTGGCCCAGCGAACGCACCTGGCCGACGGTCTCCAGCACCCGGGCTACCGCGGCCGGCATGGCCTCCAGCTCGGCGTACTCGCGGGCCACCTCGTCCGGGTACTTGGTGCCTCGGGCCTGCGCCAGCGCCAGGCCGACCAGGTAGTTCGCCGCGATCTGGGCGAGGAACGTCTTGGTCGACGCGACGCCGATCTCCGGCCCCGCGTGGGTGTAGAGCACCGCGTCGGACTCCCGGGGGATCTGCGCGCCGTTGGTGTTGCAGATGGCCAGCACCCTGGCCTTCTGCTCACGGGCGTGCCGGACCGCCTCCAGGGTGTCCGCCGTCTCGCCGGACTGGGACACCGCCACGACCAGCGTGTCCCGGTCGAGCACCGGGTCGCGGTAGCGGAACTCGCTGGCCAGCTCGACCTCCACGGGCAGCCGGCACCAGTGCTCGATCGCGTACTTGGCGAGCAGGCCCGAGTGATACGCCGTGCCACAGGCGACCACGAACACCTTGTCGACGTCCCGCAGGTCCTGGTCGGACAGCCGCTGCTCGTCCAGCACGATCCGACCGGCGCAGAAGTGCCCGCGCAGCGTGTTGGCGAGCGCCTCCGGCTGCTCCTCGATCTCCTTGAGCATGAAGTAGTCGTGGCCGCCCTTCTCGGCGGCCGACAGGTCCCAGTTCACCGTGAACGGCTTGCCGGTGGCCGGCTCGCCGTAGAAGTCGGTGACCTCGTAGGTCGAGTCGGTGATCACCACGACCTGGTCCTGGCCCAGCTCCACGGCCTCCCGGGTGTGTTCGATGAACGCGGCCACGTCCGAGGCCAGGAACATCTCGCCGTCGCCGACACCGACCACCAGGGGCGAGGATCGGCGCGCGGCGACGATCATGTCTGGCCGGTCGGCGTGCGCGACCACCAGGGTGAACGCGCCCTCCAGCCGACGACACACCGCGCGCACGCTGGCCGGGAGGTCTCCGGCGGTGCCGCCGCCGTTCACCGCCTCGTCGAGACCGTTGTAGGCGCGGGCGATCAGATGCGCCGCCGTCTCGGTGTCGGTGTCGCTGGTCAGCTCCACGCCCTCGGCCTCCAGCTCCCGGCGCAGCACGGCGAAGTTCTCGATGATGCCGTTGTGCACCACCGCGACCTTGCCGCTCGCGTCCCGGTGCGGGTGCGAGTTGCGGTCCACGGGCGGGCCATGGGTGGCCCACCGGGTGTGTCCGATGCCGGTCGTGCCCGCGAAGGCGCTCCGGCCCACCTCGTCCAGCCGGGCTTCCAGATTGGCCAACCGGCCGGCCTTACGCTCGACTGACATGCCGCCGTCGCCAGTCAGTACAGCGACCCCGGCCGAGTCGTAACCGCGGTACTCCATCCTTCTGAGCCCGTCCAGTACGACGTTCAGGGCGGGGCGGTGCCCCACATAGCCCACGATTCCGCACACGGGGGACAGCCTATGCATACCGGCCATCCCCGGCGCCATCGTCCACAGGTCACCTGGATCCGTGCAGTACCGTCATGGCCATGCCCAAGGGTGCTCCGAAGGCCAAGGAGCTGTTCGCCGAACTGGCCGGTCCGGGCCCACACCAGGTGATGCGCGGAGAACTGGCGATCACCGGGTTGCGTGGCACGCTGTTCACCCCGCGGGCCGGGCTGGGCCTGCCGGCCGTGGTCTTCGCGTCCGGTTGGCTGCAACCACCGGCTCGCTACCGGAACCTGCTGCACCACCTGGCCTCGTGGGGGATCGTGGCCGTCTGCCCGACCGGGCACGCCAGCACGCCACTGTCTTTCCAACCACAGGCCGATGACCTGAAGACCACGCTGGACATATGTCTCGGGGTGCGCTTCGGCACCGGTGAGATCAGCGTCGACCCTGCCAAACTGGGCCTGGCCGGGCATTCCACCGGCGGGGGCAGCGCGGTGCTCGCGGCGGCGGCCGATCCGGCGCGGGTG
>DASVLX010000312.1:0-9272 GCA_036384655.1 Pseudonocardiaceae bacterium
CAACCCCGAATCCGCGGTGTTGGAGCCGGAACCCGAATCCGCGCCCGAGCCCGCCGGTCCGGGGTCAGAGCCCGAGCCCGCCAAGACCGGCGCCCTGTTCGCACCGATCAACAAGCCGAGCACCAGCGACGAGGAGTTCCTCGCCTACCTGCGGGCGGAGGTGTCCGGAAAGGGACATGGCACGCTCCTGCCGCCGCCGCTGGCCGCGGAACCCGAGCCGGAAGCCGAGTCGGACACCGAGCTGCTGCCCGAATCCCAGCTCCCGGCGCAGCCGCCGGCGCACGTGGCGGCACCGGCGGCCGATGAGGAGCGGGTCGCGGCCGAGCGCGGCGCGCTCGTGATCGGTGACTACTCGGACGAATCCGCCGACATGGCCGCAGACACCGAGGCCGACATCGAGCCGGTGACCGAGGTCGCGCCACCGCGTCCGGCCGAGGCCACCGCGATCATTCCGATCATCACAGACGAGACTCCGGCGCCGGAGGAGACACGGGCTCCCGTCGAGACGGCGATCCCGGTCAGCACACCGGAGAGGGAGCCGGTGGCCGAGGAGATGGCCGAGGAGCTGACCGGCGTGCTGCCGGTGATACCGGCGGAGGACGAGTCGGCCGCCGACCTGACCGGCCCGGTCTCGGCCGATCTGATCAGGGCGCTCGACGAGGCTCGGCGGAAGCTGGACTCGGCCACCACGGCCGCCTCGACCGGCGGCCAGGACGAGGGAGATGACTGGTTCGCGACCCGGTCCGGCACCGACATTGGTCTTGCCGACTTCGACACGGAGATCGATGCCGAGACCAAAGCCGAAGCGCCCCGCGAATCCGAACCCGCCCCCGCGATGGAATCCGGACCGACCGTCTCAACCGTGATCGTGCCCCCGATGGCGCCGCACAGCCCGATCCCGGCCGCATCGATCGGCCAGTCGATCGGTGAGCTGTCCGGCACCGAGGAACAGCACAGCCGCTCGCTGTTCGAGCCGGTGATCGACCCGGACGACGTCTCCGGCTACGTGCCCGGTCAGTCGGGCCACGCGCCGCTGCGGGTGCGCACCGGCGTCGGTGACGACGATGTGCACGATGTGCACGACACTCACGGCGAGGATGTGCACACCGACATCCATCTCGACATTCACGCGGACATCCACGCCGACACGTATGGCGAGACCGAAGCGGGGGCCCACGCCGTGGTGCCCAGCGCGGTGTCCAGCCACGCTCCCAGCGAGGCGTTCACCGAGACCATCCCCGTCGTGCGTGCCGAACCAGAATCCACCGAACAGGAATCCGCCGCACCGAGTGGGTCTGCCGGCGCTCCCGGCTGGCAGGTGGGCCCGTTCGGTCCCGGATCGGCGTTGCCGCTGCCGGACGGCTCCGCGCCGTCCCCGCAGTTCCGCGTGAAGGCCCGGACCTCGTCGATGGTGTTCCACACCGACGCATCGCCGTTCTACGAGCGGCTGGAGCCGCAGGTCTGGTTCCGCAACGCCGATGACGCCCGGCGGGCAGGGTTTACCAGCTGGGAACGCCCCCGCACCGCCTGACCGCCGTCCCAGGCGGCGCGGGCCGCCTGGGAGGCAACAAGCTACGCGATGACGGTCCAGGTGTCCCTTCCGGTTAGGAGGGACTGGAGGTCGGCGGGGTCGTCCTGGTCGGCCTGCTGGACCTGGGCCCGGACCTGGTCGTCATAGCTGGGCGCTTCCACATTGCGGAAGATGCCGGTCACGGTGTGCGCGAGGTCCGGCTTGGACAGTCGGGACAACGCGAACGCGGTGGACGGGTCGAGCCGGGCGGCATCGTGCACCAGCACGTTCTCCTTGCCGACCTCGTCGACCTCACGGACCTCCAGCTCGCCGGTGTCGGGGTTGCGGGCCACGCCGTACTGACCGTCGGTGCCGAAGATGATCGGCTCACCGTCGCGCAGCGGGATCAGCCGGTCGTCGCGGGTGGCCGGGTCCTTGAGGACCTCGAACGCGCCGTCGTTGAAGATCGGGCAGTTCTGGTAGATCTCCACCAGCGCGGTGCCGCGGTGCTGGGCGGCGGCCCGCAGGATCTCGGTGAGCTGGCCGCGGTCGGAGTCCAACGCGCGGGCCACGAAGGTGGCCTCGGCGCCCAGCGCCACCGACACCGGGTTGAACGGCGTGTCGACCGAGCCCATCGGGCTGGACTTGGTGACCTTGCCGGTCTCCGAGGTGGGCGAGTACTGGCCCTTCGTCAAGCCGTAGATGCGGTTGTTGAACAGCAGGATCTTGATGTTGACGTTGCGGCGCAGGGCATGGATGAGGTGGTTGCCACCGATGGACAGCGCGTCGCCGTCGCCGGTGATCACCCACACCGACAGGTCGGGCCGGCTGACCGCGAGGCCGGTGGCGATCGCCGGCGCGCGGCCGTGGATGGAGTGCACCCCGTAGGTGTTGAGGTAGTACGGGAACCGCGACGAACAGCCGATGCCGGAGACGAAGACGATGTTCTCCCGCTTCAGGCCCAGTGACGGTAGAAAGGACTGCACCGCGGCCAGCACGGCGTAGTCGCCGCAGCCGGGACACCAGCGGACCTCCTGGTCGGACTTGTAGTCGCGGGCGGACTGCTTGTCCGAATCGGTGGGCACCAGGGCCTGGCCGTCGACGGTCGGCAGGCCCAGATCAATGGCCGTCATCGCGTTACCCCTCTAACAGTTGTGCTCGCAGTGCTCATGTCAGTGGTTGTTGATGAGGTCGGTGAAAACGTTCTCCAGCTCCTCCGCCTTGAACGGCAGGCCGGCGACCTTGGCGTAGGAGATCGCGTCGACCAGGTACTTCCCCCGCAGCAGCAGCGCCAACTGGCCGAGGTTCATCTCCGGCACGAGCACGCGCTCGTAGCCGCGCAGCAGGTCGCCGAGGTTGCCGGGCAGCGGGTTGAGGTACCGCAGGTGGGCCTGTGCGACCGGCAGGCCGTTCTTACGCACTCGCCGGCAGGCGGCGCCGATCGGGCCATAGGTGGAGCCCCAGCCGAGCACCAGGAGCTCCGCGTTGCCATCGGGATCGTCGACCGTCACGTCCGGCACGGTGATTCCGTTGATCTTCGCCTGCCGGATGCGGACCATCCGGTCGTGGTTGTCCGGGTCGTAGGAGATGTTGCCGTGCTCCGCCTTCTCCAGACCACCGATGCGGTGCTGCAGCCCGGGCGTACCGGGCACCGCCCAGGCACGCGCCAGCGTGACCGGGTCGCGCAGGTAGGGCCAGAACTGGCCGGAGCCGTCCGGTGCGTTGGGCTCGGTCGCGAAACTCACCCGCAGGTCGGGCAACTCGTCCGCGGTGGGAATCAGCCACGGCTCGGCGCCGTTCGCGATCGCTCCGTCCGACAGGACCAGCACGGGGGTGCGGTACCGCAGCGCGATCCGCGCGGCGTCCAGCACGGTGTCGAAGGCGTCGGCCGGGGACCTCGGCGCGACGATCGGCACCGGCGCCTCGCCGTTGCGGCCGTACATCGCCTGCAACAGGTCGGCCTGCTCGGTCTTGGTGGGCAGGCCGGTGGACGGCCCACCGCGCTGCACGTCGATGATCAGCAGCGGCAGCTCGGTCATCACCGCCAGACCGATGGTCTCCGACTTCAGCGCCAGGCCCGGCCCGCTGGTGGTCGTCACACCGAGCGCGCCGCCGTAGGAGGCACCCAGCGCGGCACCGATCCCGGCGATCTCATCCTCGGCCTGGATGGTGGTCACGTTGAAGTTCTTGCGCTTGGACAGCTCGTGCAGGATGTCCGAGGCCGGCGTGATCGGGTAACTACCCAAAACCACCGGCAGGCCCGAGCGCTTGCCGGCGGTGATGATGCCGTAGGCGATCCCGGTGTTGCCGGTGATCTGCCGGTACGTGCCCGGCGCCAGCCGGGCGGGCGCGACCTCATAGGTGACCGCGAAGGCCTCGGTGGTCTCGCCGTAGTTCCAGCCGGCTCGGAACGCCAGCACGTTCGCCTCGGCCAGCTCGGGGCGGCGGGCGAACTTCTTGCGCAGGAACGCCTCGGTGCCCTCGGTCGGGCGGGTGTACATCCACGACAGCAGGCCGAGGGCGAACATGTTCTTCGCGCGCTCGGCGTCCTTCTTGCCCAGTCCGGTCTCGGCCAGCGCACCGCGTGTCAGGGTCGCCATCGGCACCGAATACACCTGGTAGGCGTCCAGCGAGCCGTCACCGAGCGGATCGGCCGCATAGCCGACCTTCGACAGGTTGCGCTTGGTGAACTCGTCGGTGTTGACGATCAGCACGCCACCGGCCGGCAGTTCGCCGATGTTCGCCTTGAGAGCGGCCGGGTTCATCGCGACCAGCACATCCGGCCGGTCGCCGGGGGTCAGGATGTCGTAGTCGGCAAAGTGCAACTGGAACGACGACACGCCCGGCAGGGTGCCCTGCGGGGCACGGATCTCCGCCGGATAGTTCGGCAACGTGGCGAGGTCGTTGCCGTATGCCGCCGCCTCTGATGTGAACCGGTCACCGGTGAGTTGCATGCCGTCGCCGGAGTCGCCAGCGAACCGGATGACCACCCGACCGAGTCGACGGACTTCCGGTCCGTCGGCCGAAACGCCGTTTCCCACCTCAACACTCATGGGCTCCGCCGAACCTCTTTCCAAGCCAGCCCGGGCGACTGACCATCAGCCGCTCCGAGATCCACCGCGAGGGTAGCCGTACGCCCCGAATCCCAGCGCGTGCGTCGCCCCGGCGGCCGGGCCGGCGATACGGACGGCTGTGACCTGGCTCATGACTTTTCCACTGTAGGCCGGCCAACCAACCCTCCTGTGTCAACGCGGCCGAGCTCACAACGGTCCTGGTAGAACGTCTGGTAGTGACGTACTTCACTGTGCCATACATACATCACGCTGACATATCGCCTGACAGCAGTGTCGTGGTTACCCCGTCCGGCACGGGTGGGCGTTCCAGCAGGGTCGACAACACGACCGTGGACACGGTGCGATCGACGATGTCCAGCGCGCGCAGCCGCTCCAGCGCCGTCTCCAGGTGGTGGATGCTCGCCGCGCGCAGGTGCACGATGGCGTCGGCCGCGCCGGACACCGTGTACGCCGCCACCACCTCGGGCAGCGGGCCGAGCGTCGCCGTCAGCCTGGCCGGCGGAACGTTGCCCCGGCAGTGCACCTCCACGAACGCCTCGGTGCCCCAACCGAGCGCCTCCGGGTCGACCACGGCGGTGAACCCGCGCAGCACGCCACTGCTCAGCAGCTTGTCCACGCGCCGCTTGACCGCCGGCGCGGACAGCCCCACGACCGACCCGATCTCCGCGTAACTGGATCGCGCGTTGCTGACCAGGCATGAAATGATCTGCTGGTCTATGGCGTCCATACGCAACATTCTGCCGCATCATGCGCAATGTGGCGACATTGATCGATGGTGTGGTCGGACCTTACATTCGATTCGTGACTACCGTCTCCAGCTCGGCGTCGCTGAGCGTGCCGCTGACCCCGCGGACCGACCACACCCCGGTCGCCCACCACTACCTGATGTGCCCACCACGGCATTTCGGTGTCGAGTACCGGATCAATCCGTGGATGGACCCGACCATCCCCGCGGACACCGCGCGGGCGATGCGCCAGTGGACCGAGCTGAAGACGATCTACCACCGGCTTGGGCACCGGGTGGAGGAGATCGAGCCGGTCGTCGGCCTGCCGGACATGGTGTTCGCCGCGAACGGCGCGGTGGTGCTCGACGGGCGGGTGATGGGTGTCCGGTTCCGGGCTCCCGAGCGTGCTGCCGAGGCCGAGCCCTACCGGCGCTGGTTCGTCGAACACGGCTTCACGCGGGTGCGGATGCCGGAGTCGATCAACGAGGGGGAGGGTGACTTCGCCTGGACCGGCACGCTGATGCTGGCCGGCACCGGGTTCCGTACCGAGCCGGCCGCGCATGCCGAGGCACAGGAGTGGTTCGGCGTGCCGGTGGTGTCACTCGTGCTGGTCGACCCGCGCTTCTACCACCTGGACACCGCGCTGTGCGTGCTCGACCCGCGTCCGGAGGCCGCCGCCACCGGCCGGCCCACCATCGCGTACTACCCACCGGCGTTCACGGCTGGCTCGCGGCGGGTGTTGGAGCACCTGTTCCCGAACGCGATCATCGCGACCGAGCGAGACGCCCTCGCGTTCGGCCTCAACTCGGTGTCCGACGGCTACCACGTGGTCGTCACCGCGGCGGCCACCGACCTGGCCGACCGGCTGTCCGAAAACGGTTACCGGCCGGTCCCGGTGGACGTGTCCGAGCTGCACCGGGCAGGCGGCGGGCCGAAGTGTTGCACCCTGGAGCTCAGGAACTGATCTTCGCCGGGGTCACCGGGCTGGTCAGCGGCTAACCGTCCCGAGCGCAACCGTTCGGAAGCCAGGCGGCTCGAAGAACCGAGCGTTTCTGACCCCAGTGATCCGGTCAGCACCAGCGCACGGCTTTCCTTCCGTCGCTGAGATTCTTCGACAACCGAATTCTCAGTGCCGAAAATCTTGGCGCCGGATTTCTCAGTGATCGATTTATCGGCGATCGACTTCTCGATGACCGATTTCTCCGCACCTGTCACCATATGGGCGGTGCGCCAGGCCAGAATGGCGATTCCGGCGACGATCACCGCGGCGGCGAGCAGTTCTCCGCCGAGGACCGCTCCACCGGTGGTGGCCGACTCACCCATCCACCACACTCCGATTGCCACGCCGACCAGCGGGTCGACCGTGGTGATCACGGCCAGCGCCGGCGAGATCGCCAGGCCCTGCTGGAAGGTGTTCTGGGAGAGCAGGAAGCCGATCGGCCCGATCACACAGACCGTGTAGAGCGCCCAGTGCGTGAAGGGCTCGGTCAGGCCCAGCCGCAACTGTCCGGCCACGATCTTGATCAGGCCGGCGGTGACGCCGTACATGACCCCGGTGGCCAGGGCGAGCCCGAGCACCCGCACGGAACCCCGCACGGCGGACGACACGGCCAGGCCCAACAGCATCAGCACGGCCAGGGCCAGCGCCAACGGCAGCACCCGGTCCGCCTCCACCATCCCGTCCGACCCGTCGTCGGACGGCCGGGCCAGCAGTAGGAAGGAGGACAGCCCGGCCACGCAGACCAGGCAGCCGAGCACGGTCACCCGGTCCACCCGGCGGTGCGTCATGGCGGCGGCGAACACGCTGGCGAACGGCAGCGCCGTGACCAGCAGCGGCTGCACCAGGATCAACGGACCGTAGCCCAGCGCGACCACCTGGAGGCCCAAGCCACCCAGGGTGGCCACGATGCCGACCAGCCACAGCGGCCGATGCGCCAGGCGCACCAGCAGGCGCGGATTGAGCGTCCGCGTCGTGGGCACTTCCTTGGTGGCCTGTGCCTGTGCGGCACTGGCCAGCCCCATGCTCGCCGCTCCGACCAGGGCGGCCGGCACGGCCACCACGAGTACCGCGCTTGCTGGAGCCATCGACACTCCCCTTCCCCGGTGCCGTGGTGGGTCATTGTCCAGACTTAACGCCGGGCATACCCAGGATCTTCCCAGTTCATGCCTGGTGTCCGGGTTGATCTCGGGTAGTTTCGGATTGTCGCGAACAAGCGGTTGTTTTTTCGATCATTCCGATGTGACCGGCGCGTCACCTGGAATGTGACAACCTGCCCTACGGCCCAAACGTCACCCGAGTAGATTGACCGCAATCGTGATCTGGAGCGGAACTCGACTCCGCGCTGGATACTGACCAGAGCACAACCGGTGAGCCGATCGGAAAGAGGCCGTCGACCAGCATGCCCCTCCACGTCGTCCACCTGCCGGCACTGCGAGAACTCGCTTTGCGTGGTGGCCAGAACCTTCTTGAGTCGACGCTAATTCCGTTGGGCCTGTTCTATGTGCTCTTCGTAACAGTTGGCTTCGTGGGGGCTCTGGTCGCGGCCCTGACCTGGTCCCTGGTGGCGATCGCCCGGCGGCTCGCGCTGCGCCAGCCGATTCCCGCCGTGTTGCTGCTCACAACCGGCCTGCTGGTGGCCCGTTCGGTGCTGGGTCTGGCCACCGGAAGCGTTTTCCTCTACTTCCTGCAGCCAACCCTGCAGAATTTCTTGATCGCCCTCGTGCTGCTCGCGACCCTGCCGCTGGAGCGGCCGTTCATCGCGAAGCTGGCCGATGACTTCTGTGCGTTTCCGGCCGCGGTCAGCACGCACCCGCGGGTGGTTCGATTCTTCCGGCGGGTCTCGCTGCTCTGGGCGCTCGTGTTTCTGACCAACGGCGTCACCACGCTGTTCATGCTGGCGCGTCGCACCGTGGGTGACTTCCTGCTGGTGTCCTCGGCCGGCTCCTGGACCGTCGTCGGCATCGGCGCGATCATCTCGCTGTGGTGGTTCCGCCGGTCGCTGCGGGGCGAGGGCATCGTGCTTCGCCTCGGTGGCCCTCGCCCCGCGCTCCCGGCGGCCTGAGTCCGGCCGGAGCCCCGGCTAGAACTTCGCGGCCTCGGGAATGATGTCCCGCCCGATGATCTCCAACGGGCTGATCCGCGAGACGTCCCTGACTCCGCCGATCGCGGTGTCGATGCCCAGCTCGGCTAGGCCACGGAGCTGTTCCAGGGTCGAGTCGACGTGCTCGCCGTTCGGGCCGACGTCGAACCGGAATATGACCGTCTTCTCGATGTCGTCGTAGTCACGGCCCTCGGTGGCGCAGTGCTCCCGCAGCACGTCCAGTTTGCGGGGCAGCTCCGGGCCGGGGAACAGGTTGCACGCCTGCGCGTACCTGGCGACATACCGCAGGGTCTTCTTTTCCCCGCTGCCCCCGATGAGGATCGGCGGATGCGGCTTCGTCAGTACCGTCGGCGAGTTCAGCGGTCGTTCCGCCTGAACATGGTGGCCCTCGAAGGCGGTCTCGTCGCCGTTCCACATCCGCAGGCACAGCCGCAGCGCGTCTTCCAGATGTTCGAACCGCTGCTTGACCGGAGGGAACGGGATGCCCAGGCCACGGGACTCCTGCTCGTTCCAGCCGGCCCCGATGCCCAGCACGGCACGGCCGCCGGACAGCACGTCCAGCGTGGAGATCGTTTTGCCCAGGATGCCGGGGTGCCGATAGATCGCGCCGGTGACGACGGTCAGCAGTTTGACGCGCTCGGTGTGCGCGGCAAGGTAACCGAGTGTGGTGTAGGCCTCCAGCATCTCGTTCTCGGCCGGTCCCACGTTGGGGATCTGGAAGAAGTGGTCCATGACGCCGACATACTCGAAGCCGGCGGAGTCGGCTGTCCTGGCGATGGTCGCGAGGGTGGGACCCAACTGTTCGGGCCCGCCCGGCCAGGTGAAGTCCGGGATCTGTAGTCCGATACGCATGACTCGATCG
>DASVLX010000313.1:0-5623 GCA_036384655.1 Pseudonocardiaceae bacterium
GCCCGTCCAGCCAGCCGCCGCGGAGCCACCGCTCCCGCCGCTGCCGCCACCGCCCGGTCTGCTGAACCGGCTGGAGGACGACCGGCGTGGTGCTCCGGACCGTGGAGTTCCGGACCGTGGAGTTCCAGACCGTGGAGTTCCGGATCGCGGAGCGCCGGAACGCGGCGGTCCCGGTGGCCCGGAACGCGGTGGCCCCGGCAATGCCGGCGCTCGCACCCGGATGATCGAGCCGGCCTCGCCGGCTGGGGACTGGCCGATTCAGCCCTCGCGCGGCGAGCCGCCGCTGACCCTGTTCCGGGGCAAGCGTTTGCTGGAACTGGCCCCCGGAACGGAAATCGACCGGTACGGCAACGGTGACGGCAACCTCGCCTATGCCGCGGGCACCCCGTTCGAACAGCGTTCGCTGGTGCCGGAATGGGTGCACCGGCCGTATCACGTGTACCAGGTGCGGCGCCCGTTGCAGGCGCTGACGGGCCTGGCGATCCCGTGGTTCGACCAGCCCGGTGGCGGAACCGCGTTCCTGCTCACCAACACCATCGACGAACTGCTCGAAACGGGTGACCTGGTGGAACTTGATCCGGGGGACCCGGCACCCGGCCGATAGTTCCGGTCAGGGTTCAGGGAATCACGATCACCGGACGGGCCGATTTGGACAACAGCGTCTTCGGCACCGACCCGAGCAGACCACCGTTGCGCCGCGACCGGCCGACGACGATGCAGTCGGCGCGGTGCTCCTTGGCGACCGCCTCCAGCACGGCGGCCGGTTCGCCCCGGCCGTGCACGAGGTCCCAGTTGATGTGGTACTCGCTGAGATATGACTCCGCGCGGGTGCGGAGATCGTCGACATGTTCCGCGACGGACTCGGCCACCGCCGCGGCGCCGGTCGGTGACCAGTAGGCGGGACTGCCCATCGTCTCCACGAACACCATGACCAACGTGGCCTGCTCGCGACGAGCCAGCCCCGCCGCCCAGACGGCCGCGTGAATGGAGGATGGACTGTCGTCCACGCCGACGACGATGGTGCTCAGTCCGTCCTTGCCGATTTCGAAACGGCTTCGGCCGCGAGCGCCTTCGAGCACAGATGCATGCTAGAGGTGCCCGGTGTGAGGGCGATGACAGGTTCGCCCGTCCTGTCCGAACAGCCCTGATCCGGGTCTGGCACGGGCCGGTCAGCGGAAGTCCCGCGACCGGACCACTCCCCGGATGTCCAGATGCCACAGGCGATCGGCCACCAGGCTGATCGCGCCCCCGTCCCGTTCGATCGTGCCCCGCACCACCATCGCCCGGCTGCCCCGTGCGACCCGGTGGTAGCGGGACCACAGGCCGGGCGAACAGATCACGTTCACCATGCCGGTCTCGTCCTCGATGTTGAGGAACGTGACACCGCCCGCGGTGGACGGCCGCTGCCGGTGGGTGACCGCCCCGCCGACGAGCACCCGGGTGCCGGCGTCGACGCCCGCCAACCGGGCCGCCGGCAGCGCCCCGAGCTTCGTCAACCGCTCGCGCAGGAACTCGGTCGGAAAGCTGTCCGGGGACAGGCCGAGCGCCCAGACATCGGCGGCGGCACGCTCCACATCGTCCATTCCCGGCAGGGTCGGCGCGGTGACTCCCACCGTGGTACCCGGCAGCTTGTCCGGCCGGTCGGTGGTCGCGGCGCCGGCCGCCCACAGCGCGGCGCGCCGGGACAACTGCCAGCCGTCGAACGCACCTGCCGTGGCCAGCGCCTCGACCTGCGCGGTGGACAACCGGACCCGGCGGGCGAGATCGGCCATATCCCGGTAGTCGCCACCCGGGTCCCGCTCGGTGACCACGCGTTCCGCCAGATCGTCCCCGATCAGCCGGATCGCGCCGAGGCCCAGCCGCACGGCCCGGCCCCCGGTGCTGTCCGGGTCGGATTCGAGGGTGGGATGGACCTCGCTGATGTTGATCTCCGGGCCGCGCACCACGACACCGTGCCGGCGCGCGTCGGCCACCAGCGACTGCGGTGAGTAGAAACCCATGGGCTGCGCCCGCAGCAGGGCGGCGCAGAACGCGGCCGGGTGATAACGCTTGAACCAGGCGCTGGCGAAGACCAGATACGCGAAGGACAGCGCATGGCTTTCCGGAAAACCGAAATTGGCGAACGCCAACAGTTTCGTGTAGATCGTGGTGGCCAGGTCCCCGGTGATCCCATTTTTCGCCATGCCCTCGAACAGTCGGCCCTTCAATCGTTCGATGCGCGCGGTGGAGCGTTTGGCACCCAGCGCCCGGCGCAGTTGGTCGGCCTCGGCCGCGCTGAACCCGGCGACGTCGACGGCCAGCCGCATGAGCTGCTCCTGGAACAGCGGCACCCCCAGGGTCTTGGACAGCGCGTTCTCCATCAGCGGGTGGTCGTAGTCCCAGGTGCCCTCCCGGCCCTCCGCCCGGTCCCGGTGCCGCTGGATATAGGGATGCACCGAACCACCCTGGATCGGGCCCGGGCGGATCAACGCGACCTCCACCACCAGGTCGTAGAACTCGCGGGGCCGCAGCCGGGGCAGGGTGGCCATCTGGGCCCGGCTCTCCACCTGGAACACGCCGACCGTGTCAGCGGCGCAGAGCATGTCGTAGACCTCGGTGTCCGCCAGATTGAGCGCGCCCAGATCCACCTCGATGCCCTCGTACTCGCGCACCAGGTCGATCGCGTACCGGAGGGCGGACAGCATGCCCAGCCCCAGCAGGTCGAACTTGACCAGGCCGGCGTCGGCGCAGTCATCCTTGTCCCACTGCAACACACTGCGGTCCGCCATCCGCGCCCATTCGATCGGGCAGACCTCGCTGACCGGCCGGTCGCAGAGCACCATTCCGCCGGAATGGATGCCCAGATGCCGGGGAAAATCCTGGAGTTCGCCGGCGAGTTCCAGCACCAGCGGCGGGATGTCGTGATCCTGACTGTCTACATCGGATCGCCCCGGCGTTCCAGGTGGATGCGGGACAAGGCCGTAGGCCGCGTGGCGTACCGAGGTACGCGAGCGGTCGAGAACGCCGGCCCGCGCCGCCTGGGGCGCCGGCGGCGGACCCCAGCGGTCGATCTGCTTGCCCCACGCATCCTGCTGGCCCGGCGCGTAGCCGAGGGCACGGGCCATGTCCCGGACCGCCGACCGGGCCCGGTAGGTGATCACGTTGGCGACCTGCGCGGCCCGCAACCGGCCATAGCGTTGGTAGACGTACTGGATGGCCTCCTCCCGGCGGTCCGACTCGATGTCCAGGTCGATGTCCGGATAGCCGTCCCGCTCCGGCGCGAGGAATCGCTCGAACAGCAGCTTCCAGCGCACCGCGTCGACCTTGGTGATGCCCAGCGCGTAGCAGACGGCCGAATTGGCCGCGGATCCCCGGCCCTGGCACAGAATGCCGTTGCGCCGGCAGAACTCCACGATGTCGTGCACGATCAGGAAATAACCCGGAAACCTCAGGCCCTCGATCACGTCCAGTTCATGGGCGATCTGTTGGTACGCCCGAGGATTCTCTTCGGGCGAGCCGTATCGCCGCGCGGCGCCACGGGCGGTCAGTTCACGCAGCCAACTCGCCTCGGTGTGGCCGTCCTCGGTCGGGAACGGCGGCAGGCTCGGCGCTACCAACCGCAGGTCGAACGCGCATTCCAGGCCCAGCACGGCGGCCCGGTGCACGGCGCCGGGGTAGCGGGCGAACCACCGGGCCATCTCCGTGCCGGACCTGACGTAGGCGGTGGGCGACGGTGGCAGCCAGCCGGCCATCTCGTCCAGGCCACGCCGGGCGCGCACCGCCGCGATCGCGTTGGCCAGCCGGCCACGGCCGGGACGCGCGTAGTGCACCGCGTTGCTGGCCACCGTCGGCAGGCCCAGATCGGCGGCGATGCCGGCGAGCAGGTCGTTGTGCGTGGAGTCCAGCGGCTGCCCGTGATCGATCAGTTCCACGTACACGTTCTGGTCGCCGAACAGGTCCACCAGCCGCCGCAGCTCCCGCGCCGCCGCCCCGGGCCCCTCGTCGACCAGCGCCCGCCGCACCGCGCCCTTGCGGCAACCGGTGAGCACCACGACGGAGTCCCGCACCGCCTCGGCGACCCGCGTCAGGTCGAAGCAGGGGCGATCCTTTTCGGGCTCATCGGCCTGCCGGGTCGGCAGCACCGTGAATTCGCCGCGTCGCGCGTCACGCACGGTGCGCTCACCCAGCTGACCGGTGGTGATCGCCTGGCACAGCCGGTGGTAACCGGAGTTGTCGCGGGCCAACAGCACCAGATGCGAGCCGCCCGGATCGGTGACCCCGGTCCTCGGCTCGGGAAGTGCCAGGGACAGCTCGGTGCCGAAAACGGTGTGCACGCCCAGTTCCCGGGCCGCGACGGAGAACCGCACCACCCCGTACATCCCGTCGTGATCGGTGAGCGCGATGGCGTCCAGCCCCTGGCGGGCCGCCTCCGCCACCAGTTCCTCGGGATGGCTGGCGCCGTCCAGGAAACTGAAGTTGGAGTGGCAGTGCAGTTCCGCGTAGGGGATCCGGGCGGCCTCACCGGCCTGGTCCTCGGCCCCGGCCCGGTCCTCCTCGACGGGCTCGTACGGGCCTCGGTGATGTGTCCACGCCGGACCGTCCCCACCATCCGGCGTCCCAGGCGGCGCTGGGCTGCGTTCTCGGCCGCTCGCGTACCTCGGTACGCCACAAGCGATTGAGGCGAGAGGGGCGCGAGCTCGCTCGCGTCTCCGAGCCGATTGAGCTTGTTGACTGTTGGTCGAGGCGAAGCGCCGACCAACAGGATCACGCGGCCTGCGGCCTTGCCCCGCATCCACCTGGAACGCCGGACCTTCCCCGCCATTGCCCTTGTCACCGGTTTTCGGTGACCGTCCGGAAAGGGCATCGTGGAAGTCGGACCACTTCAGCGGACCGTTATTCCAGCCCATGGCGCGCCCCGTATCCGTCGCTGGGCCGGCGTGGCCTGGGGAAGATCAGCAGCCGGGCCGGTTCGGTGGCGCCCATCGGAATCCTGGCCAGCACGCCGTCGCCGCCCAGGTCGCGCGCCCGGTGCCGCCCGGACGGCTCGCCGGACTCGTCGGTGAGTTCGTCGAACCACCACCGCGCGCCCATCCGTGCCGGCCCCGGAACCTCATCGGAGATCACTAGTCGTACACCCCTTCCACCAGCCACTGCCCACGTTCGCGACGCAGCAGGAAAGCCTCGGTGTCGTCAGCACCCTCGGCGGTGTCGGTGCTGTCGTTCCCGCCGTGCCGGCCCGACAGCCGGCCCGACAACACGACCTGCAACCACGCCAGCCGGTGCTCGTCCGTCTCGACCCACCACCGCTCGACCGCCGTCCACGGCCCGGACCAGGCATGCACCCGGCGGGACGGGCCGCCGTCCACCGAGACCCGGCGCGGAACCGCGGTGAGCCGGTGCCGCCCGGAGACGCCGACCTCCCCGCCGGCGTCGTCGAACACCCTGGCGGGCAACGGTTTTCTCGGCACGGTCGCCGGGAACGGCGCCGGCAACCGGCCCGGCCAGGGCGCGTCCGGATCAAGGGCCGGAACCAGTTCGTCGCCCCACGGCACCCACCGCACCCGGTCGGTCACGCCCCGGCCGCCGCCGAGCACCCCGGTGACCACGCCGTCCGGCCCGAGCAGGCCCTGCACCCGCAGCAGGG
>DASVLX010000314.1:0-10510 GCA_036384655.1 Pseudonocardiaceae bacterium
AGCATCGCCACCCAGGACGCGCTGCTCGAGACCGCGAACTCCACCAACCGGACGATGACGATCCTGCTCGCCGGCATCGCCGCGATCTCGTTGCTCGTGGGCGGCATCGGCGTCATGAACATCATGCTGGTCTCGGTGACCGAGCGGGTCCGCGAGATCGGCCTGCGCAAGGCCCTCGGCGCGACGCCGTCGGCCATCCGGCGGCAGTTCCTGTTCGAGGCCTCGCTGCTCGGGGTCGCCGGCGGCGTCGTCGGGTCGGTGATCGGCATCGTCGGCGCGCTGTCGCTCCCGCCCCTGATCGACCAGCCGGTGGCGATCTCGTCGGCGGCGATCGGCCTCGCCCTGCTGGCCGGGTAGACACCGAAGACGATGCCGATGCAGATCGCGGTGACGATCGAGCCGATGGCGGCCAGCGGCGACACCGTCACGGTCGCCGAGATGAAATGCGGCAGCAGGACCGCGACCGCGATTCCCACCAGGGCGCCGAGGATTCCGCCGGTCAGCCCGAGCAGGGCCGCCTCCACCAGGAACTGCCGGCGGATCACCGGGGGACTGGCGCCGAGTGCCTTGCGCAGGCCGATCTCCCTGATCCGCTCGGTCACCGAGACCAGCATGATGTTCATGACCCCGATGCCGCCGACCAGCAGCGAGATCGCCGCGATGCCACCGAGCAGCACGGTCAGCGTCTGGGTCACCGAGGTCGCCGTGGACAGCAGTGACTGCTGGCTGGCGATGCTGAAGTCGGCGCTGGCCGGGTTCGTGATGTGGTGGGTGTTCAACAGTTCCTGGTCGGCCTCCTGATAGGCGGCGGACAGCGTGTCCGAGGAGGTCGCCTCCAGGTAGATCGACTGCACGGCCGTTCTGGTCGTGCCGCCGAACAGCCGGTCCGCGGCGGTGCTGATCGGCACGATCGCCTGATCGTCCTCATTGGTCTGGGACGACGAGCCGGCCGAGGCGAGCACCCCGACCACGGTGAACGGCAGGCTGTTCACGGTGAACGTGCGGCCGACCGGATCGACGCCACCGAACAGTTCCTGCGCGGTGCTCGACCCGATCACCGCGACGGCCGCGTCGCCGGTCTCGTCCTGTTCGGTGAGGAACCGGCCCTCGGAGACCGTGCGGGCCCGGACCGTCAGCCAACTCGGCGTGCTGCCGACCACCGAGGTCGTCCAGTTGGTCGAGCCGTTGGTCAGGCTCTCCGACCGGCTGGTGGTGGGTGCGACCGCGGCGACGTCCGGCGCCACCGTGTGCGAGGCAAGCGCGGTGGCGTCGGAGACCGTCAGTGTCGACGCGGAACCCGATCCGCCCCGCACGCCGGAGCTGCTGGTGGTGCTGCCCGGCGTGACCACCAACAGGTTGGTGCCCAGCGCGTTGATCTCCGAGGTCACCTGCGCCTGAGCACCCTCGCCGAGGCCGACGGTGAGGATCACGGCCGCGATGCCGATCAGGATGCCCAGCACGGTGAGCGCGGACCTCAGCCGGTGCGAGCGGATCGCGTCCAGGCTGGTCCGCAGGGTTTCGATCCAGCTCACGCCAGCACTCCGCTCTCCGACTCGATCAGGCCGTCGCGCAGCCGGATGATCCGTTCGGCGCGTTCGGCCACGTCCTCCTCATGGGTGATCAGCACGATGGTGTGACCCTGTTCGTGCAGGCCGGCGAACACGTCCAGCACGTCATTGGTGGAGTGGCTGTCCAGCGCGCCGGTCGGCTCGTCGGCCAGCAGCAGCGCCGGCCGGTTGACCAGCGCCCGGGCCAGCGCGACACGCGACTGCTGGCCGCCGGACAGTTCGCCCGGCCGGTGCGCGATCCGGTCGCCGAGCCCGACCCGGGTGAGCGTCTCGATCGCGCGTGCCTTGCGTTCCGCCCTGGGCACCCCGGCGTAGCACAGCGGCAGCTCCACGTTCCGCCACGCCGACAGCGAGGGCAGCAGGTTGAACTGCTGGAACACGAACCCGATGCGCCGGTTGCGGATCTCCGCGAGGTCCAGTTCGGACAGATCACCGACGTCCTCGCCGGCCAGTTGGTAACGCCCGGAGGTGGCCACGTCCAGGCAGCCGAGGATGTGCATCAGGGTGGACTTGCCGGAGCCGGACGGACCCATGATCGCCACGAACTCGCCCTCGTCGATGCGCAGCGAGATGCCGCGCAGCGCCTCGACCTCCAGCGAGCCGGCCTTGTAGACCTTGCGGATGTCGGTCAGTTCGATGACCGGGATCGGCAGTGGCGGTGGAATCGGTCTGGCGTAGTGAATCGGCACGGTCATCGGTCAGCCTCCGGTCCCGACACGGAGCCCGGCGCCACCGCCGAGCCCGGCGCCGCCCGCTCCGCCGCCACCGAACCCACCGAAGCCGCCGCGGCCGGTGGTTCCGGTGCCGCCGCTGCCCGACCCGCCCGAACCACCCGACCCGGCTCGGGTCGTGGTCGCGACCACCACCTGATCACCGGCGGACAGTCCACTGAGGACCTGGGTGTAGCCGGACTCGGTGGTACCCGTGGTGATCGGATGGGAGACCTGCTTGCCGCCGGACATCTCGTAGACCGCGGCGCCCGTGCTCGTGTAGTGGATCGCCGTGGTGGGCACCGTGAGCACGTTGCTGAGCTGTTTGACGATGATCGACACACTCGAGCCGGCGCCCGCGTAGAGGCCGCTCGGGCTGCCGGTCACCGCGATGGTCACCGGGTAGCTCGGCACCGAGGAGCCGCTGGCCAGCATCGCGACCGTGCTGACCGTCCCGTACACCGGCGTGGTGGCGCCGTCCGGGGTGATGACCGCCTGGTCGCCGGTCTTGACCTGACCGACCTCGGTGTCGTCGACGCTCGCGTTGACGATGTACGCGCCGCTGGAGATCAGCACGATCTGCGCGTCGCTCGACGACGATGACGACGACGATGACGACCCGGCATTGGAGTTCGATCCCGACGAGCCGTTGGAGCCGTTGGAGCCGTTCGCGCCCGAGGAACCGTTCGAGCCGGAGCCCGAGTTGCCGCTCGACCCGTTCGAGCCAGACCCGGTTCCGCCGGCGGTGACGGCCTGGCCGACGGTCAGGTTCATGTCGGCGATCGTGCCGGCGAACGGCGCGGTCAGGGTCGCCTCGGACAGCGCGTTCTGCGCGTCGGTGAGCTGGTTCTGTGCCGCGGTCACGGCGGCCTGGTCCGCGTTCAGCTGCGCGGAGGACGCCGAGCCGGACTGGTCGGACGACAGTTTGGCCTGGTCGGAGGACAGCGTGGCCTGCGCCTGGGCGACGCTCGCGGCCAACGACGCGGAGTTGACGGTGGCCAGCGCCTGCCCGGCGGTCACCTGCTGGCCCACGGCCACGTTCACGGCGGTGACCTGGCCGGATACCGCGAAGTTCAGGTCGTCCTGCTGGGCCGGCTCGATCGTGCCGGACGACGACACGGTCTGGCGCAGGGTCCGGGTGCTGGCGGCGACCAGTTGATACGACGAGGTCGCCGCCGGGCGGGTGGCGACCCAGGCGCCGACCCCCGCACCAACGGCGACCACCACGACAACCGCCACGACGATCACTCGGCGTCTGGTGAGCCGAAGGCGATGTCTCAACTCCACAATGTGGCCTCTTTGTCTCCATGACGAACGGACGCGGAAAATCCCCAGCGGAGAGCTTGGTGCACCAGGGTGGAGCTTTCCTTACTGGTTCCTGTCAATTGGCTGGGAACCGTGACAGGCGGAGTGAGACGCCTGTCACCTGGTGGTTTGGCGATCCGCGAAGCTGAAGAAACACACAGCTTCGGGGCCGAATACGACGGATATGGTTCATTGCGGTTACCGGCCGTCTCCTTTCCCGCCAATTCGCTGTGGAAGCTGCCAGGGTCGGAACAGCGGCGCCGTTCCGGACGTGTCCTGGGGCGTGCGTTCTCGATCGTCATCTCGTCGTCCGGCACTTCCGACATCGTCGGCTCGGACATCAACACGGCGTGATCGCGTGTTCGTGATCACGCCGGTCGTGCTCGTGCTGGTGGCCGTCGTCTCGCTGGTCACGGTCGCCTACCACCGGGATCACTCGCTGACCGGCCAGCCGGAGTCGGTGGGTCTGGACAGGCCGCTCACGTCTGTCAGCACGACAACGACCCCGAGCAGCCCGACACCGAGCCCGGCTGTGAGTACGACGCCGTCGCCGACACCGATCCCGGACGATCCGGCCGCCGCGCCGGCCGCCGTCAACGCGATCGACGCGCTGGGCACGTCGAGGGTCCAGTTCGGAGTCGCGATACTGGACCGGAACACCGGCACGCTGACCCTCGGCCAGGAGGGCGGCACGCAGTTCTACAGCGCGTCGGTGATCAAGCTGTTCCTGGTCGTCGACATCCTGCACAACGTGGAGACCGGCCAGGACACCCTCACCGATGACGATGTCGACCTGATCCAACGCGCGCTGAGCCGGTCCGACGACAACGCGATGGACGCGCTCTGGGAGGACTTCGACGGCCCGGACGCGATCAACCAGTTGATCTCGCTCGCGCATCTGTCGGACACCCAACTACCGTCGGACCTCTCGCAGTGGGGCGAGACGCTGATCTCGCCGCGGGACGTGACCGCCGTTTATCAGTACGCGCTGACCCAACTGTCCACGGCCGACCAGGACCTGGTGATGACCGCGCTCGGCAATGCCGCCGACACCGGCGCGGACGGCTTCGACCAGGCGTTCGGGCTGCTGAACCCGCCGCGACCGGCCACCGTGAAGGCCAAGCAGGGCTGGATGATCTACGGCTCGCAGATGATGTTGCACAGCACCGGCGTGCTCGGTTCCCGGGATCAGTACGTGGTCGCGGTGCTGTCCGAACAGCGGACGAGCATCGGGTGGGCGGCCGGCCGGACGAACGTCGACAACGCGGTCGGCGCGCTGCTCACCGCGTTGGGGCCGGCGGCCGTACGGTAGCCGCCAGCTCGCCGTTCGGGGGATAGACGGTTTCTGCCTCGTGCGTTGTCGCCGACACGGTCAGCCGGGTCAACGCCAGCGCCGCCACCGCCAGCAGCGCCAGGCAGCCCAGCTCACCGATGATCGCGGTCAGCGAGTTGCGCAGGTCCTCGTGGTAGACGGTGGCACCCAGCACGACACCGAGGATCGGATTGACCGTGGTGCTCACCGGCAGGCTCGCGGCCAGCGGACCGGCCCGGAACGACAACTGGTTGAGCACCACCGCCAGCGTGCCCACCACGATCAGCGCGTAGAGCTGCCAGCTCCACAGCAGGTTCAGCGCTCCGCTGTCGAGCACCCCGGTGCAGGCCTTGAGTAGCGCGCCCTGACCGGCGTAGGCGATGCCGGCGGCGCCGGCGAGCAGGCTCGCGGCCCGCGCGCTGCGCCGCCTGCCGACGATCATGAGGCAGCCGATCACCGCGGCCGCGCCGAGGACCGTCGCGGTGATCGCGGCGGCCGGGTCCACCTGAGTACTGACCCGTGGGTGCGCCGACGGCGTGGAGAGCAGCAGGAACCCGGACAGGCCGACCACCAGGGCACCCGCCCAGTAGAGCTCGCGGGCGGTCACCCGTTCGTGCAGCAGCCAGCGGTTCAACGGCAACGCGAACAACACCACGCAGATCAGCATGGGTTGCACCAGCGACAACTCGCCGGCGTGCAGCGCGAACGCGTGCAGGAGGAACCCGACGCCCTGCATCGCGACGGCCGCCAGGTAGAGCTTCTGAACGACAGTGGCGCGGGCGAACGCGACCAGTGGACGCGACCCCGTGCCCGGTGCGCGAGCGGCATCCACGGCGCTGCGGTGTAGCAGTGCACTCGCCACGGCCGAACTGGCCGCGGCGCCAAGCGCACCCGCTACAGCGAGAGGGAGCGACATCGCCAGCCGAACTCCTACCGGTCGCCGCACATGGCCTCTGGCACTCGACCCTACATGTTGTAGGAGTCGGACCACCCGATCGGGTGGTCGCCGGAAGCTCGTTCGGAAATTTTGCCGCCCGCTGTATCTGGCCGCGGCCTGCGGACTCTTGATTCATGCTGGCGGTTTTCGACGCCAGGGACCACCGCGGGATCCGTCGAGGGGAACGCGTGGTGGGTGTCCGGAACGAGGGGTCCGGGCACCCTCCACGCGTCGCCGGTTCCGCGGCCCTCGGTCCCTTCACCCGTTATGGGGGTGTGAAGGGGCGGAAGGGCGAGGCCGGGCCGGGCTGGCACTCGCCATACGCGGTACGGGTGGGAGGGCGTTGGGGGGAGACGCCCTCCCACCCCATCCGTGTCGCCATCGGCCCCTTCGGCGTGTCGTGTTGTCTACGTGCGCTTGATCACAAGAATAATCGGGCAGTCCTGTATCTGTGGCACGACACGGATACTCCTTTCAGAGTAATCACCTGGCGCAGGGCCGCCCTCTGGTCCGCTCCACGTGGTGCCGGGGGAGCGACACACGAGAGCGAGGGACTTCCGATGTCTGAGGACGAGACGACCAAGACCGACAAGCAGGCGGCCACCGCGCCGATCACGTCGCCGGAGGTGGCGCCGGCCGGCCCGAAGCACCGGAAGCCGGAGAGGCAGGCCGGTGGCATCCGGCCGTTCGACGGCCCGACGATGCACACCGAACCACGAAAGCCGGCCAACTGAGTTCACACGACTCGCGTCATCTGTTAACGCGAGATTCCGACCACGATGTATCTGGGCGGTACGTCCCTACTCCTGTACTCAGCGTGGAGTGAGTTCGTGCCTGAGGTGGGAGGGGCCAGATGCCGACCGGGGTCATGGAGGCGGAAAATTCGGGGTTAGCGCCCTGGCTGTGTGACGACAGCCCGTGGCAGGCGTCGATGATGCGTCGGGACGGGGTTATCACAATGAGCGACGAGCCTCCGTGGTGGGAGCTGACCGGGCATGAGCGGCATGCGGCCTGTCTGATCGCGGCCCGGGCGGGGGACCGGGGCGCACTGGAGGCACTGGCCTCCGATCTCACTCCGTTGGTCTGGACCGTGGCCAGAGCGCAGGGGCTGGATCGCACCCACGCCGAGGACGTCGTCCAGACGGTCTGGCTGACCTTCCTCAGTAACCGCGACTCGATCAAGGAGCCCATCGCGCTGGCCCGCTGGCTGATCACCACGACCAAGCGTGAGGCCCACCGCGGCCGTAGCCGCACCGATCGCGAGGCCCCGCTGGCCGACGAGACACTGGAGCAACTCTCCTCCCAGGACGGCCTGCCCGAGCCGGAGGCGTTGCGCAACGACCGGGACCGCCGGCTGTGGCGGGCGTTCCGCGCGCTGCCGGCGCGCTGCCAGGAACTGCTGCGCTTGACGGTGCTGGCCGGACGGGCCGAGTATCGCGAGGTCGCGGAGCTGATGCGGATGCCGCACGGCAGCATCGGTCCGACTCGCGGGCGATGCCTGAACAGCCTGCGCGATCGACTGCGCGAGGAAGGGGGTGCGCGATGAACACGACCGGAGATTCATTCGGTGGACAGCCGCGCGGTGAGGGCTGGGGCGGCGAGGACGCGCTGCTACTCGCCGAGCTGGGTGATCTGCTGGACATCGCCGATCCGGTGCCGGACGGGCTGACCGCGCGGATCGGTTTCGCCATGGACCTGGAACAACTCGATGTCGAGGTCGCGCGCTGGGAGCGGTTGGACCAGCTCTCCGGCGTCCGTGGCAGGACGGCGCCGAGCACGATTACGTTCACCATCGAAGATCTGACGGTCATGGTCAGCCTTGCCCAGGCCGCGCATGGCCATCGGTTTGACGGCTGGCTGGTGCCGGCCGGCACGCACCGGATCGAGGTGCGGGTGGACGGTCACCAGGCGTTGACCACCGCCGCCGATGAGGGCGGCCGGTTCGCACTCCCCGAGGTGCCACCGGGGCTCACCCAGATCCTCGTCCATATGGCCGTGCCCGGCCAAGACCGGCCAAGGACGGTGATCACGCCGACCATAATGCTCTGAGCGCCTGATCAGCCATCCTCAGGTTGCTTTTGGAATAATCCGTGGGGCGCCAAGACCATGATCGCGGTCTGTGGTGATATAGACGTGTGCCCGCTGAAACCCGGACGGATCGATCTCTTCGCCAACTGACGCCGGCAGCGCGGCGGCAGCGGGTGAACGCGCTGTACAACGAGGGCAAAGCGGCTTGCTTTGCGTGGCGCTATCGCGACGCGGCGCGGCTCCAGCGTCATGCGCTGCGACTGCTGGGCCAGGCCAGCGACCCGAAGGACATCGAACTTCGCATTCGGATACTGATCAACCTGGCCTATATCGACGCGGAGGTACGCACGTTCGGAGTCGGTGTCGCGCATCTCCGGACGGCGGACGGACTGGTTGACGCGCTGCCCGACGAGACCATGCGATCGGATTTTCGGGCGATGATCGAGGGCCAGCATGGCGTGATGCTCATGCGGGTGCGGCGGTTGGAGGAGGCCATCGACCTGCTCAACGATGCGGTCGCGATCGGCGAACACGCCCTCGCCGCAGGCCGGCGCCGACACAGCTCACTGGTCGTTGATCTGATCAACAGCGGCATCGTCAACAGCATGGCGGGACACGTCGCGGCTGCCCGTCGGCACTACGCCCGAGCCGCCACCGTGATCGATAAGGCACTGCTGGATGCCACACCGGACGAGCGCCCATGGCTCATCACGCAGGCGGTGGTCATCCAGTACAACCTCTGCGAACTGGAAATCCGGGTCGGCGATATCCCCGCCGCACTACGGCATTTCGAGGAGACCAGCCGGCGATTCCGGGAGATCGATCCCGGACCGCTGGCGAATCTGCGTGCCCATCAGGCCGAGGCCCTGTTGATCGCCGGCCTGGCCGAGGAGGCGGCGAAGCACCTGGATGAGGCGATTCCTGAGCTGCGCCGGCACGACGATCGTAAGGACCTCGCCGAAGCCCAGATGTTTCGGGCGGCGGCGGCACTGATGGACGGCGACCCTCAGACGGCCCGGCGTATCGCGGCAGCCGCCCGCCGGGGTTTTCTGCGCCGTGGCAGCGAGGCATGGGCGGCACTGGCCTCCCTGACGGGGCTCCGAGCCGAGGTGAGCATGGCCCTGGACCGTGGCCGGGTTCCGGTTACCCTGCCGGACAAGGCACTCGCCCTCGCCGACGAGCTCGCCGGGCACAAGCTCGTGGACGAGGCCACCGCCGCCGGGCTGCTCGCGGTGCGACTGCTGCTGCGCCGACACGCCGTCGACAGCGCGGCGGAGATCCTCGGCCGGGTGCGCGCGCTGCGCCGGGTCGCGCCGATCGATCACCGGATGCTGTGGCGGCTGTGCCGGGCCGAACTCGCGGAGGCGCGCGGCGACTACCGCGGGGCTCTTCATCAGGCCGACCTCGGGCTGGTCGAACTCGGCAGGGTTCGAGACCGGATGGGCGGCCTGGAACTGGTGTGTGGCACCGCCGTGCATGGCCGGGAGCTGGGCACTCTCGCGATCCGCCTGGTCCTGGAGCGGAATCAGCCGGCCAGCCGGCTGTTCGTCTGGTCGGAGCGGACCCGCGCCCAGGCCTATCGGTACGAGCCGGCCGCGCCGATCGACAATCCGGTGCTCGCCGAGCGGGTCGAGGAGTACCGGCACCTCAGTCAGATGGTGCGCGGCGCGGTGCTGACCGGCGAACCACGACGGGAACTACTCGCCCGGCACGCGGCGCTGGAGCGCGAGGTGATGCGGCTCGGCTGGCGGGATACCCCCTGGGGCAAGCCACGGCCGATCGCCGCGTTGAAGGAGGTCGCGGGGCGGCTCGGCGAACGGGTGTTGATCAGCTTCGTGGTGTCCGGGGCAGAGCTTGTCGCGGTGGCCGTCGCTGACGGCCGGGCCAGGCAGGTCACGCTGGGATCCGCCGCGGACGCGACCGCGGCCGCCCGCGAGCTGCACGCCGATCTGGACGCGATGTCGCCGGACCGGCTGCCCGCTCCCCTGGTGGCGGCCGTGTCACAGTCCGCGCGTACCCGGGCGGCCCGATTGGACGAGCAGTTACTCGTGCCCCTGCGGCGGATCATCGCTGACCGCGAGGTCGTCATCGTGCCGACCGGGGCCCTGTACGCGGTGGCCTGGGGCGTGTTGCCGTCGCTGCGTGGCCGGCCGGTGGTGGTCGCGCCGTCCGCGACGGCGTGGTTCGCCGCGGAGGGACAGGCCGGCCGGACCGGCCACACCGTGCTGGTGGGCGGCCCGGGGCTGCCGGCCGCCGTTGGTGAGGTGGGCCGGCTGTGTGAGTACCACCCAGGCGCGGAGCTGATCGACGGTGACCGGGCCACGGTGGCGGCGGTGCTGGCCGCGCTGGACGGTGCCGAGTTGGCGCATGTCGCCGCGCATGGTGTGCACGAGCCGGAGAATGCCCTGTTCTCATATCTGGAGCTGGTGGACGGCGCGCTCTACGCGCACGAGATGACGCGACTGCGCAATCCACCACAACATGTCGTGCTGGCCGCCTGCGAGCTGGCGCTGTCCCGCATCCGGCCCGGCGATGAGGCGCTCGGATTCGCCGGCGCGCTGCTGGCGGCCGGCGGGCGAACCGTGACCGCGGCGGTGTCCCGGGTGGGTGATGAGGCCGCCGCAACGGCCATGGCGGACTACCACGCCCG
>DASVLX010000315.1:0-23562 GCA_036384655.1 Pseudonocardiaceae bacterium
CGACGGTGTCGCGTACAACAACAACATCACCGTGCCATGCATGGTGAACAACTGGTTGTACTGCTCCTCCGACAAAAACTGCAACCCCGGCCGCGCCAACTCCGTCCGCAGCAACAACGCCATCAGCCCGCCAGCCAGGAAGAACACATACGTCGACACCAAATACATGATCCCGATCATCTTCGGATCCGTCGTCCGCAACACCCGCAACACCACCCCACCCCGCAACCCCCGCTGCACGGGAAACGGACGAGCGGGAATGGCAGTGGGTCGTGGCAGCGTCGTCGACACGAGGCGTCCTCTCTGGCGCGATGGCCCCTGTGCCCGGCGAGCCAGGCGGACAAGGTCCAGCCGACATCAGTCCTGGGCCAGCATCATAAGGGACCAAGGTCCCTTGGGGAATGCCCTTAGCAAGTCGACGGCTTCGCGACGTGGTCCCGTGCCGACGTCCCAGGCGGCGCGGGCCGGCGTTCTCGGTCGCTCGCGTGCCACAACAGGATCACGCTCCCTGCGGCCTTGGCCCGTATCCACCCGGAACGCCGGGTGTGGTCACTCGCGGAGCGATTGACGAGGTTAGTTCCGCGGCCTGGGACGCCGGTCAGTCGTGCTGATGCTGCAGGGGATATCCGCCTATACCACGCCAGGCGAGGGTGGAGATCAGTTCGACGGCCTCGTCCTTGCTCACCTTGCGTTCGGCGTTCAGCCAGAATGTTGAGCTCATTTGCGACAAACCGACCAACCCGACCGCCAGCAGTCGCGCCTGGTCCTCGTTGAGACCGGCGTCCGCGGTGATGGTGTGGGTGATCGCGTCGACCGCCGAATTGGTGGCGCGTTCGACGGCGCGCTCCACGGACGGTTCGCCGCGCAGGTCCGACTCGAAGACCATCCGGAATGCGCCGCCCTCGCGGTCCACGAAGTCGAAATAGGCGCCGATGGTCGCCCGAACCCGCTGCTTGTTGTCGGTGGTGGAGGCCAGCGCGGTGTTGACCCGGGTGACCAGCTCATCGACGTGGGTTTCCAGCAGCGCCTGGTACAGCTCAAGCTTGCCGGGGAAGTGCTGGTACAGGACGGGCTTGCTCACCCCGGCCCGCTCGGCGATCTCGTCCATGGCAGCGGCGTGATACCCGTTGGCCACGAACACCTCCTGCGCCGCGGCCAGCAGTTGGGCGCGGCGGGCGGTTCGGGGCAGCCGAACACCTCGGGCAGCCTGGGCGCCGGCGTCCTGGGCGGTCTCAGTCACCTCGTCCTCCACCGGTAGGGGGATCATCCTGCTGTCTTCCGGACGATCCGACCATTCGCTTGACCTTACTCGCTGGTAACAGCGAATCGCGAGGCACTGTGTCCGTAACGACGTACTCCCCGACAGGTGTTTGAGATTGTGACCACGGTCTCATTCGGCGTTCAGCTAACTTGCAGGAACCCGTCGCATCCTTGACTGGTGAGCCTGCTGCAGTACCTGGAAGCGCCGCGCTTCCGGCGGAGGTCGGTGACCTCGTCGGCGGCCGAGTCGTCGCTGACCACTGTCCCGTGGTTCACGGCGCCGTTGCCGCCGCTGGCTGACGGACTTCCGCCCTGGCCCGGCCGCGAAATCGACCTTGGCGACGTGGTGGTCCATGTCCGGGAGACCCCCGGGCCCACCGCGGGCGCGCCCCGCGCCGTGTTCGTACACGGGCTCGGCGGAGCGGCGACGAACTGGACGGAACTGGCCGCCCAGCTCGCCCACAACGTGCACGGCATCGCCATCGACCTGCCCGGGTTCGGCAGATCCAGGCCACCGGCCAGCGGAGACTTCAGTCTGGCCGGCCAGGCGGACATCGTGTGCCGGGTGATCGACCGGCTCGGTAGCGGTCCGGTGCACCTGTTCGGCAACTCGCTCGGTGGTGACATCGCGCTGCTGGTGGCCGCCGAGCGGCCGGAGCTGGTGCGCACCCTCACCCTGGTCTCGCCGGCCGTGCCGGACCTGCGGCCCTCTCCGAGCCGGATCTCCGACCCCCGGATGGCGCTGGCCAGTGTTCCGCTGATCGGCCGGCGGATGCGGCGCAAACTGGCCGCCGCCACCGCGCGCGAACGCACCGAGCAGATGCTGCGGGTGTGTTTCGCGGTACCGGACGCGGTGTCCGAACCCCGGCTCGCACTCGCGGTCGCCGAGACCGAGGAACGTATGGCCCAGCCCTGGGCGGGATTCGCACTGCACGGCGCCAGCCGGGAGATGCTGCGCGCCTGGGTGGTGCCGCCGGCCAGGTCACTGTGGACGGTGATCCGCAGGGTTCCCGCGCCGACGCTGGTCATCTGGGGCAGCCAGGACCGGGTGATGAGCGTGCGCAAGGCGCCGAGGGTCGCGTCACTGCTGTCGCGCGGCCGGTTGCTGGTGCTGCCGCGCACCGGGCATGTCGCCCAGATGGAGCGGCCGACCACGGTCGCCCGGGCGGTGCTGGGTATGTGGCAGGCAGTGGCCGCCGCCCAGTGGTAACGGCGCTGGATGGCGATAACCGCGGCACTGGTCGTAGCGTTCGATAACGGTCTGTAACGACTCGGTGGTAACTGCGCGGTGGCTGTCCGTGCTCGTTGGTCGTTGATATGGCAGGCTGTCCGCCGTGACAGGGCAGGCAGACCAGGACGTCGCGCGGTGACACGTCGATCGCGGCGGGTGCCCGCCAGGCCTCCGGCGGGCCGGTTGGCTCGCCGCAGGACGGCGGCCGAACCGCTCACCGCCTCCTGGCGGCCCAAGGCGGTCGGTGCCTTGCCCGCGGCCGATGAGGACGACGCGGAGGACGAGGAACCCGCCAGCGCCCGCGAGAACGCCCAGGAGAAATCCGGCGGCTCGCGACGGTCCATCCCCGCTCAACGGTTGCCCGGCTCGGGCCGCCGATCACGCGGGTCACGGGGCCGATCCCGGCGGCGGTCCGGCCTGATCGGCACCTACGGCTGGTGGATGTACGCGGTCCCGGTGCTGATCGTGGTGACGATCCTCGTTCTGGTCAACACCGCGAACGATCACTCGTCCAGCTCCGCTGGCACTCAGTCGGCCAGCGGGACGACGCCGCTGGTCACCGAGGACACCGCGCCGATCGGTGACAAGACGTCCAACACGGCCGCGCTGCCGATGGGACCGTCGTTCCCGCAGTCCGGCGCCGGCACCTGGCGGGTGCTGGCGGGCAGCGGCCCGGTCGTCGGCAAGGGGCAGGTGTTCCACTACCAGATCGCCATCGAGGACGGCATCGATCCGTCCGTGTACGACGGCGATGACGCGTTCTCGTCGACGGTGGACGCCATCCTGGACAACCCGAAGAGCTGGATCGGCTCGGGCTCGGTCGCGCTGCAGCGGGTCGACGCGAGCTACCCGAATCCCGACTTCGTCATCAGCCTCACCACGCCGAACACCGACCACCGGCCGGACCTGTGCGGGTACGAGATCCCGTACGAGTCGTCCTGCTGGCGGCGCAGCGCTCGGCGTGTCGTCATCAACATCGCGCGCTGGGAGCGCGGCGCGGTCGCCTTCAACGGCGATCTCGGGCTGTATCGCGAGTACGCGATCAACCACGAGGTTGGCCATGTGTTCGGCAACCAGCATGTGGGTTGTGCGAACAACGGCGGCCTGGCGCCGGTGATGATGCAGCAGACGTTCGGCGTGTCCGACGACTACGTGTGGCAGGTCAACCAGACCGACCCGACCAACCGGTACGCCGTGCCGCGCGACGGCAAGACCTGCCGCGTCAACGCCTGGCCGTATCCGGAGGGCGCCGCGTACGAACCCAACAACCCGCCCAACTCCTGACGCGTTCCAGATCCGGGCGTTCCAGATCGTGGGATGAACAGGCTCCCGGAAGAGCCCGGCTTGGTCCATTGTTGTGCGGCATGGGAGAGACTCGAAATTGAGTCCCAGAGTTACGGAGGAGCCGATGCCGCTTCCACCACTGGTGGAGCCCGCCGCCGAGCTGACCAAGGAAGAGGTCGCGCGCTACAGCCGCCACCTGATCATCCCCGATGTCGGGGTGACGGGTCAGAAGCGGCTGAAGAACGCCAAGGTCCTCGTCGTTGGTGCCGGTGGCCTGGGCAGTCCCGCGCTGTTGTACCTGGCCGCGGCCGGGGTCGGCACCCTGGGCATCGTGGAGTTCGACACGGTCGACGAGTCCAACCTGCAGCGGCAGGTGATTCACGGCCAGTCGGACATCGGCCGGCCCAAGGCCGAGTCCGCGCGGGACAAGATCGCCGAGATCAACCCGTTCGTCAAGGTGAACCTGCACCAGGTCCAACTCACCAGCGACAACGCGCTGGACATCTTCGCCGGCTACGACCTGATCCTGGACGGCACGGACAACTTCGCCACCCGCTACCTGGTCAACGACGCGGCCGTGTTGTTGGGCAAGCCGTACGTGTGGGGTTCGATCTTCCGGTTCGAGGGCCAGGTCAGCGTGTTCTGGGAGGAGCACGGGCCGCAGTACCGCGACCTCTACCCCGAGGCGCCGCCGCCCGGCATGGTCCCGTCCTGCGCCGAGGGTGGCGTGCTGGGCGTGCTGTGCGCGTCCATCGGATCGATCATGGTGACCGAGGCGATCAAGCTGATCACCGGGATCGGCGAGTCGTTGCTGGGCCGGCTGATGGTGTACGACGCGCTGGAGATGAGCTACCGCACCATCAACATCCGCAAGGACCCGAATGCCAAGCCGATCGAGAAGCTGATCGACTACGAGGCGTTCTGTGGCGTGGTGACCGACGACGCGCAGCAGGCCGCCGCCGGGCACACGATCACGCCGCTGGAACTCAAGCAGAAGATCGATGCTCATGAGAACTTCCTGCTGATCGACGTGCGGGAGCCGCATGAGTACGAGATCGTCCGCATCCCGGGTTCGGTGCTGATTCCCAAGGACCGCATCCTGTCCGGCGAGGTGCTGGCCGATCTGCCGCAGGACAAGCAGTTGATCCTGCACTGCAAGTCGGGCGCGCGGTCGGCGGAGGCGTTGGCGGCTCTGCACAAGGCCGGCTTCAAGGACGCGGTGCACCTGGGCGGCGGCGTGCTGGCCTGGGCGAGGGAGATTGACCCAAGCCTCCCCACCTACTAACAGTTTGAGGTTCGGGGGCCGGTGGTTTGGGTTCTCGGCGGCTTGCGTACCGGTCGTGCGTGATGGGGCCTTGGCCCGCGTCCGCCTGGGAACGCCGGAAGGGGTTTGGGTTCGGGGCCGGGGTGCGGCGTGGATCACGCGGCGGGGCGATCCCGCACAAATGGGTGAGATGGCGGTAGCGTCCGGAGCCGTGACCACGATCTCCGAGCCGCCGCCGATTCACGTTCGTGCCTCGTTCGGCGTCCGGGACGGCGAACCAGAGCCACTGGACGGCACGATCGGTTGGCGCTGCGGCGAAATCGCCCTGCATCAGGTGGGAAATCTCGCACAGGCCGCCTGGGTGGCACAGACCATGGACAGCCTGCAGGTCGAGAACCTGCGGGTGGCCCGCCCGATTCGGTCCTCGGACGGTCGCTGGGTGGTGTCCGGCTGGACCGCGACCAAGTACGTGGTGGGCCGGCCGGAACCCAGACATGACGAGGTCGTGTCGGTCGCGGTGCGGCTGCACGACGCCACCGGTCATCTGCCCAGGCCGCGGTTTCTGGACGACCGGCGGGACGTGTTCGCGCTGGCCGACCGGGTTGCCTGGGGCGAGGAGGACGTGCCGCTCAAGGATCACCTGGGCGGTTCGCTGTTCGCCGCGTTGGTCGATCGGTGCCGGCCGGTGACCCGGCGTCCCCAGGTGGTGCACGGCGATCTGTTCGGAAATGTGCTGTTCGCCGGTGACGCTGCGCCGGCGATCGCGGACTTCGAGCCGTTCTGGCGGCCACCCGAGTGGGCCGCCGCCGTGGTGGTGGTGGACGCGCTTGCCTGGGGCGGCGCCGACGAGGGCATCGTGGGCCGGTGGGCGCATCTGCCCTGCTGGCCGCAGGCGTTACTGCGTGCCCTGTTGTTCAGGCTGGCGGTGCACGCCCTGCATCCGCATTCCACGCCGGCGTCGCTGCTCGGACTGGAACGCGCGGCCGGGCAGATCGTGCCGCTGATTTAGCGGCACCAATTTTCATGCGGCCGCAATGTCCCGGTCACTTTTCCGTGTCGTATGTTAACGTTTGACGGAATCGGCCAATCACATTTAACAGGGCCTTGGATTTCGTTATCGAGTGGTGCACACTGTCCGGCGTGACATTCCGCCGATCGATTCAGTTCCCCGTTTCAGGGCTCGATCGGACCGGAGTCGATCAGCTCGACCACGTTTCCGGATTCCGCCGCCGGTTGCCGCCACCATCCCCCGCAGCCCTCGGTGCAGGGATGTTCCATTTCGCGCATCAGGAAGCTGCCGTCATCCTGCGGCACCGGCTGGATCCAGCGGATCACGCCGGTGTCATGGCACCACTCGCATTCATGATGCCGTTGGCCGTTGGACGGGTCCGTTGAAGGGACCGTCGAAGACGCGATTGACGGGGATGTCTCCGATGCCGTGGCAGGTCGGGCAGCTCGCCCTGTTTCCCGCCGCGTCGTCGTGGCTGGCGAGGCCGCTGCCCCGGCAGTCCGGGCAGATGTCCATGGGTGGTCCACCGTCGGTCCTCCGCACCATCTGGGCGTCTCCGTTCGCTCATCATGGGTCCTGGGCGGTGGATAGACAATCCCGGTGTCCCCCCTGCTGTATCCATAACGTTACAAACGATCAACGGTGGATGGGCGCGGATTCCGGCAACCTCACTCGATCGGGCTATACGACCTGCGACGCTCGTTCTCGACCGGCCGAACCAAAATCGTCAGAACCGCTGTCGAAACGACCTGCGGGAGAGTGTGTGACAGTCGACACACGCTGCTCATGTTCGGCGACAACCCGGTGTGTCGGCGCCGCACGCGACCCGCGTCGTCGAGCGTCCGTCCACACGGGATCCATTGGTGGCGGATCTCGCGCCATCCGAAACGGTCGCTCCGGCCGATGCCGTGCTACCGATTATCCAGAATGCCCAAATTCGAGGCCCGCGCGGTGAAACTGTCGCGGGAAGAAGGAGACTGAGGATGCGCGGAATCATGTCCGGAATCGACCACTGGGAACCGGAGGACCCGTCCTTCTGGGCCAGAACCGGCCGGAAGATCGCCAACCGCAACCTCATTTTCTCCATTCTCACCGAACATGTCGGCTTCTCGGTGTGGAGCCTGTTCTCGGTGCTCGTGCTGTTCATGGACCCGAAGCAGTACCCGGGCATCACCACGGCCGACAAGTTCGTGATCACCTCGCTGGCCACCGCGGTCGGATGTGTACTGCGGATTCCCTACAACCTGGCGGTCGCCCGGATTGGCGGCCGCAACTGGACGGTCATCTCGGCGTTGCTGCTGCTGATTCCGTCCGTCTGGCTCGGATTCGCCATGCACCCCGGCACCTCCTACACGACGTTCCTGATCATCGCGGCGGTCGCGGGCGTCGGTGGCGGCAATTTCGCGTCGTCGATGACGAACATCAACACCTTCTATCCGGAGGGTCGCAAGGGTTGGGCGCTGGGCCTCAACGCCGGCGGCGGCAACCTCGGCGTCGCCGTGGTCCAGCTGGTCGGGTTGGCCGTGCTCAACACCGCCGGCATCGGTCATCCCCGAATCGTGCTGTGGGTGTACATCCCGCTGATCGTGATCGGCGCGGTCACGGCCGCGCTGTTCATGGACAACATCTCCTCGGTACGCAACGATCGCGGCGGGATGCGCCACGCGGTCACGAAACCGCACACCTGGGTGATGTCGTTCCTCTATATCGGCACGTTCGGCTCGTTTATCGGTTACGCGTTCGCATTCGGTCTGGTGTTGCAGAACCAGTTCGGCCGCACGCCGGCCCAGGCCGCCGCGATCACGTTCCTCGGCCCGCTGCTGGGCTCGCTGTCCCGGCCGCTCGGCGGTTGGCTGTCCGACCGGATTGGCGGCTCCCGGGTGACCGCCGTGAACTTCGTGGTGATGGCGTTGTGCGCGGTGCTGCTGATCGTGGCCGCCAGCGGCAGGTCCCTGGCCCTCTACGAGACCGGATTCATGCTGCTGTTCGTTTTCTCCGGAATCGGCAACGGCTCCACCTACAAGATGATTCCGTCGATTTTCCAGTCCCGCAGGCTCGCCGGCGCGGTGATCGGTATCGCGTCGGCGGTCGGTGCCTTCGGCGGCGTGCTGATCAACATCGCGTTCCGCGAGTCGTTCCTGTCCACCGCGAAGAGCGGCACCCCCGCGGTGATCGGGTTCGTCGCGTTCTACGCGGTCTGCTTCGTCCTCACCTGGGTTGTCTATCTGCGTCCGGCCGCTCGACGGGCCTCCTCCCCGACGGCCGTCGAGCCGGCGCGGGTCTAGCAGGATGTGAGCACGATGTGAGACAGCATCGGGGTTGTTGGCGTCATCGTGCCATCCAGTGGCAGCGTGGGACCGCATGACACTGGTCGTGGTGGCGCATGGCAGCAGGGAGCCGGCCGGCGCGGCGGTGGCCGCGGCGATCGTCGACGCGGTACGGGCCAGGCTGCCGGCTCTCCCCGTCGAGTTGGCCTTCGCCACCGTGCGCGAACCGGGCCTGCCCGAGGTATTGCGCGCCGCGGATCCGGTGCATGACAGGCCGGTCGTGGTCGTGCCGGCGTTCCTCGCTTCCGGCTATCACGTGCGGGTCGACGTGCCCGCGCAGGTCCGGCACGCCGGCCGTCCGGACGTGCTGCTGGCGCGGTCACTAGGACCGACGCCGAGTGTCGTCGCCGCCGTACACGGGCGGCTTGTCGAGGCGGGCTGGCGGCACGGCGATCCCGTGGTGCTGGCCGCTGCGGGATCATCCGACCAGCGCGCGCTGGCCGATGTGCGGCGCGCGGCGACCCTGCTGTCCGAGCTGATCCGGCAGCCGGTGCGGATCGGCCACGTGACCACCGCGCGGCCCAGCGTGGACGAGGCGATCGTCCAGGCTCGGGCCGGCGGCGGCCGGGTGGCGGTGGCGTCCTGGCTGCTGGCGCCGGGCCGGTTCCACCGCTGGGTCGCGCGGTCCGGCGCGGATCTGGTCGCGGAGCCGATCGGCGCCCATCCGAGGCTCGTTGACCAGGTCATTCGCCGCTATCGCGACGCGCTGGTCGACGCCGGGCAGACCGTGCGCGGTCAGGAGCGCTTGGCCCGGCTGGGCGCGACCCGTGGTGGCTCGCCGGGCTGTTTGGGATAGACCGGCGGCCACGGCGCGTCCATCAGCCCGTTGACCAGGTCCGTCCGATACATGTCCAGCAGCGGTTGCAGCGACTGCGGCCGGTCGTTCATGCCAGCCCACGGGTCGCCGCGGCGCGCCACCAGACCGGGCACGCTCGCGATCGTCAGCTCGTCGGGGGCCACGGTGGTCAGCTCGTCCCAGTTGATCGGCGTGGACACCTGGGCGCCCACCCTCGGGCGCACGCACCATGCGCCGAACACCGTCTTGTGTGGGGCGTTCTGGTTGAAGTCGACGAACACCCGTCTGCCGCGTTCTTCCTTCCACCACTGCGCCGTGATCAAACTGGGATAGCGGCGTTCGAGCTCCCGCGCCAGCGCCACCGCGGCGGCGCGCACCTGGTAGCTGTCCCAGCGGGGCAGCAGCTTCACATATATATGGAGGCCGCGGGATCCGCTGGTCTTCAGATGCGGGTAGATGCCCAGTTCGCCGAGCAACTCGCGGACCCGTGTGGCGGCCTCGCGCACCTCGTCAAAACCCACGCCCGGCGACGGGTCGAGATCGATGCGCAGTTGGTCGGTGATCTCCGGACTGGCGGCGTGGAACGGCCAGACATGGAACCCGATACAACCGAGGTTGACCGCCCAGATGAGGTGGGCGAGATCGGCACCCACCAGCGCGTCACTCGGCGTGCCATTGGGCGTCGACACCACGGTCGTGGCCAGCCACGACGGCGCCGTGCGCGGGATCCGCTTCTGGAAGAAGGACTTGCCGCCGGCGCCGCCCGGATACCGTTCCAGCAGCAGCGGCCGGCCGCGCAGCGTGGACATGATCGGGCCCGCCACGGCCTGGTAGTACCGGACCAGGTCGAGCTTGGTCTCGCCACGCTGGCGGAAGAAGACCTTGTCGGGACTGGACACCGCGACTCTCGTCCCATCGATGTCCAGCGTGATCGACTCAGCCATGTGTAATCCCGACCACACAGCCACGGTAAAACGCTAGGCGCCAGCCCGCGAGCGATCCGCTTCGGTTGGGCCCCAGCAGACTACAACCAACCGCGGTCGTGCAGGGCCTGCCAGGCGACGCGGATGTGGTCCGACGTGAACATCCGGCCCTTACGCGGCGTCCAGCTTCGCACCAGGTTGGTCGCGAGATCGAGATTGGCGGCCGCCTCGGGTGTTTCCTCGGCGATCCAGTGAACGCTGGCCAAGAGCTCCAGGCCGTAGGGTGTCTCGAAACCTTCTACAAGATCGAGCACCCGCTTGATGCGCTCGCTTGTCTCTGGGTGTTGCAACAGTGCCGCTTGCGCGAGATCACCGGCGTCGGGGAGGACGCGGATCGGTTCGGCGTCGGCGACCGTCGCACTGCCGTCGCCGAACCCAATCAGATAATGGCCAAAACGCTAGGCGACCGCTGACCACCTGTGGTGGCGGAGGTCGACGCGGCCGTCGGTCGACAGGACGCCCTCGGCGCGCAGCCGTTCGAGCTGCTCGCGGGCCAGGTGCGGGGATGGGGTGCCGTCCGCGCGCAGCACGCGGTGCCAGGGCAGATCGTGCCCGTCCTCGGCGAGCACCCGGCCGACCAGCCGTGCCGTCGGGGCGTGCGCCACTCGCGCCACATCGCCGTAGGTCGCCACCGAGCCGGGCGGGATCTGCCTGATCACGTCCCGGATGCGCTCGTGTAGTTCCTCATCCATGCCCGGCTCACCTGTCCCGTCAGCCCTGGCCGACGAACCGGGCCACCAGTTCCGCCGTCTCCGCGGGATGGCTGACGTAGAACGTGTGTTCGACATCCATGGTGACCAGCTCGAACTTGTCCCCCAGCGCGAGCCGGCAGGCCTGCGCGAACGCCGGCGAGAAGTACTCCGCGCGCAGCGCGCGGACCAGCAGCGTCGGCGTGCCGGGCGCGGGCAACACGGCGTCCCGGGTCATCTCGCTCCACGCGGTGGTCACGGCCGCGTACCGGAACCGGTACCGCCAGCCGCCGTCCACCTGGCACAGGTTCTCGGCGAGTTCCTCGGCGATCGCCGTCTCGGTCGCGTTCGGCCAGCGTTGCCACAACGCGGCCCGCGCCTCCTCGGGACTGCCGAACAACTCTTCCGGCGCGCTCGACCTGTCGAGCGCGAGATCCGGCCGCAGCCCGATCGCCGGGTCGAGCAGCACCAGCTTGCTGATCCGGTTCGGGGCCAGTTTCTGCAGGTACAGGGCCACTGCTGCGCCGAACGAATGCGCCACGACCGGCACGGCCGGCAAGCCCACGGCGTCCAGCACACCGAGCACGTCGGCCGCATGCTGTTCGAGGGTCCACGGCGGCAGCGGCGTGGACAGGCCGTGCCCACGCAGGTCCGGGGCGAGCACACGGTAGCCGTGCAGATGCTCCTCGGCCAGCGCGCGCCAGCGCCCGCCGTGACCGGTCACGCCATGCAGGGCCAGCAGCGGTGTTCCCTCGATCGGTCCGAACTCACGCAGGTTCAGCGGAAACCCCATGCCCGCCATCTTCGCAGCAATCTCAGCTTCGACATCCCATTGGTGGGCGCATCAGTGCGGTGGGGGCCGGTGATCAGCGGCTGATTCGGTGAGACGCACCACACCAGGCCCGGCGACGCATCGGGAGGGACGACATGCCGGGTGAGGTGATGCGCGGTGATGTCGGATGGTCGTGATTCGATCGTGAACGTGACAGCGGCATTTCCAGCTCCCGACCTGGTGCGTTCCGACGTGGCCGGACCTTCCCAGCCGTGCTGGGACGAGGCCGCGCGCCGGGTGCTGGACCATTCGGGCGGCCTGCTGCGGGTGCTCGGCGGGCCGGGAACCGGGAAGACCACCCTGGTGGCCGAGCTGGTGGCGGACCGGATCCTGCGCCAGCATGCCGACCCTGACAACGTGCTCGTCCTCACCGCGAGCCGGCGGGCCGCCACCGCGCTGCGCTCACGCATCAGCAGGCTGGTGAGTCCACCGCCCAGCGATGGCGGGCTTCGCACCACTCGCACACCGCTGGTGCGCACCGTCCACTCCTACGCTTTCGGTGTGCTGCGCGCGCAGGCGGTCCTGCACGGTGAGGCGCCGCCACAGCTGCTGTCCGGCCCGGACGCGGACGCCGTGGTGCGCGATCTACTCGCCGGTGATGTCGAGTCCGGTGCGACCTGCTGGCCGGCGAGGTTGCGACCCGCGCTGCGGCTGCCCGGTTTCGCCGCCGAGTTGCGGGACCTGTTGCTGCGCGCGGCGGAGCGCGGCATCGGTCCGGAGCTGTTGATCGAACTCGGCCAACGGCATGATCGCGACGAGTGGGTCGCCGCCGGGGTGTTCGGCCAGCAGTACGAGCAGGTGACGCTGCTGCAGGGCGGCGTGTCCGGCCAGGGTCCCGCACTGGACGCGGCCGAACTGGTGGCGAGCGCGCTCGCGGCGTTCGAAAGCGACGACGAGTTGTATGCGACCGAGCAGGCCCGGGTGCGGCACCTGGTCGTCGACGATGCCCAGCATCTCGACCCACAGGCGTTCGAGCTGGTCGCGCGGTTGGGCAGGGCGGCCAGCGAATGTGTGCTGTTCGGCGATCCCGATCAGGCGGTGTTCTCGTTCCGGGGTGCCGATCCCAGTCTGCTCACCGATGTCGACCCGGACGGTGACCACACCGTGGTGCTGTCCGTCGACTACCGGATGGCGCCGGCCGTGGCCGAGGCGGTGCGCCGGATCACCGACCGGCTGCCCGGCGCCGGGCGGTATCGCGTCGCCACCACGCCGGTCTCCGAACTGTCCACAGTGGATGACGAGGACGCCGGAGACGGCCAGGACGCGGCTGGTCGGGTCAGCGTGCGGCGGTTCCCGACCGCTGCCCGGGAGGCCGGCTGGGTGGCGGACCAGTTGCGGCGTGCGCATCTGTTGGACGCTGTGCCATGGCGGGAGATGGCGGTGCTGGTGCGCTCGACGCACCGGTCGCTGCCGGTGCTGCGGCGGGCGTTACTCGCGGCCGGGGTGCCACTGGCCATCCCGGTTGACACGGTTCCGCTGGCCCAACATCCCGTGGTACGGCCGTTTCTTGAGCTGCTGCGCGCCGCCGACGGCCGGACCGAACTCGACGAGGACACCGCGGTCATGCTGCTGACCGGACCACTGGGCGGCGCCGACGCGCTGGCGCTGCGCCGGTTGCGCCGGGGCCTGCGTCGCCTGGAACTGGCCGCCGGTGGTGCCCGGTCCAGCGGCGAGTTGCTGGTCGAGGCGCTGCGCTCCGGCGACGCGCTCGCCGCGCTGGACGACAGCGCGCGCGGCCCGGTGCGCCGGATCGCCGAACTGCTCGCGCTGGTCACCGATCTGGTTGCCGGTGGGCAGGGCGTCGAGCAGGTGCTGTGGAAGCTGTGGCGGGCCAGTGGCCTGGAACGGAGACTTGTCGAACGGTCGGCGCGCGGCGGTCCGATCGGCGCCCAGGCCGACCGTGATCTGGACGCGGTGCTGCTGCTGTTCGACGCGGCCACCCGGTACGCGGAGCGGCTGCCGGGCTCCAGCGTCGGAAGCTTCGCCGAATACCTTGCCGCGCACCGGATCGTGGGAGACTCGCTGGCCCCCGCCGCACCGGTCGGGGACGCGGTCAGTCTGCTCACCGCGCATGCCTCCGTCGGTCGCGAATGGACGGTCGTGGCGGTGCCCGGGGTGCAGGAGGGCAGTTGGCCGGACCTGCGGACCCGGGGTTCGCTGCTCGGTGTCGAGAAGCTGGTCGATCTGGTCTCCGGGATCGAGCCGGATGACGTGGGCGCGACCGTGTCGGCCACCGCCCCACTGCTGGCCGAGGAACGCCGGCTCTTGCGGTTGGCGATCAGCCGGGCGCGGCGGGTACTGCTGGTCAGCGCGGTGCGCGGCGAGGACGAGCAGCCGTCCCGGTTCCTGGACGAGATCGACGATGTCGAAGGTGACGACCAGGCGTCGGACGCGGCGCGGATGTGCGCGCCGGAGCGGGCCCTCAGCCTGGCCGAACTGGTCGGCGAACTGCGCCGGGTGGTCTGTGATCCGGACGCCGATGACGCACGTCGGCAGCGGGCGGCCGGACAACTCGCGAGGCTGGCGACGGCCGGCGTGCCGGGTGCGCATCCGGACTCCTGGTACGGGCTGCCGGAGGTGTCCACCGGCGATCCACTCTGGACGGAAGAGCAGGAGGTGCCGATCTCACCGTCCAAGATGGAGACCCTGACCAGCTGTCCGCTGCGCTGGATGGTGGAGCGGAATGGCGGCACCGATCCATCCCAGCTGCCGGCGATCACCGGCACCCTGGTGCACGCGCTCGCGCAGGCGGCCGCCGAGGGTGCCGGAGCCGAGGAACTGCGCGGGGCGCTCGACCGGGCGTGGCAGACGGTCGATGCGGGTGCGCCGTGGTTCTCCCGCCGGGAGCGGGTGCGGGTCGAGCGGATGGTGACCGCGTTCCGGTCCTGGCTGGTGGCCTCACGGACCGAGCTGACCCAGGTCGCCGTCGAACACACGCTGGATGTCAGCCCGGAGCACGGGACGGGCGGTCCGTGGCTGCGGGTGCGCGGCCGCGTCGACCGGCTGGAGGCCGATGCCGAGGGACGGCCCGTGGTGATCGACATCAAGACCGGTAAGTCGGTTCCCACCAAACAGGAGGCGGCGGAGCATCCACAGTTGGCCACCTACCAGCTGGCCGCCGCACTGGGCGCCTTCGCGGAGCTGGGTGTGTCGGCTCAACCGGGCGGGGCGAGGCTGCTGTACCTGGCGAAGGAACAGGCGAACGGAGCCGCCGAGCGGGTGCAGCCACCGATGTCGGAGGAGGATGTCGACACCTGGCTGAAGGTTGTGCGGGAGGCCGCGCGATCCTGCGTCGGCCCGAACTACCAGGCCGTCGAGAACGGTCACTGCCCACAGTGCCCGGCCCGCCCGAGCTGCCCGCTGAACGACGCCGGCCGCCAGGTGAGCCACTGATGCGGTCGGAAAGTCGGAAACTTTCGAACTCAAGTCGTTTAATATCCGACTATGGCACTGTTTGTCGCTCCGGAACTGGACGAAGCGGACCAGCGAGTAATCGCGATGATCCACGACCGCCAACGCGAGTTGCGGCCATGGGTCGCCGTACCGCACCGCTGGACCGGCCTGCTCCGACGGGTCATGTTGTCGCAGGCGATCCGCGGCTCGAACACCATCGAAGGCTTCACGGTGAGTGAGGACGACGCCTTCGCCGCGCTGGACGAGCAGGCTCCGATCGATGCCGACCAGACCGCGTGGCAGGCCGTGCTCGGTTACCGCAACGCGATGACCTACGTCCTGCAACTGGCTGAGGACAGGACGTTCCGGCTTAGCGTCGACACCCTTCGGGCGCTGCATTTCATGATGCAGCGCTACGACCTGACCAAGTGGCCAGGCCGGTGGCGGCCCGGCGACGTGTTCGTCCATGACGACGCACGGAAGCGGGTCGTCTATCAGGCGCCCGACGCCGAACTGGTACCGGATCTGCTGGCCGAATTGGTCAATGGCATCAACGCCGAAAGCGCTCAGACACCGGTCCTGGTGCGTGCCGCGATGGCGCACCTCAACCTCGTGATGATTCATCCGTTCAAGGACGGCAACGGCCGGATGGGCCGCTGTCTGCAAACCCTGCTGCTCGCCTGCGGGGGCATCTCCGCCGCGCCCGAGTTCGCCTCCATCGAGGAGTACCTGGGCATGCATCAACATGATTACTACGAGGTGTTGGCAGAGGTCGGCGGTGGGAGTTGGAATCCGGGTCGAGACGCACGGCCGTGGGTGCGGTTCTGTCTCACCGCGCACTACCGACAGACACAGGAGGTCATCAGGAGCGGCCGTCTCGCCAGCGACTTCTGGATGCTCGCCGAGGATGAGGTGCGTCGGGCCGGGCTGCCCGAGCGGGCCGTGCAGCCGCTGGCCTTCGCCCTGACCGGCCGGGCGCTGCGCAACAGCACGTATCGGCAGTTGACGGAGGACCTGTCCACGGTGGTGGCCGGACGGGACCTGACCCGGATGGCCAACGCCGGCCTGCTGGTGTTCCGCGGCGAGCGGCGCGGCCGGATCTACGCGGTCTCGCCCCGCCTGCGGGACGCGACGGAGAGCATCACGGCCCGCGTGGACAAGGAGTACGCCGTGGACGGCGATCCCTATCTGGTGAGCCGGACATGACGTTGGTGGGGCCGGGGGAGATCGCGGCGGCGCTGGGGTTGCCGACCCCGACAGCCGAACAGGCGGCGGTGATCGCGGCGCCGACCGAGCCGGCGCTGGTGGTGGCCGGCGCGGGCGCCGGTAAGACCGAGACGATGGCCGCGCGGGTGGTCTGGTTGGTGGCCAACGGCCTGGTCGCGCCGGAGCGTGTGCTCGGCCTGACGTTCACCCGCAAGGCCGCTCGCCAGCTCGCCGAGCGGGTCCGCGCCCGGCTGCGCCGGCTGGCCGGATCGACGCTGCTGGACCGGATCGACCCGTCCGGCGACCGTCGCGCCGCGGTGCTCGCCAGTGAGCCGACCGTGCTGACCTACCACGCCTACGCCGGCCGGATCGTCGGCGAGCATGGCCTGCGGCTGCCGGTCGAGCCCGGTGCCCAACTGCTCACCGAGACCGCCGCCTGGCAGCTCGCGCATGACGTGGTGAGGCGCTGGACTGACGATCTCGACACCGACAAGGTGCCGGCCACCGTCACCGGTCATGTGCTGGCGCTGGCCGGTGAGATGGCCGAACACCTGGTGGTGCCGGAAAAGCTGCGCGCGCATGCCGACTGGCTGTGCCGGCTCATCGAATCCGCGCCGCGTGCCAAGGGACAGCGCGAGAAGATCTCCGATGGAACCCTCAAAATCGTTGCAGCGCAACGGTATCGCGTCGCGCTACTGCCCCTTCTGGACGCGTACGCGCAGGCGAAGCGCAAACTGGGCGCCCTGGATTTCGCCGACCAGATGTCCCTGGCCGCCAGACTCGCCGTCGAGCATCCCGAGGTGGTCGCCGGCGAGCGGGATCGCTATGCCGCCGTCCTGCTGGACGAGTACCAGGACACCGGGCATGCCCAGCGCGTGCTGCTGCGCGCGCTGTTCGGCGGTCTCGACGGTGAGATCCTGCCGGTCACCGCCGTCGGTGACCCCGCGCAGGCGATCTACGGCTGGCGCGGCGCCAGCGCGGCCAACCTGCCCCGGTTCGCCACCGACTTCCCGCGCCCGACGACGGAACCGGCCCGCCGGTATGGCCTGCTCACCAGCTTCCGCAACCCGCCGGAGGTGCTCGCGCTGGCCAACGCGGTGGCCGCGCCACTGCGCGAGGCCGGTCTGGACGTCGACGACCTGCGGTCGCGGCCGGGCGCGCCGGCCGGGGACGTGCTGGTGGCGCTGCTGGCCGACATGCGCACCGAACGAGAGTGGCTGGCTGACGCGGTGGCCGCCCGCTGGCATGAGCATGCCGAGCGGGAGGGTGTCCCGCCGACCACGGCCGTGCTGGTGCGCCGCCGCGCCGACATGCCGGAGCTCGCTCAGGCCCTGCGCGCTCGCGGCCTGCCCGTCGAGGTGGTTGGCATCGGCGGGCTGCTCACCGAACCGGAGGTCGCCGACCTGGTCGCCGCGCTGCGACTGCTGGTACAGCCGTTGGCCGGCACCGCCGCCATGCGGCTGCTCACCGGCGCGCGCTGGCGGCTGGGTGTCGCGGATGTCGCGGCGCTGTGGCGGCGGGCCACCGAACTGGCGGGTGGCGCCGGGCCCAAGACGGCTGACCTCGACAACCTGGTCGACGCTCTGCCCGGCGAGCACGCCGAGCAGGCCGGTCTGGCTGACGCGTTGGACGATCCCGGCGACCCGGCCCGCTACTCCGCCCAGGGCTACCGGCGCATCCGGGCGCTCGGCAGCGAACTGGCCGGGTTGCGCCGCCGGCTGGACGTGCCACTGCCGGAGCTGGTCGCCGACGTGGAACGCGCGCTGTTGCTGGACATCGAGGTGATGGCCCGGCCCGGTGGGGTCGGTCGTGCCCATCTGGACGCCTTCGCCGATGTGGTGTCCGATTTCGCGGCGGCCAGCCCGACCGCGTCGCTGCCCGCCCTGCTCGACTATCTGGCGGCCGCCGAACATGCCGAGGACGGCCTGGAGCCCGGCGACGTCGAGGTGGCCGAGGACCGCGTGCAGGTGCTCACCGTGCATGCCGCCAAGGGCCTGGAATGGCAGGTGGTCGCCGTGCCGCAGCTGTCCGAGGGGGTGTTTCCGGGCAGCCGAAAGACCTCCTGCTGGCTGCGGTCGGCGACCGAACTACCCGCACTGTTGCGTGGTGACGCGGCCGATCTGCCGGAGCTGCGCGTCCAGGACTACTGGAACCGCAGGGAGATCGAGCAGGCGTTGGCCGAACATGCCGAGGAGTTCGAGCAGCGCCGGCTCGAAGAGGAACGCCGACTGCTTTATGTCGCGCTCACCCGCGCACAGCGCAGCCTGGTGGTATCCGGGCACTGGTGGGGCGAGACCGGCTCGAAACCGCGTGGACCAGCACATATGTTGACCGAGATACACGACGCTATCGAGGCCGATCCGACCATCGGCGTGATCGACCAGTGGGCCGCCCAGCCTGTCGGCCCCAACCCACTGACCGAGCAGGCTCGCTCGGCGTCCTGGCCGGCGGACCCGCTGCCCGGTCGCCGTGAGGCCGTGGTCGAGGGCGCCCGGCTGGTGCTCGCGGCCCTGCGGTCACCGGCCACCGAGCCGGCCGAGCCCGCCGCCGGCGAGGACCGGGACGATCCGGAGGACTGGGCGCGGGACGTGGACGTGCTGCTGGCCGAGCGCGCGGCCGCCGGCCGGCGGACCGAGCGGGTGACCCTGCCGGACCACCTCACGGTCAGTCAACTCGTGGAGCTGGCCGCCGACCCGGAGGGTCTGGCGCGCCGGCTGCGCCGGCCGTTGCCGTATCCACCGAATCCGGTGACCCGCCGTGGCACCGCCTTCCACTCCTGGCTGGAACAGCGGTTCTCGGTCAGCCGGCTGCTGGACGTCGGCGAGTTGCCGGGCGCCGCCGACGAGGAGGCCGCGCCGGACGAGAACCTGCCGGCGCTGCGGGAGGCGTTCCTGGCCAGCGAGTGGTCCCGGCGGCAGCCCTACGACGTCGAGGTACCTTTCGAGACGGAGATCGCCGGGGTGACCGTGCGCGGCCGGATGGACGCGGTGTTCGCCGATCCGGACGGTGGCTGGACCGTGGTGGACTGGAAGACCGGTGCGCTGCCCGACAGGACCAGGCTGCCCGCGCTGGCCGTGCAGCTCGCCGCGTACCGGCTGGCCTGGGCGGCGCTGGCGGGTTGTGAGTTGTCGTCGGTGCGCGCGGCATTCCACTACGTGGCGCACGATCACACGCTGCGGCCGGTCGATCTACTCGACGCGGACGGGCTGCGTGCCCTGGTCACCGCCATCCCGGCGTGATGACCGCCGGCGCGAGCGTCGACAATGGCTGTGAACAGGTACCGCGGTGAACAGGTACTGGTAGGAGGACCGTTTTCATGGCGCAGGCCGCCGAACCACCATCGGGCACCCGGGACTTCCTCGCCGAGGACGTCCGCCGGAGGGAACGCGCGTTCGCAGCGGTGCGTGACGTGTTCGAACGCTACGGCTTCGACCCGCTGCAGACTCCGGCGTTCGAGCGGTTGGACACGCTCACCGGTAAGTACGGCGACGAGGGCGACAAGCTGATCTTCAAGATCCTCCGCCGGGGTGAGCATGAGGCCAGCGGCGAGGCCGACCTGGCACTGCGCTACGACCTGACCGTGCCGCTGGCCCGCGTGGTGGCCACCTACGGCAACAGGCTGCCGACCCCCTACAAGCGCTATGCGCTCGGCTCGGTGTGGCGGGCGGACCGTCCCGGCCGGGGCAGGTTCCGTGAGTTCACCCAGTGCGATGTGGACACCGTCGGTTCCACGTCACCGCTGGCCGACGCCGAGGTGCTGTGGGCGGTGCACGACGCGCTGGGCGCGCTGGGCATCACCGGTTTCCGGTTCGAGATCAACTCGCGCAAGGCGCTGCACGGCCTCCTGGAGGCGTACGGGGTGCCCGCCGAACTCGGCGGGCGCGTGCTGATCACCCTGGACAAACTCGACAAGCTGGCGCCCGACGCGGTGGTCGCCGAGCTGGTCGACCGCGGCCTGGACACCGCCACCGGCACCGCGTTGGTCGCCGACCTCACCTCCGACGACCCCGACCGGGTGCGCAAGCAGCTCGACGGGACCGAGGCCGGCAAGCAGGGCCTCGCCGAGGTCGACAAGCTGCTGGAACTGACCGCTGGGTTGCCGGCGGACCGGGTGGTGTTCACCCCGCGCATGGTCCGCGGTCTGGACTATTACACCGGCACGATCTTCGAGGTCACCGCGCCGGACTATCCCGGATCGATCGCCTCGGGCGGTCGCTATGACGGCTTGGTCGCCAAGCTCGGCGGCCCGGACGTGCCGGCGGTCGGCGGCTCGATCGGCATCGAGCGGATCCTGGCTGGTCGGGAGGCCGAGGCGGTCGAACCGGTCGGGCTCGACGTGGCGCTCACCGTGCTCGGTGCGCAGGCCCAGCTGACCGAACTTGCCGGCGCGCTGCGCGCGGCCGGGCTGCGGGTCGGGATCTACCTGGGCGCGTCCGGCAAGCTCGCCAAGCAGATGCGCTGGGCCAACGACCAGCACGCCCGGTTCGTCCTGCTGTATGGGCCGGAGGAACAGTCCGAGGGCGTGGTCACGGTCCGCGACATGACCAGCGGCGACCAGCGTCGGGTGCCCTTCGCCGATGTCACCGCCGACCTCGGGGCCGCGGTCACAGAGCAGGCGTGAGCAAGCTGCCGGGTACCGTGCGCCTATGTCAACGAACAATTTCAACGAGCTTGTGTTACTCAGGGGAATTCTGGAAGTTTGGCATCACGGTTCCGATCACGTGTGGACTGCTCCCGGGCAAGTATCGGCTGGGAGTTACGTAACCTTCCAGACCGATGGCAATCTCGTCGTTTACAATTCCGGTAATCAGCCAGTTTGAGCCGGTATAGCAGGCCATCCCGCAACTTCTTCGGCCTGATGCTGGGCTTGGTGCCCACCTCACGCCGAAGAAGTTACTTCGATTTTCACCAAACTGACCCAATGAATCGGTCGCCGTCAATGTTGGTGCGGGTGGTCGGTATGCCAAACGCCGGCCACTCAGTGACGATGTCCAAGCCGCCAGGTGGCGGAATCGGCCACAGCCACAGGGAGTGCCGAACGGAGATGACGTTGTCCTTGATTAGGTAGCCCGCGCCGGCGATCTCCATGAAGACGACGCCTGGTGGTTGGTCGATCGGCGCGATGACATAATCCAAAGTCGTCGCCTTACGGCCGTCCGGAAGTTGCACGCCCAGCCGTAGCAACCCTTCAGGCAAGCTACCAGGTTCGTTTTTGCGAAGTGAATCCATCCTGTCGATTCGCCATTTCCGTCGAGACTCCTCGTCGGAGTGAGCGAACGGCGGGCGGGCCACGGCGCCCACATCGAAGAGATATCCGTCAGCGTAGACGCCAATCTTGTTTAATACGACCTCGGCAACATCCGAGCTTGCGACAAGCATATCGAGCTGGATGATGTTACTTGGATCTGACTGGAGCGGACCTGCCCATGGCGCCTTCTTGCCTGTCCTCAGACTCGGTCCTGGAGTAGAACTCGGCGAAGGTTCTTGCGGCGCAGGTTGAAAAAATGAAAGTCCCATGGCGCCAACTTAGTGCTGGTCGCGATCTAAGACAAAGTTGCAGTGCGCATCACAGGCGTGACCATCCTTTGGATCTTCTTGGCTCGACATGATGGTCGCGAAGTGGCCGATCCGGCGATCAACCGGGCGACCAGCGCGAGACATCCTGACACCGTCGTCGGATGTCCTCACTCGATTAGCGCTCGACGGCGGGACCGGGCGGGCGGTCGACCACCGTGCACTCGGCGTCGGCGACCTCGGTCACCGCGTCCGCGATCAGTGGTCGGCAGGGGGAGCGGGCGGGCAGTCGGTGGCGGCACACTCGGTGCCGGCCGTGCTGCTGGCGCGGTGGTCGACCGGGTGTTGATACGCCGAGCGCAGCACCCGGTCGTAGAGCACCTCGCGCAGCCACCGCCCGTACAGCGACGGGCCGAACTCGCCGGCCCGGTCCTCCGGTGGGATGACGACGCGTGCGCTGTTCTCGTCGGCGACGACCGCGCCGACGCCGTAGTAGTCGAGCTCGTTGAGCGCCCACGGATCGTGCGCGGCGGTCTCCTCGAAGACGGCCGCGCAGGGCGCGAGGCTGATCAACGCGCCACAGGCGTTCAGCGCGTGTTCGATCGCGGTGCCGCTGACCAGGATACCGACGAGATCGACGGCGGGCAGCGGCGAGCGGTCCGGCGGCCCTGGTGAGAACCAGGTCCGGAACCAGGACGGATCGGCATGTGGCGGCCAGCCGTTCTCGCGGCGCCAACGGTCGACGCCATCGTGCACTCGCACCACGGCCGACACTCGGTGACCAAGCATGCCCACGTCGGGCACGACCAGGCCGCGCCAGCTCAACGCTGAGGCCGCACGGCGATGTGATAGCGGCACGTCCACATTTTAGCCTGGCCGTTGTTCACCGCAGCCTTGTTGACCAGGCCGTTGGCAGCCTGTTATGGAGCTACGACCGGGCCGGTCGGCGTGGCCCGGGTTACTGGCGGGTTGCCCACGGTGGGCCGCGAGTCGGCTGGCGGCCCACCGGTGATCGGCAGACACAGCCGGAACACCGCGCCCTGCTGGCCGGGCGGCGGAGCATCGCAGGTCAGCTCGCCGCCGTGAGCGCGCGCGAAGCCCCGGGCGATGGCCAGGCCCAGGCCGGAGCCACCGGACCGGCGGTCGCGGGCCTCATCAAGCCGTACCAGCCGGTCGAAGATGCGCTCCCGGTCCGTCTCGGCCACGCCGGGACCGTCGTCGGTCACCACGACCTCGGCGAACGCGCCGGTGCCCGGCGTACCGCCGCCAGCGCCGGTGACGGTGTTGATCCGCACGGTGTTGATCCGCACGGTGTCGATCCGGACGGTGTCGATCCGGACGGTGATCCGGCCGGTGCCGCCGGTCGCCTGCCGGGCGTTGTCCATCAGGTTCGCCAGGATCTGGGTGATCCGGGCGCTGTCCGCTTGTACCACCAGCGCCGGTCCGGTGATCTCCACCTTCAGCTCGGGCGCCAGCAGCTCGGCCCGGGCCGCCTCGGTCTCGGCGAGCGCGCGCAGGTTGACCTCTCCGTAGTGCAGTTCGACGCCGGCGTCGATGCGGGCCAGGTCGAGTAGGTCGTCGATCAGGTGCCCGGCCCGCTGCGACTCTCGGACCAGCAGCAGATTCAGCCGGTCGCGCTCCTCCGGGTCGGCGTCGGGCCCCTGTTGCAGCACCGCCTCGGCGACCGCCCGCACCCCGGCGATCGGGGTGCGCAGCTCATGCGCGGCATCCGCGACGAACCGCCTGGTCCGGTCGGCCGCCGCGCGCGCCGCCA
>DASVLX010000316.1:0-24758 GCA_036384655.1 Pseudonocardiaceae bacterium
AGCGCGGCCGCGGCCGTCGCGAGGCTGCACGCCCTTGGCCTGCGCACGGTGCTGCTGACCGGCGACAACGCGGCCACCGCCGGTTCGGTGGCAGCCCAGGTCGGCATCGGCGAGGTGATCGCCGAGGTGCTGCCGGCCGACAAGGCCGCGGTGATCGCGCGGCTGCGCGGCGAGGGCCGGGTCGTGGCGATGGTCGGCGACGGCGTGAACGACGCCCCGGCGCTGGCCCGCGCCGACCTCGGCATGGCGGTCGTGACCGGCACCGATGTGGCGCTGGGTGCCGCCGACGTGATCCTGGTGCGGGACAGCCTGGACGTCGTGCCCACCGCCGTCGGACTGGCCCGCGCGACGCTGCGGACCATCCGGGGCAACCTGGTCTGGGCATTCGGCTACAACCTCGCCGCACTGCCGATCGCCGCGTCCGGCCTGCTCAACCCGCTGATCGCGGGTGCCGCGATGGCGCTGTCGTCGCTGTTCGTGGTGTCGAACAGCCTGCGGCTGCGCCGGTTCGGGCGTGTCCCGGCGGCCACGCCCGAACCGGTCAAGGTCGCCGCACCGGCGACCGCCACGGCATAGCGCCGCCGGACTCGGCGCTCAGTCGGCCGGCGAGACGCGGATCAGGTTGCCGTCCGGATCGGCGATCATGAAGGTGCGGCCGAAGATGTCGTCGTGTGGCTCTTCGACCACGGTCACACCCTTGGCCGCCCAGGACGCGTAGACCTCATCGACGGCGTGGTCGCTGCCGGCCGAGGGCACCATCAGGCCGACCTCGGAGGTGCGTGGCGTCTGCCGGCTGACCTGATCGGCACGGCCGCTCCAGAGCGCGAACAGCACGCCGGGTGCGACCTCGAAGGGGACGTATCGCGGAGTGATCATGGTTGGCTTGATGTCGAACAGGTCGACGTAGAAGGCCGTCGCGCGCTCGACATCGGTGACGTAGATCAGGAACAGATTGGGCGCTGACATCGCTGCGTAGCTCCTTCCGAACCGGCCGACTCTCGGCCGTCCACCTCAGCGTCGCGCGAGAACATGACATAGGCTGTCGCCTTTGAGCGGAAGAGTTGACGCGATGGCGCGACCGCAACGACTGATCGAACTACTCGCCGCGTTGCAGGCGAGACGGCAGACGACCGCCGACGCCCTGGCCGACGAACTCGGCGTCTCGACCAGGACGGTGCTGCGCGATGTGCAGGCGCTCATCGACGCGGGGATCCCGGTGTTCACCGAGCGCGGCAAGTACGGCGGCATCAGCCTGCTGCCCGGTGACCAGATCGACCTGTCCAAGTTGACGATCAGCGAGGCCGACCTGCTCCGGGCGCTCGGGCTCGACCTCGACCGGGCCCGCCAGCTTGGCAACGAGGCCGCCGCCCGCTCGGCGCTGAGCAAGCTGACGCCACGGCGCTCGCTGCCGAACAGCCGCCGCGACCTGCCCCTGGCCCTGTCTGAGGTGATCGCGATCGACAACCGCCCGTGGTTCACGGACGCCGAACCCGAGATCGATGTCGCGCGACTGGCCCGGGATCTCCGCACCGGGCGACGGCTGCGCATCGGCTACCGCCCCAGCGGCACGACCACGGCCGGAGACCTCACCGTCGACCCCTACGGCCTCGCGCAGCGCGCCGGGCGCTGGTATCTGGTGGCGGACCACGACGAGCGGCCACGGCTGTTCGCCCTCTCCCGCCTTGAGCGGTGGGAGCTGCTCGACGTCCCACGACGGCTGCGCCCCGGCGCGGACCTCGCGACCACGACGCGAGCGCTGGGCGAGGCACTGGAGACCAGGCGGGCGATCACCGTCACCGCCCGGATCGACGCCGGCAGCGTCGACATGGCACGCCGGATCCTGGGCACCCGGCTCCGAACCGTCGGCCCGCCCGAGCCCGACGGGCGAGTCACCGTCACCGTCGCCTACGACGAACTCAACGGCACACGCCAGTTGCTCCAGTTCAGCGACCATATCGAGGTCATCGCTCCGGAGGCCGCCCGCCGGCTCATCCATCGCCTCGCGACGCACCTGGCCCGGGTTCACGCCGCACGGGACTAGTCGCGGGCCTCGCCACCCGGCAATGCCGGCGGCACCCCGATTCCGTGCCCGGCGCGGTCTCGTCAGACCTTGCGTGCCACGCCGGCTCGAATCGCGGATCCGCCGGGCACGGCGTCGGCGACCGGCGCGTTCGGCCCGGACTCCTCCGGGTGCCACAGATCGGTCCACACGATTCCCGGCTCCACCAGCTCGAAGTCGCCGAACAGGTCGCGGAACTCGGCCACGGTGCGCCAGTTCACCCCGGTAACGGCCGAGTCGTAACTGGCCTTGAGACGTTGCAGAATCGCGGTCGTCTGCTCCGGGAGCCCCTCGTTGCAGGCGTGCGACATCGCGAGATACGAGCCTGTCGGCAGCAACTCGCGTAGCTTGGCGACGGACCGCGGACCAACATCCGTCCCATCCGGCCCAGGCTGCGCGAAATGGAGCACGGCGACCAGCAGGAGGCCGATCGGCTCGTCGAAGTTGATTTTCCCGGTCTCGGCGACCTTCTCCCACAGGTGTTCCGGGCACCGCAGGTCGGCGTTGATCACGGCGTGCCTGCTCGGGTCGCCGTGCTGCTCCAGCAGGATCGTCGAGTGCGCGACCGCGACCGGCTCGTGGTCGATATACACGACGCGGGTGTCGGGGCTGACCTCGTCGGCCACCTGATGGGTGTTACCGACGGTGGGCACCCCGGAGCCGACGTCCACGAACTGCCGGACGCCCTGCCGCACGAGATAGCGCACCGCGCGGTGCAGAAACAGCCTGTTGGCCAGGACCATGGGCTTCGCCAGCGGGAACGCTTCGACGAGCTTGTCGCCGAAGGTCCGGTCGATCGCCCAGTTCGCCGTGCCGCCCAGCATGTAGTCGTAGATCCGTGCGACGCTCGGTTTGCTCAGATCGAGTCCCTCCGGTGGGATGGGGTCCTCGCCGGCGATCTCAGCCACGGTCGTGCCTCCCGTTGATCGGTACCGGACGTGATCGTAGCGGTGCGCATGGTCACGTGGTGCCGGAACCCGTTGGTCTGCCTAGTTTCTGGCCTCGCGGCGGCGGGTGGCCTCGGCGAGCAGGTGACGGTAGTCGTCCAGGGCGGCGTCCTGGCCGCCGGTGGGTCCGGCGATGTCGGCGGCGTCGTCCATCTCGTGCCAGCGCAGCGCCAACACCGCGATCGCCAGCAGCAGTGACACCTCCCCCAGCCCGAGCGCGATCTCGCCGGCGACCCGCTGGTCGGCCAGCAGATCGGACACCCACGGCAGCGCGAGCGCGGTGTACATGTTCGCGCCGGCCGTGCCGTTCCCGATCACCTGCCGGGTGCTGATCAGCAGCGCGCCGAACAGGATGTCGAAGGGCATCGCGGCCAGCAGCATGCCCAGCCGGGCGAGCGCGGGCAGCGGGCGTGGCGTCGGGTCGACGCCGATGACCGCCCAGGCGAACAGGTAGCCGATCACGAGGAACACCACGTCGATGGCCAGATGCGCCCAGTGGAACCGGACGGCGGCGTCGAACAGGCCGGTGAAGTACAGCGCGAACGGCGCGAGCCCGAACACCGCGACGGCGACGACCGGATGGGTGAGCAGCCTGGTCAGCGGCGACTCGCGGAGGGCGTCCAGCCAGTCGCGCGGGCCGGGCAGCCCGCGCACGCCGGCACCGTGCGGGAGCGCGGAGTCGGCCAGGGTGAGCGGGCCACCGAGCGCCAGCAGCAGCGGCGCCAGCATCGAGATCAGCATGTGGCTGGCGATGTGCAGGCTGAACATCGCCTCCGCGTAGCGGCCAATGCCCGAGGATGTCGCGATCACCAGCACCGCGCAGCCGGCCAGCCAACTGGCCGTGCGGCGGACCGGCCAGCGCAACCCGTTCCGGCGCGCCGCCCACACGCCCACCAGATACAGCCCGGCCAGGGTCACGGCCAGGGCGGTCATGAACACCTCGACGCGCCAGTCCAGCAGCAGCCTGACCAGGGTGGGCGGACCCGCGAGGTTGTAGCCGAGCAGGGTTTCGTCCGGGGTGACCGGACGCCCGACGAACGCGGGTGGCGGCAGGTGCGTCAAGATGACCGACGCGCCCACCACGGCCAGCAGCGCGACCAGTTCGGCGCCGGCGAGCCGGCCCAGCCCACGCCAGCCTTGTTGGCCGGCCAGGCGGCTCAGGACCCGCCGGCGCAGCAGCGCGCCGCCCACCCCGACCGCCAGCGCGACCACCGTGATCGCCATCAGCACCAGCCCGTATCCGGTGCTCACCAGCGCACCAACGGGGACCAGCACGGCCGCGTCGATCAGGCCGGACACCAGCAACACCAGGAAGCACACCTCGGCGATGCGGGCGTATCGGCGGCCGATGGTGGCCAGCCCGGCCTTGTGCCGGCGGGCATGCCGCACGAACGCGACCAGCACACCGAGCCAGATCGCGGCTGCCGGAACGTGGATCATGATCGCGCCAATGGCGATGTCGTGACCGGCGTCGGAGGAGGAGTGCCCGGTCGCCAGCACGGGTAGCAGCGCCAGCACCGCCACCGGCAGCAGCACCAGGCAGGGCCGCCAGCGCAACGTCATCCGGCAGCCCGCCGCGACCACCGCGGCCAGCACGGCGGACACCAGCCACGCCTTCGGTTCCTCCAACGCGCCGACCAGGCCGAACAGATGATCCGGCGGCAGCACGGCCGACAGTGGCTGGCCGGCCAGGTCGGCCGCGTCGAACGGCACCGCCACCAGGGACGCCACGCACCAGATGGCCGCCCATCGGCCCGCCGTGCGGACGGCCGCGTAGCCGGTGGACGTGAGCGACCCGTTGCGGTCCGGCGCGGTGCACCAGACGGCGAAGGCCAGCGATCCCACCGACAGCGATGCGGCGATGTCGACGAGCACCCGCACCAGCGGCGCGCCGACCCACACAAGCACGCCAGGATCGGTGTTGCCCAGCGCCGCATAGGGTTTCGCGCCGGCCAGCACGGACGCCACCACGACGAGCACGACGGCCAGCGGGATTCCCGCGACGAGCGCCCAGGTCCCGGCCGTCCAGGTTGAGATCGTCCATCGTGGACGGACAGCGCCGGCGGCGGCCGTCGGACCGGACCGGGTCACGCGCGCCACCACCGGCGGAGTCTCAGCGCGGCGGCGAGCACGCGGGTGGTCAGGTCCGGCGTGTCGACCGCCGGACGGACCCGCAGCAGCCGGGTCAGCATGACACTGTCCTCACGCCACGCCCGGCAGTCGGAGCAGCCGCGCAGATGCCGGTCCGCCCGGGCCGGATCGACCGGTTCGGCCTCCCCGTCCAGGCGAGCGGACAACGCCTCGCGGCAGACTTGGCACTCCACATCCACGTGTCGTGGCTACCACCTCCGGAGTTCCCGGCGCCAGGTGGCCTAGCCTGGGGCCGTGACGGACGAAGGCGACCGCGACGCGCGGATCACCGCGTGGGCACTGGCCGCCGGAGCGGGTGACCGTGCCGCGTTGGAGGCGTTCGTCCGTGCCACCCAGCGTGATGCCTGGCGGTTCCTCGCGCACCTGACCGACGTGCGCAGCGCCGACGACCTCGCCCAGGAAACCTACCTGCGGGCCATCACCAGCCTGCCGCGGTTCGCCGCGCGCTCCTCGGCGCGGGTCTGGCTGCTGTCCATCGCCCGCCGGGTGGTGGTCGACCAGGTCCGGGCCGCGATGGCCCGGCCGCGGACCACGCCCGGCGGCGACTGGATCGAGGCCGCCCACGCCGCCCAGGCCCGCGAGCAGGCGACGGTTGGTTTCGAGGACATTGTCGAGGTCAACGTGCTGCTGGCCGCCCTGGACGAGGACCGCCGTGAGGCGCTCGTGCTGACCCAGGTGCTCGGCCTGCCCTACGCCGAGGCGGCCGAGATCTGCGGCTGCCCGATCGGCACCATCCGGTCCCGTGTCGCGCGGGCCCGCGACGACCTGCAACACGCCCTCGACCACGCCCTGGACCACCGCCAAACGGGGACTACGGTGTGAACCCTCACCGCCGCCGCGCCGAAACCGGCGACTCACGCGAGGAGGCCCCACGATGGCCCCACACCGGCCCAACCAGACGCTGCGAACGGTGTTCCGCGCGCCGCTGCGGCTGTATGACTGGAACGCCGGATGGCTGGTGGGTCACCGGTTCCTGCGCCTGACCCACGTCGGACGCCGTTCCGGCAAGCAGTACCAGACCGTCCTGGAAGTCATGATGATCGACCACAGCAACGGCGACATCATGGTGATGGCCGGTTTCGGCCGGAAGGCCGACTGGCTGCGCAACATCGAGACACGACCCATCGCCGAGATCACCATCGGCAGCAGCCACTTCGCCGCCACGCACACGATCCTCGACGAGGACGACGCGGTGGAGGTGCTGGCGGAGTACGAGCACCGCAACTGGTGGATGCTGCCGGTCATCCGACCGGTTCTCAGCAAGCTGGTCGGCTGGGACTACGACGGCAGCGACGAGGCGCGGCACCTGCTGGTCCGCGAACTCCCCATCGTCGCCTTCCACCCCACCAAGGCCGGCTGAATCCGTAACTCGTGGTTACGGTGGTGTCGTGGCCACGGAACTGGATCGGTTGGCGGCCTCGCGGTATGTGCTGCTGACGACGTTTCGCAAGGATGGTCGCGCGGTGCCGACCCCGGTCTGGGCCGCCCGCGACGGCCAGGACCTGGTCATCTGGACCGCCGCGAACACCGGCAAGATCAAACGCCTGCGCAACAACGGAACAGTCGAGGTCTCGCCCTGTGATCCCGTTTGGCCAAGGTTTCGCCTTGGCCAAACGGTCAACAAGCTCAATCGGCTCGGGAGTACGAGCGAGCTCGCACCCCGCTCGCCTCAATCGCTTGTGACGCGCGGGGTCACCCCAAGGGGGACGCCCTGATCGGCACGGCCAGGCTGCTCGACGGGCCCGACGTTCAACACGCGCTGGCCGCGATCCAACGGAAGTACGGTGTCGCGGCTCGGCTGAGCATGTTCGTCAGCAGGCTGCGCTTCGGATCCGATCGGGCCGCCGCGATCGCCGTCTCGATCACCGGATAGGGGCCTAACGGACCGCGGCGAGCGCCTCGGGCAGGGTGAACGCGCCGACGTAGAGGGCCTTGCCGATGATGGCCCCCTCCACGCCGTCCTGTTCCAGCTCGGCCAGCGCCCGCAGGTCATCCAGGCTGGACACCCCGCCGGACGCGACGATCGCGGCGTCGGTCCGCGCGCAGACCTCGCGCAGCAGCTTGATGTTCGGGCCTTTCAGGGTGCCGTCCTTGCTGACGTCGGTGACGACATAACGAGCGCAGCCGTCCCGGTCGAGCCGGTCCAGCACCTCCCAGAGGTCGCCGCCGTCCTTGGTCCAACCGCGGCTGACCAGCCGCCACCCCTTGTCGGGGTCCAGCCGCGCGTCGAGGCCGATCGCGATCTTCTCGCGGTATTCGGAGATGGCCTCCGCGCACCATTCGGGATTTTCCAGCGCCGCCGTGCCGAGGTTGACCCGCCCGCAGCCGGTGGACAGCGCCGCCTTCAGCGAGTCGTTGTCACGGATGCCACCGGACAGCTCGACCCGCGCCTCGACGCGCGCGATGACCTCGGCGATCTGCTCCCGGTTCGAGCCACGGCCGAATGCCGCGTCGAGGTCGACCATGTGAATCCACTGGGCACCGCCGCGCTGCCAGTTCAGGGCCGCGTCGAGCGGGTCCCCGTAGTCCTTCTCGGTGCCCGATTCACCCTGGAACAGGCGAACGGCCTTCCCATCGACAATGTCCACGGCCGGTAGCAGCGTCAGGCTCACCGCGCTACCCTACGTCACCCGGCCGATGGTCATGTCGGCCCGGTTGAGCTTCGGACGGGCAACCGCTCACGCGGAGCGAGCCCCCCGGCCTTCCGCCGACCACTGACGCACGCAGCCGTTGATATAGGCAACGCCCTCCCAGCTGCGGCGCAGCAGCATGTTGCGCCACATCTGAGCGACTTCGGCCTGTGCCGGATTCTGTGGTGGCCTGACCCAGAACCCTTCCGGGTAGCTCAACTGAGCACGGTGAGCGCGCTTCAACAGCGTTCGCCGGTTGAGTGCGTCCGCAACACGGGGATCGTCGAGATCCAACTCCCGCTGTGACGGGTCATCAGGGAGAACACCCCAGCGCCCGTACTCACTCACGTCGGGCATCGACCTCACCCGAACCTCCTTGTCTCATCCCCGAGATGACGCTCAACCTTACCGCTCGTTGTATCCCTCCCTGATCCACTTCTCGTTGAGTTCGTCATCAAGTTGCTTCTTCTCCTCGGCTTCGAGACGCTTCCGCTCTTCGTCCGGGGTTTCCTTTCCCACGGCCTCCTTTCGTCCGCACAGGACATTACGGCCCGCCGTTCACCAAAACAATAAGTGGCACCCTTTTGGAGGACGGCTACTACGCAGAGCAGAGTTGTTTCTCAACGCAGAGCGGAAATGCCGCAGCAGCGCGCCTACGTCGCCGGGCCGATGGTCACTTCGGGACTTACTTCACCCTGGCCCACCAGTAGCTCAGCATTCCGCGGCCGACCGCCGTGCCGATGGCGCCGACGACGAACGTGATCAACGGCAGCATCAGGAAGGTGACCAGGGACAGCGGCAGGTGGCCGGTTCCCACCGACACGAATGACCCGAGGATCCCCGCCGGCACGGTGATCGCCACCACCACGATCTGTGCGATCGTCCAGCCCAGCATCGCTCTCGCGCGCTGCCTGGCCCGGTCCGGCACGACGATCTCACCGTCCGTGACCTTCTCCGGCGTGCGCATCACGCTGACGCCGGCGCAGATCGCCAGGATCGCTGGCAGAACCTCGATGAGTATGCCGAGAGGCCAGACGGAGACGTGGTCGGCACGCATCACCAGGGACAGCGCGATCGTCGCCACCAGGGTCAGCAGGGTCACCAAGACCACGACCCGACCCAGGGCGCGCGAGACGGCGCGAATCCGTTGCGCGGGGTAGGGCTGCGGAGGCGGCTGGGGAGCTCCCCAGACCGGCCACATCGGTGGCGTTGTCATGGCACGCCTCCTCAGTCCGTCGTCCTGGTCGTCGTCGGAGGCAGCAGCAGCCCTCGGCCAACCAGCGAGCCGAACATACCGACGATCGCGGCCACCACCGGTAGCAGGGTGATGGCGGGCGCGTCGAGGGCCAGGTTGTTGCCGACGGTGGTGTTGCTCGCCGACAGCATGAGCCCGACGCCGCCGACCAGGATCGCCAGGAAGGTCACCAGCAGCAGGGTGATCCACCAGCCGAGCAGTCGCCGCGCGTGGTGCCAGGCGCGAGCCGGGTCCACCGTCGCGGCCGCGACCGACGACCGGACCCGGATCACACTGACGCCGAGGCAGATCACCGCGATGGGCGGCAGCAGGCCGACGGTCGCGCCGACGATCCACAGTGGATCGTCCAGGGATCGTTGCGCCGCCGCCAATCCGACGCCGATCGCCAGCAGGATCACGCCGGCGAGAATCTCGGCGAGACCCATCACGACGGCGACCGTCGGAACCCGCACGCCCGGACGGGGCGGGAATGCCCATTCGGGACGTTCCCAGCCCGTCCGCATCGACGCCATCGTCAGGCGACCTTCCAGCCGTCGTCCTGGCCCAGGTTCGCTGCCGACACCGGCCACTTCCCGTTGGGGAAGTTGGTGTTGTCGACAAGCTGCTGACCCAGCGCGACCTGCTCGGCGTTGACGCCGTTCAAGTAGGTCACGATCTCCTTCGCGGCGGTGGTGAGCAGACCCAGCACCACGACGATGACTCCGATTATTTCGGCGATACCGACCGGGGTCCCGACGACGGTGCAACAAGCCGCGATGGCGCCGACGAGGCCGACGATGAACGCGGCGAGCGCGGCGCCAACCGCGATCCAGAACGCGATGATGGCGTTGGCGATCTTGTTGAGTGACTGATCGATCTGGTTCGCGATGCTCTTGATCGCGCCCAGCGCGGTGTCCTGCGCCGGAATGGCGTACCGGTAGGAGGTGGCCGCCTGCCCGGTCCAGTCGTTCTCACCCTGGAGCTGGTCCTGGGTGACGGTGCCGGAGACGGTGCTCGCCACGCCGCCGACGTTGTTCTGCCACACCGCGCCGGCCTGCTCCAACGCGGACGGCGAACCCGCGTTACTGAGGAACGTCTGAATCTGTGCCCAGAACTTCTGGAGGGCCTGGTTCAGCGAGTTGATCCCAGACTTGATGGCGTCGACCACACTCGACAGGAAGCTCGGAACCCAGCTCAACAGCCCGTTGATCTTGGCGAACAGCTCCTCGATCTTCTGCTCGATCTGCTGAATCTTCTGATTGATCTGTCGCATAATGCCGTCGAAGTCGCCGGCAATGGTGGGACTGGTCACGGACGGACTCCCTCAGCCTTGAATACTTTTGAACGACTCGGCAATGGTGTGTTCGTTCTTCTCGTAGTTGTTGGCGACCTGTTGCAGGTTGGCCGAGATGTTCTCGAAGTTCTCGGCCGCCTGCCCGAGCAGCGCGGCGACCTTCTGCTGGAGCTGCGCATAGATTTGCGGCAGTCCGCCCTGCTCACCGAAGTACGAGAACTGCTCTCCGGTGAGATTCGCCCCCTGCGCCGCCTGCTGCGCGGGCAGGATGTTCTGCGCCGCCGCGGACCACTTCTGCGCGTCTTTGCGCAACGCGCTGAGGGCGACCGTCACTTCACCTTGACTTGGTGAACTCATCAGTTCCGTCCCATCATCTCAGTTGCCGAGTCCAAGCTGACGCAAGAGTTCCTGCGGATTGTTCACGAGATTCATCAGTTCGGAGATCTCGGTGCTCTGCGGTCCCCGGGTGAGGTCGCCCGGATCGGCCCGACGCTGGGCCTGCCGCAGCGCGTCCAGCAGCTCGCTCTCGACCTCGCTGTATCGGACCCGTTCCGCCCAACGCGTGTCGACGGTGACCTCGATGACCTGTCCGCCCTCGATGCCGGCCCGCACATGGCGGCCGCCGCTGTCGGCGGTGGCCTTGACGTTCGCGATCGTGGAGAGCTGCTGTTCGAACCGGTCGACCTGGGCCGACACGGTGTCCAGCAGGCTGAGCAGCCGGCGCGCGTTGGTCATGGGATCGACCGTGCCCTGGGTGCCGGTGCCGGTGTCGCTCGCCCGGCGCGGAGCGGCGGCGGGCTCGGCCTTCCGCTCACCGGCGTCCTGGGTTTCCTCGACCCGCCTGGCGAGCGCGGCCATGATGGCGGCGTTCGCGGCCGCTCGGACCGCGCCGGCCAGCGCCTCCGGCGACACCTTGTCCTTCCACCGCTCAACGAGCCGAACCGAGACGAACTGGGCCTCGGGGTTGACACGAACGGTCACGATCTCGTCCGGATCCGTACCCGGAATGCTGTCCGGTGGTTCCTCGGCCGGGCGGGTGGATTTTCCGCGGTCAAGTTTCAGCTCGTAAGGCTCGTCGTCTTCCTCGAAGCCAAAATGGAGCTCAGGCATGCGACCTACTCTCGAGCAAGCGTCGTCCAGGGATCTGCCGCGTGAGCATACTGACTCCGGTGAGCGGAATGCTGTGAACCGGAGAAATCGCAGGTCAGACCGGTTATGCCCCAATTGTTTGAACAACGGTCTCCCGGTGTTCATCGCGCCGAGACAAATCGCCGGCGACGATGCTCTCCGTGAGCGGAGTTAACGATCCGCTACTGGATCAACCGACGACGGACTTGAGCCAGTTTTCCAGCAGATGCGCGCCGGCGTCACCGGACTTCTCGGGGTGGAACTGGGTGGCGACCAGCGGGCCGTTCTCGACGGCGGCCACGAAGTCCTCGCCGTGATTCGCCCAGGTGACCAGCGGCGTGGCCAGCGACCCCGATCCCTCCAGTTTCCATTCGCGAACGGCGTAGGAATGCACGAAATAGAACCGGGTGTCGGCGGCCATGCCGGCGAACAGCGCCGAGCCCTCCGGCGCGCGCACGGTGTTCCATCCCATGTGCGGCAACACGTCCGCGTTCAGCTTCTCCACCGTGCCGGGCCACTCGCCGCAGCCCTCGGCCTCGACGCCGTGCTCGATGCCCCGCTCGAACAGGATCTGCATGCCGACGCAGATCCCGAGCACCGGCCGGCCACCGGCGAGCCGCCGGCCGATGATCCGCTGCCCGTGCACCTCGTCGAGGCCGCGCATGCACGCGGCGAACGCGCCGACTCCGGGCACCACCAGCCCGTCCGCGTTCAGCGCCGCATCCCAGTCGGCGGTCACCTCGACATCGGCGCCCACCCGGCGCAACGCGCGCTCGGCGGAGCGCAGGTTGCCGGATCCGTAGTCGAAGACCACCAAACGAGGCATAACAACAGGTTACGAGACCAGCCACGCGATGGCGCCGCCGAGGGCCAGCACGGCGGCCACCGCGAGCACACCGGCCATCACCTTGGCGGTCTTCCACGTCGAGTAGACGCCGCCGAAGAGGATGCCGGCGAGCGCCACCAGCCCGATGACCACCAGATCCTTGGACACCACGGCACCCTAACCGATTCTCGACCCGGATGTGTCCGCGGCGACCCACCGCAGCGGCGCCGGCGGCCACGTCGGGGACGCTCGCACGACAGCTAGTCAGTGTTACTATGTACCGGTAGTCAGTGTTACTGAGTAGATGGGGCGAGCGCAGGTGAGCAAACAGCTGACGGAGATGCTCAAGGGCATCCTGGAGGGCATCGTGCTGGCGATCCTGTCCGGCCGGTCCGCCTACGGCTACGAGATCACGGCGTGGCTGCGGGATCGGGGCTTCTCCGACATCGCCGAGGGCACCGTCTACGCGCTGCTCGTCAGGATCGAACGTCGCGGCCTTGTCGACGTGGAGAAGGTGCCTTCCGAGAAGGGGCCGCCACGCAAGATGTACTCCCTCAACGCCGCCGGACGGGAATACCTCGAAGAGTTCTGGAAGACCTGGGGCTTCCTCGCCGAACGCCTCGAACAGCTTCACGAAGGAGGCAAATGACCATGTTCATCGAGAAGATCATCGGTGACCTGGGTGACAAGAAGCGGTGGCGCCAATACAAGGCGCGAATCAGGGCGCTGCCCGCGAACTACCGAACCGCGGCCGAGGCGGTGCAGCGATACCTGATGTTCTTCGGGGGCGCGGACGGCGGCGACTGGGCGGCCATGTTCGAGGACCTCGCCGATCTGTTCGAACGGGCCGCGGCCGACCGGACCCCGATCCGCGAGATCGTCGGGGAAGACCCCGTCGAGTTCGTCGAGACATTCGTCGCGAACTATGCGATCGGCCAGTGGAAAGCCAAGGAGCGCGACCGTTTCATCCGCGCCATCGAGCGCGCCGAAGGCAACGACACCAACAACGACACCCACAACGACACCGCAAACGGGACCGGCAGTCAGACCGACAGTCAGACCGGCAGGGACGGGGGTTCCGTCTCATGACATCGCAGCATGTCCAGGCGATCCGGGTGCGGGGCCTGGAGAAGTCGTACAAGAAACTGCATGTGCTCCGCGGAGTCGACTTCGACGTGCGACGGGGCAGTATTTTCGCCCTGCTCGGTTCCAACGGGGCCGGCAAGACCACGGTCGTTCGGATCGTTTCCACCCTGCTGCGGGCCGACGCCGGGACGGCCAGCGTCAACGGCTTCGACGTCGCCGCGCGGCCGGCGAGCGTGCGGGAGTCCATCAGTCTCACCGGACAGTTCGCGGCCGTTGACGAAATCCTGAGCGGGCGGGAGAACCTGGTGCTCGTCGCACACCTGCGGCACGTCAAGGATCCCGGTCGCGTCGCGGATGAGCTGCTCAGGCGCTTCGACCTGGCCGACGCGGCCACGCGGAAGGTGTCGACGTACTCGGGTGGCATGCGCCGACGGCTGGACATCGCCATGAGCCTCATCGGGAGTCCGCCGGTCATCGTCCTGGACGAGCCGACGACGGGGCTCGATCCGCAGGCGCGCATCGAGGTGTGGCAGGCGGTCAAGGAACTCGCCGCGCGGGGCACGACGGTGCTGCTCACCACTCAGGACCTGGACGAGGCCGAACAGCTCGCGGACCGGATCGCGATCCTGCACGGGGGCCGGATCATCGTCAACGGCACTCTCACCGAACTGAAGGAACTGCTGCCGCCCGCGAAGGTCGAATACGTCAAGAAACAGCCGAGCCTCGAAGAGGTGTTCCTCGCCATCGTCGGCGACAACGCCGCCAACAGCGGCACCGACGGCGGTACCGACAAGACGACCGCGGCGACGGGGAGGTAACAGCCATGACCACACACGTCCTCGGCGACACAACCGTCCTGTTGGGACGGTCTCTGCGGCACATCACGCGCAGCCTGGACACGATCATCACGACCGCGATCATGCCGGTCGCCATCATGCTGCTGTTCGTCTACGTGTTCGGCGGCGCGATCCAGACCGGCGCCGATTCCTACGTGAACTACATGCTGCCCGGCATCCTGCTGATCACGATCGCGTCGGGCATCTCCTACACCGCGTACCGGTTGTTCATGGACATGAAGAGCGGGATCTTCGAGCGCTTCCAGTCCATGCCGATCGCCCGGTCGGGTGTGTTGTGGGCGCACGTGCTGACCTCGCTGGTCGCCAACCTGATCTCGATCGGGCTCGTCGTGCTCGTCGCCCTGCTCATGGGCTTCCGCACCGGGGCGGACGTGCTGGCCTGGCTCGCGGTCGCCGGCATCCTGATCCTCTTCACGCTGGCGTTGACATGGATCGCCGTGATCGCGGGACTGTCCGCGAAGTCGGTGGACGGCGCGGGCGCGTTCTCCTATCCGCTCATCCTCCTGCCGTTCATCAGCTCGGCGTTCGTACCGACGGCCACCATGCCCGGCCCGGTCCGGGCCTTCGCCGAGTACCAGCCGGTCACGTCCATCGTCAACACGATCCGTGACCTGTTCATCCGGCAGGCCATCGGCACGGACATCTGGATCGCCCTCGCCTGGTGCGTCGGCATCCTCATCGTCGCCTACGTCCTCGCGATGGTGATCTACCGGCGCAGGATCAGCTAGCCAAGGACCTTGCCAGACGCCCTACAGCACACCCTTCGTGGAGGCCACGCCCGTCAGCCGGGGGTCGGCCTCCACGGCCGCGCGCAGCGCCCTGGCGACCGCCTTGAACTCGGCCTCGGTGACGTGGTGCGGGTCGCGACCGTAGGCCACCCGGACATGCAGCGCCAGATGCGCGTGGAAGGCCAGCGACTCGAACACATGCCGATTGAGCACCGTCGGGTAGTTGCCGCCCACCACGAACCCGACCAGCGACTCGGGCTCGCCGGTGTGCACGCAGTACGGCCGGCCGGACACGTCCACGACGGCCTGCGCCAGCGACTCGTCCAGCGGCACCCAGGCGTCACCGAACCGCCGGATGCCGGCCTTGTCCCCCAACGCCTCACGGATCGCCTGGCCCAGCACGATCGCGACATCCTCCACGGTGTGGTGCGCGTCCACGTCGACATCACCGGTCGCGGCGATGGTCAGGTCGAACGCGCCGTGCACGCCGAACGCGGTCAGCATGTGGTCGAAGAACGGCACCCCGGTGCGCACGTCCACCTTGCCGGCGCCGTCCAGATTGATCTCGACCGCGACGCTGGACTCCTTGGTGCTGCGCTCGACCCGCCCGATCCGGCCGCTGGTCCCGCCGCCGATCTCAGTCACCGGCCGATCTCCTTGCTGGCCAACAGGAACGCGTCGTTCTCCTCCGGCGTGCCGATGCTGACCCGCAGATGCCCGGCGATGCCGTTGTCCCGGATCAGCACCCCACGGTCCAGATAGGACCGCCAGGCGGCCTTCGGGTCCTGGAACTGTCCGAACAGGATGAAGTTGGCGTCGCTGGGTACCACGCTGAATCCGAGACCGGTCAACGATTCCGCGACCCGGCCGCGTTCCGCGATGAGCTTCGCCACCAGCGCCAGCGTCTGGTCGGCGTGCGCGAGCGCCGCGCGGGCGGCCGCCTGGGTCAGCGAGGACAGGTGGTACGGCAGCCGGACCAGCAACAGCGCGTCCACCACGGCGGGCGCGGCGGCCAGGTACCCCAGCCGTCCACCGGCGAACGCGAACGCCTTGCTCATCGTCCGGGTGACGATCAGCTTCTCCGGGAACTCCGCGATCAGCGAGATCACCGACGGTTCGCTGGCGAACTCGGCGTAGGCCTCGTCCACCACGATGATCCCGGGCGCGGCGGCGACCAGCTCACGCAGTTCGGCGGCCGGCACCGACTGGCCGGTGGGGTTGTTCGGGCTGGTCACGAACACCAGGTCGGGCCGGCGCTGCGCCACGATCTCGGCGGCACGGGCGGTGTCCAGCGAGAAGTCCGCGCGGCGCGGCGCCGGCAGCCAGGTCGTGCGGGTGCCGGCCGCGATGATCGGGTGCATCGAATAGGACGGCTCGAAGCCGAGCGCGGTCCGGCCGGGACCACCGAACGCCTGCAGGATCTGCTGCAGGACCTCGTTGGAACCGTTGGCGGCCCACAGGTTCTCGGTGCTCAGCGGCACGCCGGTGGACCGAGCCAGATACCCGGCCAGGTCGGCGCGCAGGTCCACCGCGTCCCGGTCCGGGTAGCGGTTCAGCGTCGCCGCGACCTCGCCGGCCACCCGGGCGATGTCCGCGACCAGCTCCGGCGGCGGCGGATACGGGTTCTCGTTGGTGTTCAGCCGGTACGGCACGTCCAGTTGCGGGGCACCGTAGGGGTGCTGGCCACGCAGGTCCTCGCGCAGTGGCAGGTCGGCCAGGGTGACTCGGGCGCCGATCGGGTCAGCCACGAGCACCCCTGTCCCGCCGCGCGAGCACCGACTGTCCGTGTGCCGGCAGGTCCTCGGCGTTCGCCAGCGCCACGACGTGGTCGGCGACCTCGTCCAGCGCCTGCTGGCTGTAGTCGACCACGTGGATGCCGCGCAGGAAGGTCTGCACGGACAGTCCGCTGGAGTGCCGGGCGGTGCCGGAGGTGGGCAGCACGTGGTTGGAGCCGGCGCAGTAGTCGCCCAGCGGCACCGGGGCGTAGGCGCCGACGAAGATCGCGCCGGCGTTGCGTACCCGGGCGGCGTCCTCGCGGGCGTGTTCGGTCTGGATCTCCAGGTGCTCGGCGGCGTAGGCGTCCACGACCTTCAGGCCGTCGTCCACACTGGACACGAGCACCACGCCGGACTGCCTGCCGCGCAACGCGGTGCCGATCCGCTCGGTGTGCTTGGTCGCGGCGACCTGGCGCTCCAGTTCCTCATCGACCGCGTCGGCCAGTTCCTCCGAGGTCGTCACCAGCACGCTGGCGGCCAGCGTGTCGTGCTCGGCCTGGCCGATCAGGTCGGCGGCGACGTACACCGGGTCGGCGGTGTGGTCGGCGAGGATCGCGATCTCGGTTGGGCCGGCCTCCGAGTCGATGCCGATCACACCGCGCAGCAGCCGCTTCGCGGCGGTGAGGTAGATGTTGCCCGGGCCGGTGACCATGTCCACCGGGGCCAGTTCGGCGCCGTCGGTGTCGGTGCCGCCGTAGGCGAGCAGCGCGACCGCCTGGGCACCGCCGACCGCCCACACCTCATCGACGCCCAGCAGCGAGCAGGCCGCCAGGATCGTCGGGTGCGGCCTGCCACTGAACTCGGCCTGCGGCGGTGAGCACACCACCAGCGACCGCACACCGGCGGTCTGCGCGGGCACCACGTTCATGACCACGCTGGACGGGTAGACGGCCAGTCCGCCCGGCGCGTAGAGGCCGACCCGGTCGACCGGCACCCAGCGCTCGGTGACCGTGCCGCCGGGCACCACCTGGGTGGTCACGTCGGTGCGACGCTGGTCGGCGTGCACCCGGCGGACCCGGTCGATGGCCTCCATCAGCGCGGCACGCACCGGCGGGTCGAGCTCGTCGGCGGCCTTGGCCAGTTCCGCGGCGGGCACCCGCACCGTGGCCGGACGCACCTTGTCGAACTGCTCGGTGTAGTCCAGCACCGCCTCGGCGCCGCGCTCGCGCACCGCGTCCACGATGGGCCGCACCCGATGCAGCACGGCGTCCACGTCGACGTCGGCACGCGGCAGTGCGGCTCGCAGTGCGGCAGGCGGCGGGACCGACTCGCGCAGGTCGGTACGGCGAAGCATGATCGTCCTCTGTTTCTACTGGCGGCAGGATGTGCTTTGGACGTCTCAGGACGTCCCGGGACGTCTATGGATGTCCTAAGTCAACAGGGTAGCCGCCGGCCCGGTCAGGCTCGCAACGATGCGACCGCCGACACGAACGTCTCAACCTGGGCGGGCGAGACGAAGTAGTGCGGCGAGGCCCGCACCACCGCGTCGAGACCCCGGCCCTCCATGTCCAGCCGGGCCGTCTCGACCGGGCTCACGGACACCGTCACGTCGTGGTCGGCGAGCTCGTCGCGAACCCGCATCGGGTCCATGCCGTCGACGGTGAACGTGACGATGCCGGCCAGCGGGCTGCCGGTCTCCTGGACGGTCACGCCGGGCAGGCCGGACAGGCCGGCGCGGGCCAGCTCGGCCAGCGCGGTCACCTGTTCACCGATCTCGTCGATGCCCATCTTCATCGCGTACTCGGCCGCCACGATCAGGCCCAACCGCTGCGCGACCCCGCACTCCCACAGCTCGTGCACCCGGGCGTCGGTGCGCAGCGTGTAGCGGTCGGCGGCGTCCCAGGACGCGCCGGAGTGGTCGATCAGCCTCGGGTACAGCCGGTGCGCGACGGACCGCCGGACCGCCAGGAAGCCGGTGCCGCGCGGGCCGCGCAGCCACTTCCGGCCCGTGCCGGAGGCCAGGTCGACACCGAGTTCACGCAGCCGCACCGGGATCTGGCCGACCGACTGGCAGGCGTCCAACAGCACCAGCGCGCCGAAGGTGTGAGCCGCCTCGGCGGCCTCCCGCACCGGGTTGATCACTCCGCTGTTGGTCGGCACATGCGCGATCGACACGAGCCGGACGCGCCGGTCCAGCATGTCGCGCAGGGCCGGCACGGAGAACCGGCCGGACTCGTCGCTGGGCACGACCTCCACGCCCACGCCGGTGTGTTCGGCCAGCCGCAGCAGCGCGACCGCGTTGGCCGCGTACTCGGCCTCGCCGATGAGCACCCGGTCACCGGCGGCCAGCGGAACCGAGTCGAGCAGGGTCAGCCAAGACCGGGTGGCGCTGTCGGTGAACGCGATGTCCTCGGGCTCGCAGTCCAGCAGCTCGGCGAACACGTGGTAGCCGCGCTCCAGGTCGTCGGAGCGTTCGTCCTGCGCGCGGTAGCCACCGACCTCGGTCTCCCGGATCAGATGGCTCAGCACCGTGTCCAGCACCGGGGTCGGCGGCAGCGACGAACCGGCGCTGTCCAGGAAGACCTGGTTGGCGCAGGTCGGCGTGTCGGCGCGCGCGGCGTTGATATCGATCATCGCGGTGTCCATGTTCCCAGGTTCCACCAAGCCCCCCAGGTAACGTCCTGCGAGGTGTCATCGGTGACCTGTTCGTAGCCGTTCCAGTTGTTTCGCATCAGGTAGGTGTGGTCCGCGAGGACCAGACACACCATGGTGGGACTCAACAGGTAGGACTGCTGGAATTGCCGGTATGCGACGTCCCGCTGGGCGGGATCGATCTGCTCCCTGGCGCTGTTGAGCGCGTTGGCCACGCCCGGGTTGGCGCCGGCCAGCGCCGTGTCGAGAAGCGGATACAGGGCGAGGTCGGGGTCGAACGGGTTACCGAAGCTGATCAGCGTGGCGTCCGCCGCCGAGCCGGCGCCGGCCGCCGTGGTGGCGATCGCGACGGTGCGCACCGAGATGCCGACCGCCTTGGCGTCGGACGCGAACTCGTTGGCCAGCTCGGCGTCCAGGGTGTCCCCGGTCGGATAGTCCAGGGTGAAGGACGCGGTCACGCCGTCGCGGGTGCGGACGCCGTCCGGGCCGGGCTGCCAGCCGGCAGCGTTGAGCAGGTCGACGGCGTGCGTCGGATCATGCGAGTAGGTGCTGGCGGTATCCACGAACTCGGGCAGCACTCCCGGCATCGGGGTGCTGGCGGCGCTGCCCTGGCCGGCCAGCGGCCCGGACACCAGGGCTGCGCGGTCCACGGCGTAGTTGAGCGCGAGCCTGATCGTCGGGTCGCCGGTCACCGGGCCGTTCGCGGGCATTTCGATGGCGCGCAGGTCCGACGCCGGGTCGTTGAGCACGCTGAAGATCGTGGAGTTGGCGTACTGAGCCGCCTGGCTCGGCGCCACCGCGGCGCCGTCGAGGAGGTTCTCCTTCAGCAGCATGGCGCGCGTGGCGTCGTCCGCCACGAACCGCACGGTCACCGTCCTGACCGTGGGCACGCCGCCCAGCACGGCCGGGTAGCGCGAGTTCGCGGACAGCACCAGTTGCTCGCCGCGGGTCCACGAACTGAGCACATAGGGTCCGGTACCGATCGGCTTGGTGTCCACCGCCATGGACCCGACCGGCGTGGGTGTCGCCAGCGCGGCGGCCGGCAGGATGCCGAGGGTGAGCAGGTTCGGGAAGGCCGGGTAGGGATAGGCCAGGTCGAACCGCACGGTGTTCGGGCCGGTCTGGGTAACGCCGGTGACCATCGCGTAGCGGGTCCGCAGCGGCGAGTCGACCGTCGGGTCGAGCAACGCGCGGTACGTCGCGACCACGTCCGCTACTCCGAACGGGCTACCGTCGGAAAACGTGATCCCGCCACGGATCGTGATGGTCCACGATCGGCTGTCCGCCGAGACCTTCGGCATCGCGTTGGCCAAGACCGCCGCGAGGCTGCCGTCGGACTGATGTTCCAGCAGCCCGTCGAAGATCTGCGCGGCGCCGTCCGGGGCGTATCCGGCCAGCGGATTCAGCGTGGCGGGCTCGCTGGGCTCGGCGAGCACGATCGCGGTGTTGTTGGGCTGGCCGGCTGCGTTCGGGGTGGGCGCCGAAGTGCAGGCGCTGGCCAGCGCCAGAACCAGGATGATGGACAGCGACAGGCCACGGCGCACGACAGCAGACCCTAGCGGGCTACTCAGTGTGTTGGTTCGAAATCCGGTGAGAAAGAGGGCACGAGACGTGCGGCTCGCGTTGGCACAGATCACATCCACACCGAATCCGGCCGAGAACCGGAACCTGGTCGCCGACTACGTCGGTCGCGCGGCCGAAGCCGGCGCCGAGGTGGTGGTCTTCCCCGAGGCGACGATGGCCTGTTTCGGCGTGCCGCTGGCGCCGATCGCCGAACCGCTGGACGGGCCGTGGGCCACGGCGGTCTCCGACATCGCGGCGCGGCACGGCGTGGTGGTCGTGGCGGGCATGTTCACGCCGGCGCCGGACGGCAGGGTGTTCAACACCGTGTTGGTCACCGGCGGCGGGCAGCGCACCGCGTACAACAAGATCCACCTGTTCGACGCCTTCGGGTTCGCCGAGTCGCGCACCGTCGCGCCCGGCGAAACCCCGCTGGTGATCCGGGCCGGCGGAGCCTCCGGTGAGCTGCCGCTGGGCGTGGCGACCTGTTACGACGTGCGGTTCCCCGAGCTGTTCCGGGCGCTGGCCGACGACGGCGCGGTGGCGGTGTTGCTGCCGGCGTCCTGGGGCTCCGGGCCGGGTAAGCGTGAGCAGTGGGAGCTGCTGGTCCGGGCCCGGGCGCTGGACAGCACCTGCTGGGTGCTGGCCTGCGGCCAGGCCGATCCGGCCGCGTCCGGCCGTGCGACCAAGGCGGGGGTGCCGACCGGCATCGGGTACAGCCTGGTCGCCGATCCCTACGGCCGGGTGGTGAAGGAGCTGGGCGCCGCCCCCGACCTGCTGGTCGTCGACATCGACGCCGAGACGGTCACGACTGCCCGCCGCGAGATTCCCGTACTGGCCAACCGGCGGCTGTAGTTCCGCAGTGGCGCGTGGTACAGCGTGGTACGGTTGAGTTATGCCGCTTCCTCGTGAGCAGCCAGCCGATGTCAGTGTTCGTCAGTTCGTGGCGGACTCCGGCACGATCACGCGTGGCCTCCGCCAGGGGCGTTCGTACACACTGACTCTCAACGGTGAGCCACTCGCCAAGCTGATCCCGATACGCCGACGTCGTGCGGTTCCCAAGGAGGAGGTCCTCGCGATCTTCGCAACCGCCCCAGCGATCGACGTTGACGAACTGCGCGCCGACCTGGATGAGGTCGTCAGCCAGGATCTGCGCGATCCCTACGAAGGTACCGATCTGTGACCATTCACGATGTCGCGGTCGTTGACACCAACATCATTGCGGCGCTGCACCTCTATGATCCAGAAGAGCTGCCGAACGTCTTCTTGATCACCGCGATCACGCTCGGAGAGCTTTCATTTGGTCCACACGCGACCGACGACCCGGTCAAGCGGGCCAGGCGAGTCGCGGTGTTGCAGCATGTGGAAGCGACCTTCGACCCACTTCCCTACGATCAGGGCGCGGCGAGGCTTTACGGACAGATCTGCGCCGCGGTGCGGGCGGCCGGGCGGGAACCACGCAAACGGGCCGCTGATCTGATGATCGCCGCGACGGCGGCGAGTAATGAGCTCCCTCTCTACACGGCCAACCCGGACGACTTCAAAGGCATCGACAGCCTCGTCGAGGTGGTCGGCGTGCGAGGGTGCTCGAACAACCTCTGACCTATACGCATAGCGGCCGACTGGCTCCATCTGCTCCGGTGCGATCCCGAACTGGCCGCCAAGTCCGCCGTCCGTAGTTCCGCCGTCCCAGGAACACCGGATCTGTCGCGTCGCCAGTAAGCAGTCCCCCGCCCGCCCGGGGGGCGACCCCTTGGTCAGCCTATCGGCGCAGGTCAGCGCCACAAAGCAAGAAACTGGGGGCGTGGATAGATCGACGCACCTGTGGACAAATGCGGGCGGCCGACCACGCTGCGGGGTATAAGACGGTTGCTCGACCGGCCCGTGTTTGTCGCGCGGACGCCACACGGCCCGCGTCCTTGGGCTCGCGCGACAGGGCGCCGGCCCCCTACGCTCGCCTCAGATCCAGGCCCAGATCCAAGGCCTGCGCGGAGTGGGTCAGCGCGCCGACGGCGAGGTAGTCGACGCCGGTCTCCGCGTAGGCGCGCGCCCGGTCGAGGGTGAGGCCGCCAGAAGATTCCAGCCTGGTCTTCGGGCTGAGCTCGTCGCGGCGCCGCACGGCGGCCGCGCACTGCTCGGGCTCGAAGTTGTCCAGCAAGATCTCGTCCACCCCCGCGTCCAGCGCGATGTCCAACTGCTCCAGGGTGTCCACCTCGACCTCGCAGGGCAGGGTCGGGGCGTGCTGGCGGACCGCGGCGATCGCCTGCGCCACCCCACCGGCGGCGATCACGTGGTTGTCCTTGATCAGCACGGCGTCGCCGAGGCCCATCCGGTGGTTGACGCCGCCACCGCAGCGCACCGCGTACTTCTGCAGGTGACGCAGGCCGGGCAGGGTCTTGCGGGTATCCCGGATCGCACAGCCGGTGCCGGCGACCGCGTCGACCCAGGCGGCGGTCGCGGTGGCCACCCCGGACAGGTGGCAGACCAGGTTCAGCGCGGTGCGCTCGGCGGTGAGCAGCCGCCGCACCGGCCCGTTGACCACCAGGGCCGCCGCGCCGGCACGCAGCCGAGCGCCGTCCGCGACCCGGTCCAGGATGTCGGCGGGCTTGCCGAGGATCGCCTCGAACACCGCCAGCGCCACCGGGATCCCGGCGATGACCCCCGACTTGCGGGTGGTCAGTTCGGCGACGGCGAAGGAGTCCAGCGGCACGGTCGCGTTGCTGGTCGCGTCCACGCCGTAGCGCATGTCCTCGGCCAGCGCGGTGTCCACCACCTTGCGGACCTCGGCCATGTCGAGCCCGGTCTGAGTCATGCCACGCCTCCCAGCGCCAGCGGTGCGACGGCGATCGGCCGGCCCGACACGTCCAGCCGGGCGCGCTGACTGTACTGCCAGCGTCCGTCGCGCCGTTGTGGATAGTCGGTGCGGACATGACAGCCGCGGGACTCGACCCGGTCGTCCGCCATGCCCAGCAGCAGCCCGGCGACCATGGTCAGCGCGGCGTCCTCCACCGCCTCGCGTGTCCAGAGTGGACGGACCACCGTGGCGGCGTCGATGGCGCGGCGGGCCAGCGCCATGCCCTCCGCGCTGCGCCCGACACTCGCGTAGCGACTCATCGCCCGCTGCAACACGTCCCGCTGGGCGATCTTGACGGCGGGCGGCGGCATCACCTCGACACCGCCCGGATCGTCCAGCAGTCCGCAGGCCATGTCGCGGGCCACCGCCCGTGCCGCGCGCCGGCCGACCACCAGTCCTTCCAGCAAACTGTTGGACGCCAACCGATTCGCGCCGTGCAGACCGGTCCGCGCCACCTCACCGGCCGCGTACAACCCGACCAGTTCGGTGCGACCGTCCACAGAGGCCACGACTCCGCCGCAGGCGAAATGCGCGGCCGGTGCGACCGGGATCGGGTCGGTCGCCGGATTGACGCCGGCCGCGAGGCAGGCCGCCTGGACGGTCGGGAATCGCCGGGCGAACCGCTCCCCCAGCGCGGTCGCGTCCAGGTAGACGTGATCGGTGCCGGTCTCGGCCATCCGCCGGGTGATCGCGGCCGCCACCACATCGCGGGGTGCCAGATCCTCCAGCGGGTGCACGCCGGCCATCACCCGCGCGCCCGACTCGTCGACCAGCACCGCGCCCTCGCCGCGCACCGCCTCGGTGACCAACGGCCGCCGGCCGCGCGCGGCCGGCTCGGTGACCAGCACGGTCGGGTGGAACTGCACGAACTCCAGGTCGGCGACGGTCGCCCCGGCGCGCAGCGCCAGCGCCAGCCCGTCCGCCGTGGCCACCTCTGGGTTCGACGTCGTCTGGTACATCTGGCCCATCCCGCCGGTGGCCAGCAGCACCGCCGGCGCGCGCAGCACGCCCGGCACCCCGCCGGTGTCCAGCACCAG
>DASVLX010000317.1:0-6770 GCA_036384655.1 Pseudonocardiaceae bacterium
CGGCGCGCGGTAGCCCGGCCGGCCGGTGGGGTGGCACGGGTCCTCGGCGAGCGCCGGATCGTCGTCCTCCAGAATCACCGCGCCGGACCGGTGCCGGTAGCCGAACATCAGCCGGACCGGGTCGATCGGCTCGGGCAGCACGGACAGGTCCAGCTCCGGCGGCGTCCCGGCCCGAGGGTCGTGCAGCGCGGCGTTCATCACCAGCTCCGCGAACGGCCGGCGCTCCGCCGGGTAGCTGTTCAGCAGCGCGGGTCCGGCCTCACCGTGCAGCACCGCCGCCAGCTTCCAGGCGAGGTCGAAGCCGTCGGCCACGGCGGTGTCGCCGCCGCCCAGGCCGGTGGCCGGTGGGCTCACCGCGGCCGCGTCGCCGGTCAGGAAGATCCGTCCAACCCGGAAGTCGTTGACCACACCGGCGGCGATCTCGGACGGCTGCACGGCCAGCAGCTTCACGTCCAGCTCCGGGTCGTCCAGTGCGACCCGGATCAGCCCGGTGAGCCGTTCCGCGGTGAAGTCGAGCAGGGATTCGCCGAGGTTGGGGTGGTAGTCGAAGCTGACGGTGTGCTCGTCGACATGGTCGGCGAGGTTCGCCTCGAACAGCACACCGATGCGGTTGGCCAGCGTGCCCAGGCCGTCCCGGGCGACGCCGAGCCGGCCGCGAACCGCGCCCCGGTAGCCGTCGGCGGCGATCAGGTAGTCGGCGCGCACGGTGCTGATCCGCTCGCTCCACTTGTCCATCAGCCGGGCGGTGACGCCGTAGGCGTCCTGCTCGAACGACACGAGTTCGGTGGAGAACCAGACGTCGGCGCCGAATTCCTCGGCGCGCTTCAGCAGGATCGGCTCGACGCGGTTCTGCGCCGCGTGGCCCCAGGGTGCGGGGGAGATCGCCGAGGTGTCGAAGGTGTTGGCTGGTTCGCTGGGGGTGTCCAGGCCGGCGGCGAGCACGTCGTCCGCGACTCCCGCGCCGCGCAACAGTTCCATGGTGCGCGGGTTCTGGCCGGTCGCCCGGGGATGGGGTGAGCTGCTGGGCCGCCGCTCCACGGCGATCACGTCGATCCCGCGCTGGGCCAGGAACATCGCTGCGGACAAGCCGGCCAGGCCGGCACCGACCACCAGCACCTGCGTTTGCTCATCGGCCATGATTCTCTCCGGTTAGATAGTCAAGCCTGTGAGAGTATTTTAGACCATAAGATACTCGCTGAGGCAAGGATGGGTTCAAGGTCCTAGAGCGGCAGACCCGCCTGGAGGAAGGCCAACGCCCGGTCCATCAGGCCGAAGAACTCCACGCTCGGATCGTCCTGCCAGGCGAGCGCGGCGGCGATGGCCATGCCGACCAGTGCGCCGGCGAACGCGCGTGTCTCGAACTCGTCCGGCCGGCGGCCGGATCGCTCCGCGATGACCTCCGCCATCGTCACCACCCACTCGGTGACGTCGGCCATCATCGCCGCGCGCAGTTCCGGAACCGACAACAACAACTCGACTCGGGTGCGCTCGGACTCCCGCTCCTCCTCGGACAGTCCCTCCATGACCGACTTGATGCAGTTCCGCACGGCTTCCATCGGGCCGACGTCCGGTGGCTGCGCCTTGAACGCGGCCAGCATCGGGGCGTCGTACTCGTCGGTGAACACGACCGCCTCCTTGGTCGGGAAGTACCGGAAGAACGTGCTCGGCGAGACCTCGGCCGCCGCGGCGATCTGCTCGACCGTCGTCTCGGCGTAGCCCTGCTCGTGGAACAGCCGCAACGCATGCCGCTGGATCGCGGCACGCGTCTTGGCCTTCTTGCGTTCCCGCAGTCCGGGCGTGAGCCTTCCGGGCACGGGCCCACTACTACCGTCCGGCAACTGGTTCGTCCTCCGGTCGTGTCGGCTCTGTCGAGGGTGGTGGCTGTTCATCGGTGGTCTCCATCGTCGCAGACCGGGTGGGCAGGAACAGCAGTGCGAGCAGCACGCCGGCCAGCGCGACCCCACCGCACACCCACAGCGCGCTGTCCATGCCGTACACGAAGGCGTCCCGCACCGAGTCGAACAGCGCGGGCAGGTGCATGGCCCGCGCCACCGCGACACCGGTGTTGACGCTGTCCTTCACCGCGTCGGCGACCTGGGCGGGCAGTCCGGTGAGGTCGAGCCGGGCCGTGTAGCCGGAGCTGAGCACGGTGCCGAGGATGGCCACCCCGATCGAGCCGCCGACCTGGCGCAGGGTCATGAGCAGCGCGGACCCGACTCCGCTGCGTTCCTCCGACAGTGGGGCGAGCGCGGCGTTGGCCGCGATCGGCATGGCGAGACCGAGCCCCAGACCCATGATCGTGAACCAGATGGCGACGAAGCCGTAGCCGGACTGCGGACCGGTGGTCGCGCCGAGTCCCAGGCCAACGGTGACGATGGCGAATCCCAACGCGACGGTGATCTTGTCGCCGATCCTGGCGGCGATCGCGGTGCCCGCCCGCACGCCGACCAGCATCCCGCCGATCATCGGCAGCAACCGCAGGCCGGTGCCCAGCGCGGTGGCGCTCTGGACGGACTGGAAGTACTGCGGCATCGCGAAGAGCAGCCCGAACATCGTGAACGTGACCAGCGTGAGCAGGATCGCACCCCAGGTGAAACCGCGCGACCGGAACAGCGACAGGTCGACCAGGGGTTCGGCCGCACGGCGCTGCCAGAGCACGAAGACCAGCGTCAGTGCCGCGCCGATGATCAATGAGACGACCGTGGACGTGCCGCCCCAGCCGTGCTCGCCGGCCTCGATGACACCGTAGGTGATGCCGATCAGGCCCAGGCTGGACAGGATGACGCCCCAGTAGTCGACGCTCGGCCGGACCGAGGCGCGCGACTCGGGCAGCAGCGTGCCGATCGCGATCAGGCCGATGGCGATCACCGGAACGTTGATGAGAAAGACCGAGCCCCACCAGAAGTGGTCCAGCAGCCAACCGCCCAGGATCGGGCCGAGCGGGATGCCGAGCATGTTCGCGGTCACCCAGATGGCCAGCGCCTTCGGCCGTTCCTCGGGGTCGAACAGCACGGTGAGCACGGCCATGGACAGCGGAATCAGGAATGCCGCGCCGACGCCGAGCACGGCGCGCACGGCGATCAGCGTCTCGGCGTTGGGGGCGTAGGCGCAGCCCAGCGACGCGAGACCGAACAGCACGGCCGCGCCGAACAGCAGCTTCTTGCGGCCGTACCTGTCCCCGAGCAGGCCGGCCGGCAGCAGCATGGCGGCCAGCGCCAGCGTGTAGGCGTCCACCACCCACTGCAGCTGGCTGGTGTTCGCGTGCAGGTCAACGGCCATCGTCGGGAGCGCGACGTTGAGCACGGTCAGGTCGAGTCCGACGGCCAACAGGGTCAGTGCGAGCGCGCCCAGTGCCCACCAACGACGGCCCACCACGGTTGTCATCACAGTCACCACCTTTCGAGAGTTCGACTGAAGTGAGAGTAACTCGCATAAGAGAGAGCGAGTCAAGAGGAAGTTGGTCTCGAAAGGTCTCGATCCGGCATACGCGCCGACGCGAATCGTTGCGATTTTCGCAATCGGTGGGCTAACCTCGTGCTATGTCCGACAAGTTCGCGGGGATCGCGGATCGAGTGCGCGAGGTGATCGAGGCCTCTCGCCTGACCCATCGCGCGTTCGCCGCCGCCGTGGAGATGGAGCCGGACAAGCTGTCCAAGTCGCTGGCCGGCTCGCGCCGCTTCACCTCGCTGGAACTCGCGCTGATCGCGGAGACCGGGGATGTGACCGTCGACTGGCTGCTGACCGGCCGGAAACGACCCGAGCCGCTGCTGGCCGCGCGCACCGCCGTTGACACGCCCGCCAGCCTGGACGGCGCGATCGCCCGCGCGCAGGCCTATGACGATGTGTACGACACGCTGGAACGCGTCGGCCATGGCCGTGCCGCCGTGCCGTTGCCCAAGGTGCCACGCAAGGGCCGCAACATCGATCAGGGCGAGGCGCTGGCCGAGGCCGCGCTGGCCGCGATCGCCGACGCCGGCCGACTGCCCGATATGGACGAGGACCTGCCCGGTGTCATCGAGGCGGTGTTCGGCATCGATGTGGCGATCGAGCCGATTCCGGGCCGCCCGGACGGACTTTCCTACAGTCGCGACGGATTCCGGCTGGCGCTGGTGGACAGTGCCAAGGTCTGGACGCGGCAGCGCTACACCCTCGCCCACGAGCTCGGCCACGTTCTCGCCGGCGACGCGCAACAGCTTCAGTTGGATGTGGACGTACAGGCGTCGGAAACCCGGCATCGGTCCGGTGAGATGCGTGCGAACGCCTTCGCCGCCGCGCTGCTGATGCCGGCCCGCCGGTTGCGTGCCCGCTTTCCCTCCGAAGTGGACCGGGCCGGATTCGCCCGCGCGGTGGGGGAGCTGCGGGTGTCACCCTCGGCGCTGTCCTGGCGGTTGCTGAACCTGGGACTGGTCGATGACGCCCAGCGCGACGAGTTCGGCTCGATGTCCACATGGGATGCCGCCGAACAGGGCGGCTGGACGGACCGACATCTGGAGTTCGTACAGCGGCAGACCATGACCCGGGTGCCCACGGACCTGTTGAACCGCGCGCACCGCGCCTATCAGGCCGGCGAGATCAGCGCGCGACTGCTCGCCATGATTCTCGACATCTCCCCGGAGGAGTTCTTGGCCGGCGACAACGCGAGCGTGTTGGGCAGCAAGGCCGGAGACGAGCCGGCGTTCGTGCCGTGAACACACCGCGATACGTGGTCGACAACTGCACACTGATCAACTTCGCGGTCGTCGACCGACTGGACCTGATCAGCAGTGTCCTGGTGGATGCCGCCTGGCTCGCGGCCGTCGCGTTCGAGACCCGCAGGTCCGCCAGGTACGTGCCGACGCTCGATCACGCCGCCTGCCGCCAGTGGTTGGGCGAGCCGATCGAGACCGACTTACCCGAGGACAACGCGCGGGTGGAGACCATCCGGCTGGCGCTCGGCGGAACCCGCCGCGAACCGCTGCGCAACCTCGGTGAGGCGCAGTCCATCCACGCCATCCTGACCCGCGTCGAACTCGCCGACGCGGTCTTCGTCACCGATGACGCCAGCGCCGCCGACATGGCCCGCCGCAACGGCATCGCGGTGTGGACCACCGTGGAGATCATGCGGACCTGCTACGACTTCGGCAAGATCGGATGTCCGGACGCCTTCCTGCTGTTGCGGGAGATGAGCGACGGACACGACCGCCGGGGCGTCCGGGTGCCGCGCGATCACACCGCCGTCTGCCCGTAGGCGGGCGCGGCGCCCGCGGTGAGGCTGCCCGGCGACAGCAACGCGGCCAGCGCCATCCGGTACAGCAGCTCGGCCATCCGGTCGCGGCCCAGCCGGGGGATGTACGGGGTCGAGTTGATCAGTCCGAACACGGCGTGCGCGGCGGCCCGGGCCTCGTCCTCGCTGACGTCGGGCACGCTGGCCCGGATGGCGTTGACCCAGATCTCGACGTACCGCCGCTGCAGCGTGCGCACCCGCTGGCGGTCGCCCTCGGCCAGGTTGGCGAGGTTGCGGAACTGGACGGTGATCAGCGCCGGGTACTCCAGGGCGAACCGGACATGAAACCGGACCAGCTCGGGCAGCGCGTGTTCCGCGCTGTCCGACGCCGCGAACCGCTTCTCCCCGCCGGTCAGCAGGTACTCGCTGATCCCGGTCAGCATCTCCCCGAGCATGGCGTCCTTGCTGCGGAAATGCCGATACAGGGCGGGGCCGGAGATGCCGACCGCGGCGCCGATGTCGTCGATGCCGACACCGTGGAAGCCGTGCCGGGCGAACAACTCGGCGGCGGCCAGCAGGATCTGGTCGCGCCGGCTCGTCCGGCCGGCCGAGGCTTCCGGGTCGACGGAGAAACCCATGTCACAAGGTTAGCCCCTGGTTAGCGGGAGTTAACCGTGCACCCGCGCGGACCGGATGGGTGATCCACAAGTGGGTTAACTTTTCACGAATCCATACGCATTAGCGACCTTTCTTGGTAATGATGATCTGTCACATCGGCACCCAGAGAGGCACGGCATGCGTCTGTCCAGAGTTTTATCAACCGTCACCGCGACCCTCACCGCATCCGCCGCTACTTTTCTGCTGGCCGCACCCGCCCACGCCAGCACCGCCACCAATTACGTCGCGCTGGGTGATTCTTACTCATCCGGCGTAGGCGCCGACAACTACACCTCAGGTTCCGGTAACTGTAAGCAGAGTCCGCTGGGATATCCGCAACTCTACGTGAACTCGCATTCGGTGTCCTCGTTCAGTTTCGAGGCCTGCTCCGGTGCGGTCACCACCGACGTTCTGAACAACCAGATCGGCGTGTTGAACTCCGGGACCACGTTGGTCACCATCACCATCGGTGGCAATGACGCCGGGTTCTCCAACGTCATGATCAACTGCATCCTGAACACCGACTCCGGCTGCCAGAGCGCGGTCAACAGCGCCGAGAGCTACATCAACAGCACCCTGATCGGGCGGCTGGACAACCTGTACTCGGCCATCAAGTCGCACGCCCCCAACGCCCATGTCGTCGCGCTCGGCTACCCCGAGTTCTACGCCAGCCCCGGCACCTGCGTCGTCGGCATGGACACCGCCAAGCACAACGCCATCGACGGCGGCGCGGACGTGCTGGACAGCCGGATCTCCACCGAGGCCGCCAAGTACGGCTTCACCTTCGTCGACGTGCGTGGCCGGTTCGGGCAGGCCCACGAGATCTGCGGAACCAGCACGGTCTGGATCCACAGCGTGTCCTGGACCAACATCGACGACTCGTACCACCCGACCGCCAACGGCTACAGCG
>DASVLX010000318.1:0-48590 GCA_036384655.1 Pseudonocardiaceae bacterium
GCGGCAGATCGGCGCTGTCGTTACCGAGCTGGTCCAGAACGGGTTGCGCGCAGCGAACCAGTCGCGATCTCGGGTCGATATCCGCGTTGAAGTCCGTCACCGGATTGCTGATATCGACACCGGCCTCCTGGCTGCGCAGCCAGGACGCGGCCACGATGTCGGGCACGCCGGCGGCGCCCGGACGGCCGTACTCCAGGAAGTCGGCTCGGGCGGCGGCCATCCGCAGCAGCCTGCTCTGGTTCTCCGGCATAGGGCCTCCTCGTTGCGGCCAGCTTTCATCATGCCGGGAGCGGCGGTCCGAGCCAACCCGGCGCCCTGTCCCAAGTTGGGACACTGGCGGCCGATGAGACACCGGCAGTGTTGTGAGTCACACCGTCAAGGGCGACGGACTGGTCGAGGCACCGAGGTCATCCCGCGAGTCAGCTCACGGGGGCCACCCGGGGCACCGGCCGCGTCGCTCCCGCGGATCTTCTGCGACCCGAAGGAGTGGCATGGAGACCCTCATCAATATCGACAATGGTGGGACTCTCACCGATATCTGCGTCTGGGATGGCAGCGGCTTCACGTTCACCAAGACGCTGACCACGCCGCACGACCTTTCCGAGTGCCTGTTCACCGGCGTGGAGAAGGCCTCGGCGGCGCTGTACGGGCTTCCCGACACCAAGCGGCTGCTGCACGAGACCCAGCACATCCGGTACTCGACCACCCAGGGCACCAACGCCCTCGTGGAGCGGCGCGGACCGCTGATCGGCATCCTCACGACGCTGCCCGACCTGCGGCCGGCGCTGCAGGCGACGCCGTCGGAGCAGGCGCTGTTCGAGGACCTGATCGGCGACCGGGTGTTCACGATCGACGTGAACGCCGACGACGAGACCGTTGAGTTCGAGGTGGTCCAGTTGGTCAACCGGCTGACGACCAAGGGCGCCGCGCGTGTCGTCGTCGCCGGTGCCGATCTGGAGCAGGAGCGGCAGCTGCGCAAGGTGCTGCTGCGCAAGTTCCCCCGGCAGTTGCTGGGCTCCATCCCGCTGATCTACAGCTGGGAGCTGGCCGGCGACCGCAACGACGCCCGCCGGGTGTGGTCCTGCATCATCAACTCGTTCCTGCACCCGACCATGGAACGGTTCCTGTACGGCGCCGAGCGGCGCCTGAAGTCCTACCGGATCGCCAACCCGCTGCTGGTCTACCGCAACGACGGCGCGTCCTCCCGGGTCGCCAAGTCGGTGGCGCTGAAGACCTACTCGTCGGGTCCCCGGGGCGGGCTTGAGGGAACCGCCGCGCTGGCCCGCCAGTACGGCCTGGAACACACGCTGATGATCGACATCGGCGGCACCACCACCGACGTCGGTGTCGTCGTTGACGAACATGTCGTGGTCAACGACCGTGGCACCATCCGGGGCGTCCCGATCTCGTTCCCCATGAGCAACGTGCACTCCCGCGGTGTCGGCGGGTCGTCCGTGATCGCCGTGCACGACGGCAAGATCACCGTCGGGCCGCAGTCCGTGGGCGCCGCGCCCGGCCCGGCCTGCTTCGGGTTCGGTGGCAAGCAGGCCACCATCACCGACGTCAACGTGATGCTGGGCGTGCTCGACCCGGACACCTACCTGGACGGCGCGTTCAAGCTGGACCGGGAACGGGCCCGCGCGGTCATCACCGACACGATCGCCAAGCCGCTCGGTATCAGCCTTGAGGAGGCCCTGGTCCGCGCGGAGCAGGCGTACTTCCAGGCGGTGTCCGACACGTTCTCGCACATGGTGGCCGCGAACACGACCCTGGCCGCGTTCGGTGGGGCCGGTCCGATGAGCGCGACCGGTGCCGCCCGGCCCGCTGGCGTGAAGCGGGTCCTCATCCCGCACACCGCCGCGGTGTTCTCCGCGCTCGGCATCTCGTTCTCCGACATCGGCAAGACCTACGAGGTGGGCGTTCCCGAGCCGACCACGGCGGCGGCCCGGCAGGCGCACGACGAGCTGCTGGTGCGGGCCGAGCGCGACATGTTCCAGGAGGGCTACGCGCTCGCCGACTGCCAGACGGCCTGGCGGATCGGCGTCGAGGAGTCGGACGGCACGCCCGTGTCGCACACCGACTACCAGCCCGGAGACCGGGTGGATCACCCCGGCAGGCGGTTGTCGCTGTCGCTGACCGTCACCGCCCCGCTGCCGCATCCGCAACTGCCCGCCGACCAGGAGGTCGAGACCCGGCAGGCGCCGTCCGTCGGCACCCGCGCGGTCCGCTCGTCCGCCCACCAGGTCGACGAGGTTCCGGTGCACGTGCTCACCGAGCTTGCGCCCGGGGACACCGGCGCCGGCCCGGCGATCATCGAGGGCCCGTTCTTCACCGCTCGGGTGCTGCCCGGCTGGACCTTCCGGGTCACCTCGGCCGGCGACCTCCTCCTCAACGACACCCTCTAGAGCCATCTCGAACCCTGAAAGGAGCGTTCGCATGCGAGTCCCCATGACCGAGTACCTGGTCATCGACCTGGACACGGAACGTTGGGTGTGCCGGGTCTGCGGCCACGACATGGGCAATGCGCGCGGTAACTACAAGGAGGGCACCCTGGTCTACGACCGGGACCCCCGTGAGATCCACCAGCCGATCCTCGACCCCGAGCGGTACGAGTTCACCTTCTCGCCGGACCCCAAGTACTGCCGGATCCTGGAGTACTACTGCCCCGGCTGCGCGACGCAGATCGAGACCGAGTACATCCCGCCGGGCCACCCGCCGACAGTCGACATGCTGATCGACGTCGACGCGCTGCGGGCGCAGTGGGAGGAGATCGGTGCGGACCCCGAGGCCGTGCACAACTACGGACCGGGTGAGGACGCGCAGAAGTACACCGCCGCCCTTCGGGCAATCGGGCATGTCCGCTGACCTGATCACTGATCACCTGGCCTGATCACCTGGCTTGAGACCTCCGGGAGTACCACCCATGAAACGAATCTCCGTCGACATCGGCGGCACGTTCACCGACTGCTTCTTCGTGTGGGACGAGAAATACGTCGAGGCGAAGGCCCTCACCACCCACCACAACCTGGCGCTGGGCTTCAACGAGGCCCTCGACCTGGCCTGCAAGCGGGCCGACCTGGACCGCACCACCGTCCTGAGCGAGGTCGACTCGGTCCGCTACGCCACCACGCTGGGCACCAACGCGCTCATCGAGCGCAAGGGCCCGAAGGTCGCGGCGATCGTCACGCACGGCTTCGAGGACACCATTCCGCTGTCCCGCGGCCGTGGTTACGGCGAGGGCCTGGACACCTCGATGCAGCAGAACATGCCGGCGGCCGAACGGCCCGAGCCGATCGTGCCCCGGTACCTGATCCGTTCGGTCAAGGAGCGCATCAACTCGGCCGGCAGGGTCGTCGCCCATGTCGACCCCGAGGACGTCCGTACCGTCGTCCGCGAGCTGGTCGACGCCGGAGCCGAGGCGATCGTCGTCGCCCTGGTGAACGCGACCGAGAATCCCGTCCACGAGCTGGCGATCCAGGAGATCATCCTGGAGGAGTTCCCGGCCCACGAGCTCGGCGCCATCCCGCTGCTGCTCAGCCACCAGGTGTCCGGCCGCAAGGGCGAGTACGTGCGGGCCACGTCGACGATCGTCGACGCGTTCCTGCACGAGATCATGTTCCACGCGCTGTCCCAGCTGTCGAGCAACCTGCGCGAGTCCGGCTACGACAAGCCGATGCTGGTCATCCACAACTCCGGTGGCATGGCGCAGATGAACTCCACGGACGCCCTGCAGACCATCCACTCCGGACCGATCGCCGGTGTCGGCGCGGCCGAGCACCTGTCCAACGCGACCGGCATCGGCCATGTCATCTCCGCCGACATGGGCGGGACGTCGTTCGACATCGGCCTGGTGCCGGAGGGCGGTGTCAAGCACTACGACTTCCTGCCGACGATCGACCGGTGGCTGGTCTCCGTGCCGATGGTGCACCTGGACACGCTGGGTGCCGGTGGCGGCTCGATCGCCAGCTACGACCGCATCCACCACTCGATCAAGATCGGCCCGGAGTCGGCCGGCTCGAACCCCGGCCCGGCCTGCTACGACCGTGGTGGCCTGCGCCCCACCGTCACCGACGCCGACCTGCTGCTGGGTTACCTGGACCCGGACAACTACGCCAACGGCTACATCCCGCTCGACCCGAAGCGTTCCTGGTTCGCCATCGAGGAAGACCTGTGCGACCCGTTGGACAGGGACGTCATCGACATCGCGCGGACCATCAAGGACTCCGTGGACGAGCAGATGGCGATCGGCATCGGCAAGGAGCTGCGGGTTCGCGGCTACGTGCCGGAGGACTTCACCCTACTCGCCTACGGTGGCAACGGTCCGCTGCACGCCTGCGGCATCGCCCGGCACGCCGGGATCAGGCGGGTGCTGGCTCCGCCGTTCTCGTCGGTGTTCTCCGCGCTGGGCGCGGGCAACATGAAGCAGCTGCACTTCCACGAGCGCGGCGTGCACGTCACCATGTACAACCCGACGACCAGGGCGCTGTACGACAACTACGACGAGTTCAACGCGGTCGTCGAGGAACTGGAGGCGCAGGGCCGTGAGGACCTGGTGCGCCAGGGCTTCGCTGCCGAGGACGTGAAGTACCGCCTGGAACTGGACATGCGGTACGGGAACCAGCTGCTCACCCAGGCGGTGGCGCTGGAGAACATCAACCGGATGAACGGGGTCGGCGACGTCCTCGCGATGACCAAGACCTTCGGTGACGTGTACAGCCACCGCTTCGGCGCGGCCAGCGCCGCTCCCGAGGCCGGCATCCGCTGCAACACCATCCGTGTGGCCTCCTATGTGGACGGAGATGTCGTCACCTTCGAGTCCCTGGACGCCGGCGGCGAGCGGACCGTGCCACCGGCGGTGGTTCATCGCCAGGTGACCTTCATCGGCCACGACGACCCGATCGAGACCCCGGTCTACAGCCAGACCGCGCTCACCCACCACCACGTGATCCCTGGTCCGGCGATCGTCACCACGGAGAACACCACCTACCTCGTCGAGCCCGGTTGGCGGCTGGAGCCGACCCGCCAGGGCGCCGTGTGGTTCCTGCAGGACTGACCCGGAACCACCACCGCCCACGCGAAGCAGAAGGAGCCCGTGACATGACCACCATCGAGAACAAGCCGTCCGCCACACTGACTCCGCAGGAGCAGGAGTGGGTCGACAAGTTCATGGACGAGACCACCCTGTTCCTCGGCCCCGACCCGGCCATCATGCGCGACCACGGCATCAGCAGGCGGTCCGAACATGAGGAGCTGGCCATCGCCGCCGGAGTCGACCGGCTGCAGGTGGAACGCATCCGCAAGCGCATCGCCGGTGCCCTTGACGAGGGCTATGAGATGTGTGAGGCCCAGGGCGCGGCACCCGGCGCGAAGTGGGGCGACCTCACGACCGCCATCTACACCGCCTCCGGAGACGTCTCCTACCTCTCCTGCCACGGCGTGATCGCGTTCAGCGCGATCCTGCACCACCCGATCCGCTACATCAACAAGTACTGGAAGGACGAGCCCACCGTCGGGGTTCACGAGGGCGACGGGTTCATCCACAACGACTCGCGGTTCGGCAACGTCCACAACACCGACCAGTCGATGATCATGCCGGTGATGCGGGACGGCGAGATCATCGCCTGGGTCGCCGCGACGATCCACGAGGGCGAGAACGGCGCCTGCGAGCCCGGCGGCATGCCGTCCGGTTCGGAGACCGCCTTCGACGACGGCCTGCGGATGAGCCCGTTCAAGATCGTCGAGCGGGGGCATCTCCGCCGGGACCTGCTGACCTTCCTGCAGCACTCGGTGCGTGACCCCAAGCTGCAGCTCGCCGACCTGAAGGTGAAGATCACCGCGGTCCGCAAGATCATGTCGCGCATCGACAAGGTCATCGACGAGGTGGGTGTCGACACCTTCGTGGCGGCCCTGCGCACCACCGTCGAGGACGTCGACAAGGAGGTTCGCCGGCGGATCGGCGAGCTGCCCGACGGCACCTACCGGTTCGACCAGTTCATGGACTCCACCCTCAAGGAGAACATCCTCATCAAGTTCGCCTGCAAGATCACCATCAAGGGCGAGAAGATGACGGTCGACCTGCGGGGCACCGGACCGGAGATCCTCAACCGGGCCATCAACAGTCCACTGTGCTCGGTCAAGTCGATGATGATGCAGGCGATCCTCGCGTTCTGGTGGCCGGACCTGCCGCGCTGCACCTCGGCGATGAGCTGCATCGACATCATCTCCGAAGAGGGGACCTGGGCCGACTCCTCCTACGACGCGCCGGTGGGCCAGTCGCTGCAGGCATCGTTCCGTGGCTTCTCCGCCATGCAGGCGCTGTACAGCAGGATCTCGTTCTCCACCGCGAAGAAGTACAGCAACGTGGTCGCCAACTGGTTCAACCAGATCAACACCTTCCTGTGGGGTGGTCTCACCCAGCACGGCGACATGGTCGGCAACCTGTGCGCCGACCTGAACGGCATGCCGGGCGGGGCGAAGCCCTTCCGGGACGGCGAGGACGCGGTGTCCCCGTTGTTCTGCGCCATGGCCGACACCGCCGAGCAGGAGGTCATGGAGGAGGAGGTTCCCTTCATGCAGCTCGTGTCGAAGCGGCTGGTCCGCGACAACATGGGCTTCGGGAAGTTCAACGGCGGCATGGGCTACGAGATGATCGTCGCCGCCGAGGGCACCCCGCAGTGGGGCTTCATGACGGTGACCTCGGGCTCGAAGTTCTCGTCGATCTACGGCATGTACGGCGGCTACGGCTGCGGCACCTACCCGCTGGCCATGGTCAAGGGCACCAATGTGTACGAGCACATCCGTCAGGACAACAAGAAGTTCGACCTCTCCATGGAGAAGGTCATGAACGAGCGTCCCTTCCCGGATGGCCAGTACTCGACCTATCACATGGGACTGCAGTACGACATCGCCAAGGAAGGCGAGCTCTACATGATCGCCCAGGGTGCCGGCGGCGGCTACGGCGATCCGCTGGAGCGGCTGCCCGAGTCGGTCGTGAAGGACGCCGAACTCGGCCGGATCAGCCAGAAGGTCGCCGAGGACATCTTCGCGGTGCGGTACGACCCGAAGACGTTCCGGATCGACGCCGAGGGCACCGAGGCCGCCCGTGCCGCGGCGCGCGAGGCCCGGCTGCGGCGCGGCAAGCCGTACGCCGAGTTCGTCGAGGAGTTCGTCACGCCCGAGCCGGCCGACGACCTCTACTACTACGGCTCGTGGGGCGACACCGAGGACCTCACGGAGACCGTCTTCACGATCGACGGCCCGCAGCGGGTGACGGCCCCGCTGAAGGACCTGCCGATCGTGATGGTTCCGGACCGCCGCGAGGTGAAGATCGCCAAGCTGGAGCAGCGGGTCCGTGAACTGGAAGAGAAGCACGGGGAAGACGTCAGGCGTCTCGTCTGACCCCCGTGCGGCCGGCGGATGCCGGGGCTCCCGCCTTCCGAGCCCCGGCATCCGTTCCTCCCACACACCCCAGGTCGTCAACCTCAGCCAGGAGCAACCATGCCCTCATCCCTGAAGTCCCTGGTCGCGGCCGCGCCGACCGGCCGGACCCGGCCGCTGCTGGTGGACGCCGACGCCTACGCGACGGCCGTCATCCGGCAGGGCGCGCCGATCCCGTGGACCGACATCGCGGCGCTGGCCGGCCATGTCGGACAGGTCCACGGCCTGCTCGACCCCGACGCTCTCTGGGTGAACGTCGAGGCCCTGTACGACGCGTATCTCGCCGCCGAACCGGACCTCGTCACGGCGATGGGGGCACGCACCCGGACCGGCTACGCGCTGCGCACCCTGCTGGGCGCCGACTCCCTGGTCGACCGCGTTCGCACCACCGTCAGCACCCTCGCCCAGGCGACCCGGCGCAAGGTCGTGCTCGACCTGCCCTCGCCGGCCCGCTGGCTGGGCCGGGCGCACGCGATCGCCGGCAACCCGATCCCCGAGGTCGACGAGAACCGGGCCGACAGCGCGTCCATGTACCTCGCCGAATGGCTCGGCAAACTCGGCACCCTCCCGGTCACGCTCGTGCTGCTGGACGCCCGGGCCGCCGCCGGCGACGTCCCGGTGACCAGCCCGGAGAAGATTTCCGACTACTCGTCACTGATCAACGTGGCCGGCCACTTCGAGTGGACGATCGCGCTGCGGGACGATGATTCGATTCAGGTCGCGACCGGCGACCCGAGCATCGCGCTGGTGCCCGAGGACTACTGGCTCGGCGAGGCGGATCTCCCCGAGGCGGAGGTCCTGCTCACGAGCATCCCCCCGACGGCATCCCCGGAGCGCGTGCTCGAACGCGCCCGGCTGAAATGAGCGAGAGGTTATGGACAAGGTCGTCAGCAACGCCGACGAGGCTGTCGAGGTCGTCGAGGACGGAATGATGGTCGCCACCGGCGGCTTCGGGATCTGTGGTATTCCGGCGTACCTGTTGCGGGCGCTCGCCCGCCTGGGCAGCCGGAACCTCACCATCGTCTCGAACAACTGCGGCACGCCCGGCATCGGCAACTCGCTGCTGTTGGAGAACGGCCAGATCAGCAGGCTCGTCGCGTCCTACGTTGGCGAGAACAAGGAACTCGAACGGCAGTACCTCACCGGCGAGGTCGAGATCGAGCTCAATCCACAGGGGACACTCGCCGAGCGGCTTCGGGCCGGTGGCGCGGGCATTCCCGCCTTCTACACCCAGACCGGGGTGGGCACCCAGGTAGCGCTTGGCGGGCTGCCCATCCGGTTCGCCGCGGACGGATCCGTCGCGGTCGCCTCGGCGCCGAAGCCGACCGAGACGTTTCCGTGGGACGGCGTCGAGCGGACCTTCGTCCGCGAGGAGGCGCTGCGCCCCGATGTGGCCCTGGTGCGAGCCTGGAAGAGCGACCGGCACGGCAACCTGGTGTTCCGCAAGGCGGCCCGCAACTTCAACCCGCTGTGCGCGATGGCGGCGCGCTGGACCATCGCCGAGGTAGAAAACCTGGTGGACGTCGGCGAGATCGACCCCGACGAGGTACATCTTCCGGGCATCCACGTGGACCGCGTGCTGCCCCTGACCCCCGAACAGGCCGCCGAGAAGGGCATCGAACGGCGGACGGTCCGGCCGCGACCAGCGACCGACCAGGCAGTGTCTGATCAGGCGATACAACCGGAAGGAGCACGGTGATGGCCTGGACCCGCGACGAGATGGCGGCACGTGCCGCCGCTGAGCTCAAGGACGGCGACTACGTCAACCTGGGAATCGGGCTGCCCACGCTCGTTCCCGGCCACGTCGGGAGGGCCGTCCACATTGTCCTCCAGTCGGAGAACGGAATCCTGGGCCTGGGCCAATATCCGGTCGAGGGTGACGAGGACCCCGACCTCATCAACGCCGGCAAGGAGACGGTGACGACGAACGACGGGGCCGCCTTCTTCGACTCGGCCGCCAGCTTCGCCATGATCCGCTCCGGCAAGGTCGACGCGGCCATCCTCGGTGGCATGCAGGTCAGCGAGCGCGGCGACCTGAGCAACTGGGTGGTGCCCGGCAAACTGGTCAAGGGCATGGGTGGCGCCATGGACCTCGTGCACGGCGCCCGCCGGGTCATCGTGCTCATGGAACATGTCGCCAAGGATGGCTCCCCGAAGATCCTCCGCGAGAACACCCTGCCGCTCACCGGCCAGGCGGTCGTCGACCGCATCATCACCGACCTGGCCGTCATCGACGTGGACCCCGACGGTCTGCGCCTGGTCGAATGCGCCCCCGGCGTCCACTCCGACAAGGTCAAGGCCCTGACCGAGGCCCCGCTTTTCGACCTGTGAAGTCGTTTGGCGACCGCCGGTGGCATAGGCCGTCGTGCCACCGGCGGTCTGCCTGGGCGGTGGTTATGTGGGTTCGACGTTGCCAGGCAGGCGGATTGCGAGAAGACCCGTGTCCAGCGACAGTTCGAAGGTTGCGGGCATCAGCTGATCACCGGCGGTGCGGTGGGCGGCAGTTTGCCGATCCAGTCGTTCATGTTGTCCTCGTTGACCAGATACGACGCGCTCTCGTGTTCCTCGTCCTCGTCGCCCTTGCCGCGGGCGCCGCCCATGCCGCCACCGGCCATACCGGAGCCGCTGGCGGCCTTGGCCTCGGCGGCGGCATTCCGCATCGCCGCCCGCTCGGCGGCAGCACCACCGGGCAGCGCACCACTGCGCGCACCGGCACCGGAGCCAGAACCGCTCCCGCCGGAACCGCCGTACGAACCACCCGCGGAACCGCCATAGCCACGGCCGGGCGAATACGTGTCGCCGCCACCGAAACCACCGACGCCGCCGATCCCGCCCACCGGCATCATGCCGGCACCCGCGTCCGCGCCGGACGAGCCGCCGGCCGACCACCCACCAGGACCATTGGTGTAGCCGCCGCCGTACGACGAACCCGCACCGGTGCCGGACGTGCTGGTCGTGCCCGACACCGGGCCGGAACCCGGCACCGACGGCGAAGCCGAATAGCCGCTACCGGCCGGAACCGCGTCACCGCCACCCGCACTGCCACCGGCATAGCCACCACCGGAAGAGCCGCCATACGACGATCCCCCGCCACCACCGGAACCGCCGCCGCCACCGGTGGTTCCCCCGGAGGACGGGTTGCCGGTGCCACCGGATCCCGACGAGGTCGGCGGGGTGAACTGCGGCATCGCTGAGGTGTTGTCCAGCGCACCCTCATACTGCTGCGCGACCCGCACCTGAGCATTCTTGGCATCGGCGGCCGCCTGCTTGCCCTGCACGTACTGGATAGCCGGCACAATCGGGTTCCCCGAGTTCGCCATTTCCTTGGCCGTGTCACTCACCGTTGGCGCGGCAACCGGCTTCGGGATATTCGTCCGAGCCGCCGCCAGCGACTCACTCTGCGACTGAATCTGCTTCTGAGCCGAAGAGGCCCCACCGGCCATGTCACCATGCCACTGCACGATCTGCACCGACGACGCCAGAGCACTGTCCGCCGCCTGACCAGTCCAGTTCTCCTGCGAGTTTCGGAGACCCTGCACTAGCCGCTGAGCAACCTGGTTCAGACTGTCCGCTCGGTGCTGGAAAACATCCGCCTGCGATTGCAGCATGCCCGGATCGGCATCCTGCTGGAACATGCTGTAGATCTCTTCTTGGCTGTAACCATCGAAGAGCGTATTCGGCAAGGCAGGACCCGGCTGCATCGTGCCGCCGTTCTCAATCGCTATGAATGTGCTGGCTTGCGCTTGCATCAACTGTTGCGAATTCTCGGAACCACTCGAATTTGCCGACGACACGGCTCATCCTCCCCCAGTTCAACCCGACAGTTTCGGCAGTTTTGACACCACGGCGGTAGCCGCCTGCGTGGCAATATCACAAGGAGCCAGACTAGCGCTTTGTAGCAGGTCGACGTGTATAAGCGCCTGCGAACCTTTCGTCGCTTCAAGGGAAATCATGCAGATTCCACTGGCGGTTATGTCATCCTGTACCGCAGGTCGACCGGCAACGGTCAGATTTGACAGCTGACCCCCCAGCGACGTGATGTGGTTGTAGTCTTGGGCCACCAAGTCGAGGGCTAGCTCGCTCGTGTCATTCTTCCACGAGCACTGGTTTTCAAAATCGTTGTTCTCGACAACCTTGCCTGGGCTTGTGTACCCGAGCTGAGTCAAGGTGGCCTGATCGACCAGACTGCACGCTTGAACTGAATTGAACCACCGGTCCGACGCAGCACCGCCGGATGCGCTGGTTGTGGAGCCAGCGCCTGATGTCGTGGTTGAGGTTCCGCCCGGCTGAAGATTGCTGCCGCCGCCACCGCCGCATGCGGCCAGCGTCCCCACTGCCGCCGCCGACAAGATTGACATCGCGACCATTCGCTTCACCGAACGGGTCATGGGACTCACTCAGCTTTCACCGGCCTTCCGCAACGAATCAGACACCTTGGCCTCATTCTCCTGGTAGTTCTTCATCGCCTGCGTATAGGCATCGATCTGGTTCTGGTATACATCACGAAGGCTCATGTATGCCATCGCGAACTGCTGTCCGACCTGCTGGTTCCAATTTGAGATGACCTTCGCGCCCGGTGTCGAACCCAGCTGGTACTTTTCCGCGACAAGGTCCACCTCCCTCTGGCCGTCCAGCCACTCTTGTTGGGCGAACTGGTAGGCCTTGATCATCTCTTGGGCGGCTTCGGGGTTGATGCTGAACTTGCCTGAGGTCGCGGCGGCCTTGAGATCCGCAGACTGCTGTACCTGCGCCTGGACCTGCTGGGCGAAGTTGGCGGTGTAGTTCGCCGAGACGGCGTTCGGCTGTAACGGGACACCGAGACCTGCGTCAACCGGCTGCTGACCTGGCCCATCCTGCGAGCTCGTCATGAGTCCTCCCCAGTTCTACGGTCAGTACCGCAGGTTACTGGTTCAAGACCATCCGGAGGGTGAGATTCGACAAACTAGACCTACTCAACGCAACGTGACGACACCCACAACTGCCCTCGTACACGTCTGTCGGCCCGACCGCGCGTCATGGTCGGGCCGACAGAACTCTGTGTCACGCCTGGTCGGTGGCCTTGACCTGGGTGGCGAACCGCTGCCAGGCGGCAGGGGCGAAGGCCAGGGTGCCGCCGACTCGGTTCTTGGTGTCCCGCACCAAGAACGCGCGCGGGGCGCACAGGCCGACCTCCACACAGGCCCCGGCGTTGCTGCCGCTATAGCTGGACTTCCGCCAGGTGGTCATGTCTCCGATTTTTCCTTCCATCGCAGTGCCGCTTCCTCGATGAGTGCCAGGGAAGCGCTGCGGGTCAGCGCCTCCGCCCGGAGCGCATCGAACAGGACCGTCATGCTCTTCGCCATGTAATGGGTCTCGATGGTCTCGCCCTCCGATGCCGTCTCCAAGTAGACCACGGCCGGCGGTTGCTCCAGCTCGGCCAGCCAGAAGGCACCCAACAGCCCGGGATGCGGACCGTCGGCGGGGATCACCTGAATGCTGATCCGCTGCTTGGTACTCAGCTGCGCCAGGCGCTCCAACTGCGCGATCATCACCGACGGCCCACCGATGTTGCGATGCAGCACCTGCTCGTCCAGCACTACCCACATCCACGGCGGGGCTGGTTCCTTCCGGTCCAGGATCGCCTGACGTGCCATGCGCCCGTCGACCCAGACCCCCAACTTCTCCTCGGTGGCTTCGGGATTGGTTTCAAGAATCGCTCGCGCGTAGTCTTCGGTCTGGAACAGGCCGGGGACGAGCATGGGCTCAAAGGCCCGCAACGTCTGCGCCGCCTCCTCGTAAGGAAAAAGGGTCGGAAGCCCGACGAGAAGGCCAAGCCGCGCAACCGCTCTTCCAGTCGACCGAACGTGCCCGGCGTTCCGAACGCCTTGTCCAGCAGCAATGCCTGCTGACGAGTTGGCGCACGGAACCTCGATTCCATGTTGTTGATCGTCGACGCGCTGAAGTTGATCAGCTTTCCCAGCTCTTCTGTTGACCAGCCGCGTTGCTTCCGCGCCGCCCGCAGTTCCTCCGCGAACAGCTTGCGATCCGGGTCATCCCGCCCAGGAGCCATGTGCACTCACCTCATGCAGTCGTAACTTGACGCGCACGGTACTGCACTGAGGGCGATGATCGGTGGATCTCAGGTGACGACTCGCCGTCAGCCGGCGCCCATAGCGACGAGAGATAAGCCAGCCATACAGCAAACGCCGCTGGTCCGGCATCGCCTGCGGTCACTCGGTGATGAGGTGCCTCACGCCCGATGTGCGGGCGACTCCGCGATAGTGGTCCATCCGCTCGCGGGTGTACATCGGCGGGTTCTCGCCGTCCGGGAACAGGAAAGTACGGCCGGGCACGTGCTGGTACTTGCTGGCGGCCAGTGGGTTGTAGTTGAGCAACTCGTAGCGGACGTCGGGGTAGATATCGCAGATGAGCCGGGCGATCGCAGCGATGTTCTCGTCGGTGGCCGTGACTCCGGGGATCAACGGGGTGCGGACGACGACGGCGTCGCGGTGCTCCGACTCCAGCAGGTAGCGGAGGTTCGCCAGAACCTGGGCGTTGTCCGTGCCGGTCATCTCCCGGTGGCGCCGCGGGTCGGCGAGCTTGCAGTCGGCGTAGACGAGATCGAGAAACGGCAGGCAGGCGGCGAGGAACTCGCGGCGCACGTTGAGGGCCGTCTCGATCGCGGTGTGCACCCCTTCCTCGTGTAGGCGTTCGAGCAGTCGTCGTGTGAACCGTGGCCAGAAGAGCGGTTCGCCGCCGGAGATCGTCACCCCGCCGCCGTCGCGGAAGAATGGCTTGTCCCGCAGCGCCAGGGTGACGAGGTCCTCGACGGTGTAGCGACTCCCGTCGAACGTGATGGCATTCGCGGGGCACACCGCCGCCAGCGCTCGCCAGTCGGACTCACGGGTGGTGTCGACCACGATCCGGCCGTCCTCTTCCCGCCGGACCTCGCCATCGCCGGCCGCCTGGACGCACAGGCCGCAGTCAATGCAGCGGGACGGGAAGAAGACCGGGTGGATCCGGCCGCTGATCGTCTCGGGGTTCTGGCACCACCTGCACGCGAGGGTGCAGCCCTTGAGGAAGATCGTCGTGCGGATGCCGGTGCCGTCGTGGGTGGAGAACCGGCGGATGTCGACCGCGTTGGCGACCAGGCCGCGGTCGTTTCTGCCGACGCGTCCGCGGGTTTCCTGGACAGCCGTGGTGGTCACAGGCTCTGGGTGGTCCGGGCGATGATCTCGTCCTGCAGGTCGCCGGCGAGCTCGACGAAGTACGCGGTGTAGCCGGCGACGCGCACGGTCAGACCGCGGTACTGGTCGGGGTTCTTCTTGGCGGCGATGAGGTCCTCGCGGCGCACGACGTTGAACTGTGCATGCGGCACCTGCAGGGTGACCATCGTGCGCAGCATGGTGGCGAACTTGCCGATGTTGGTCTCCGAGTCGAAGAACTCGGGCAGGAACTTCATGTTGAGCAGGCCGCCGTTGGACGTGAAGCGGTTGTCCATCCTGGCGACGGACTGCAGCACGGCGGTGGGGCCGGTCATGTCGCGGCCGTAGACGGGTGACAGGCCGCCGTCGGCCAGGGGCTCGCGGGCCTTGCGACCGTCGGGTGACGCGCCGACGTTCTGCCCCATCGGAACGTGCGCGGAGACGGTGTACATGCCCGGGTGGTAGGGGCCGCCGCGGACGTTGGTGTAGCGGGTCAGCTGGTCGGCGAAGTAGCGGGCCCAGGTGGCGCCGAGGTCGTCCACGTAGCGGATGTCGTTGCCGTACTTGGGTGCCTGGTTGAGCAGCATGGCGCGCTCGACCTCATACCCCTCGAAGTCGGCCCGCAAGGCGTCCAGCAGCCGGCGGCGGGAGATCTTGCCGTCCTCGAAGACGAGCTTCTTGAGCGCGGCGAGGCTGTCGGCGAGCGAGGCGACCTGAATCATCTGGATGCCGGACAGGTTGTAGACCGCCCCGCCCGCGGTCACGTCGACACCCCGCGCCATGCAGTCGTCGATCACGGCGGACAGGAAGGCCGTGGGGAGGATTTCCATGTGCGCCTGTTCGACGACCTCGCACGCCTTGATCATGCGGTCGACGTAGTGGTCGATGGTCCCGCGGAACGCGGCCTCGAGGTCTGCCCAGGTGGCGTACTGCTCGAGGTTGCCGAAGTCGGGACCGATCCGTTTGCCGGTGAGCAGATCGATGCCGCCGGTGAGGGTGAGTTCGAGGGCCTTGTCGAGGTTGAACATCGCGGCGTCGCTCCACCCGAGGTTGTTGCCCTGGGTGGTCAACTCGACGCAGCCGACGATCGCGTAGTTGCGCGCGTCGGCCTCCGAGATCCCGACGCCTTCGAGGGCGGGGATCACCGAGGCGTCGTTGAAGAACTGCGGCATGCCCGAGCCGCGGGCCACGACGCGCACCGCTTCCCGCAACAGCTCTTCCGACGTGCCGTCATGCAGCCGAACGGACAGGTTCGGTTGGGGGAGCCCAAGATGCTTCTGCGCCTGCAGGAACAGGAACGAGAGGTCGTTGACCAGGTCGTGGCCGTCGGCATCCTGGCCGCCGATCGCGACGTTGAAGCCGATCGGGAAGCCGGCGAAGTACTTGGCGCTGGCCGCGTTGCGCATGTAGACGATCTGGTTGAACTTGAGGAACAGCGACTCTACGAGCTCCAGGGCGCCGGCGGGAGTGAGCGTGCCCGCCTCGACGTCGGCCCGGTAGTAGGGCTCGAGGATGGTGTCGAGGCGTCCAGGGGAGAACGACGAGGCGTTGGACTCCATCTGCAGGACGACGAAGAGCATCCAGGTGGCCTGCAGCGCCTCGTGGAAGGTGCGCGGAGGACGGTCGACCAGTGCCGTGAGCATGGACGACAGGTCGGAGAGCTCGGCGGCGAGCGCGCGGTCTCCGACAGTGCCGGACATGGCGGCCGCGAGCCTGGCGTAGCGCCGGTAGAACTCCTGAACGCCCTCCATCGTGACGACGACGGCCCGGTAGAAGTCACGGGCTTCCTCGTTGTCGCTGGAGGCGCGCAGCGCCTCGAGCCTCAGGCCATTGGGGCCCAGCCTCAGCCAGCGTGCGACGTCCGGGCAGATGTGGCCCTGCGCGTGGTCGGTCTGGTTGATCTTGACGACGGGCGAGATCGCTTTGATCTCGTCGCCGTACCGGGCGGCGACGACGTCCTCGAGGGTGTGCCCCTGCCACGCCGGGTACAGGACGTTATGGAACTCCTCGATCGTTTCCGGAGTCACGGCGAAGCGGTCCTGCGGGCGGGTCGGCAGGGTCTCGATCTCGCGCTCGACCCATGAGGAGCCGGCCTCGGGGGACACGACGCCGGCACGCACGCCGCGGGTGCGGTTGCCGACGATCAGCTCGCCAGGGGTGATCGCGATCTCGATCTCCCGCAGCGCGGCGGCCAGCGCCCTGGCGCGCACGACGATGGTCACTTCGCCGGCGTCGCGGGCGGTGTTACGGGAGTAGACGCGGGTGGTGATCCTGGCCTGCTCGAGGGACACCACGCGCGGCTCGGCCAGCATCGCGTCCTTGAGCCGCGTGATCCGCTCGAACGGTGGGATCCGGGTGATGTCGGTGTTCTCGATCGATGCCGTGTTCTCGATCGATGCTGCCGTCGTTGGGGCCATCGCCGGTCCTCCTCCACTGGTGGGGACGAGATCGTTTCCGCCGGTCCGGGCCACTTGCCGGACGATGGCGAGGCCGTGTGACGGGACGCCCTTGGTTGCGCCGCGCCCCGCGCTCTCGCTCCCATCTCATCGAGACAGCACGATGGTAGATCGATCTAACGATCGATGACAACAGCCCTGGATGACAGGTCACATAAGCTCATGACGCCGTCCCGCTCGGGAACGCCGCACGGGTTCCGAAGTTGGTCCGCCGACCGTGCCGGGCGACGCACAGTAGGTATCGTCGCAGGTCAGGGGCAAGAGAGTGATCGTTATATGGCGCGGGTAACGCTGACCGACGTGGGTGCGCGTGCCGGAGTGTCTCGTTCTACCGCCTCGCTCGTCATCCGAGGCAGCGAGAAGATTCCCGCTCCGACACGACAGCGAGTTCTGCGTGCGGCTGACGAGCTCGGGTACGTCTACAACCGCCAGGCGGCGGCCATGCGCCAGCAGCGCTCGTACACGGTCGGTCTGGTCGTGACGGACATCCGTAACCCGTACTTCGCCGACCTGGCGATGGCGGTCGACGCGGCCATCGGCGCCGCTGGTTACCAGCTGCTGGTCGGCTACAGCCACAACGCCGTCGATCGGCAGCGCGACCTGCTCGAAGCGTTCGCGCAGCGCCGGGTCGACGGTGTCCTGGTGTTGCCGGCGGTGGGCGAGGAGAAAACCCTGGGCGCCGAGTCCCTGACCTCGGCCGGGGTTCCGTTGGTGCAGGTGACCCGGCACCTGACGGACGAGTTCGACTACGTGGGCCCGGACAACGTCACCGCCGGCCGGCTGCTGGCTGGTCACCTCGGTTCGCTGGGGGTCTCGTCGGTCGTGTTCGTGGGTGGGCCGGCGGCGTCGAGTTCGCGCGCCGAAAGGTTGGCCGGCCTGGCGGACGGGCTGACGGGCAGCGGCGTCCACTTTGACCCCCGCCGGTCGTCGATCGGCCCGAACATTCCGGAGGGCGGGATATCCGCCGTCGCGGCGGTGCTGGACCGCGGTGATTTGCCCGACGCGCTGGTCGCCTACAGCGACGCCATCGCCCTGGGCGTTTACGCGGAGCTGCGCCGGCGCGGGATCAGGCCGGGGCGCGACGTCGCGGTCGCTGGTTTCGACGACATCGCCCTTTCGTCGATGCAGTCGCCCGCGCTGACCACGGTGGCCACCCATGCCGAGCAGGTGGCGCGGGAGGCCTCCCGGCTCCTGCTACGGCGCATCGAGGGCGGTGACGAGGCGCCCGCGCGCGAGCTGGTCGAACCCACGCTCCGGATCCGGGCCTCGACGACCAGGTGGCGCCGTCGCGGTTGACCTGCGGCTACACCACCAGCGGACGTCAACGACGAAGTGGCACGCCCGGGGGCTCGACACGTTCGGTATGCGCTCAATTGAGCGCATACCCGCACACTTGACAACACCGATGTGCGGCCGTACCTTCGATCCACGGTTCGACGAGCACACTCAGGACCGCGCGAACCGCGACACGAAGGCGTGAGATCCAGTGGAGAAGACGACCTTGCAGAAGTTGGTCGATCCGCGACTTGTCCTCTTCGACGTCGCCGCCACCAGCAGGGAAGCGGCGATCCGGCGGCTGGCCGCGAGGTTCTATGAGGCAGAGCGGATCACGGACCTCGAGGGCTACATCAGTGCGGTCCTCGACCGTGAGAGTTCTTCGTCAACGGCGGTCGGCTTCTCGATCGCCACGCCACACGCCAAGACGGACTTCGTCGGGCACGCCAGCCTCGGCTTCGCGCGCCTGTCCGACGAGATCTCCTGGGACGACGACGAGCGGGTGCGCCTGGTCTTCCTGATAGGCGTGCCCGCGAAGGACGCCGGCGACCGGCACCTACGCATTCTCGCCAAGCTGTTCCGCAAGTTCGTTGACGAGGACTTCATAGCCACCATCAGCGCGGCAACGAACCCCGCCGACATCGTCAGCCTCATCGACGACATCGACCAGGAGACGAGTCACTAGCCCCACCGGGTCAGGCCCTGACCCGCGCGGAACATCGCGTTCCGCGCACCGATCCTGTCTCTAGAACACGCTCTATCAATGGCGGTTTCCCATGAGTGAGCTCGGCACCATATTCAAAGGCACGCGACGTCACCTGATGTCCGGCGTGTCGTACATGATCCCGTTCGTCGTCGCCGGGGGCATTCTGCTGGCGGTCCCGGTCGCGCTGAGCACCAGCACCGGCGGCAAGCCCGCGGACGGGACCTTCCTGGCCGCACTGTTCCAGCTCGGTGTCACGGGGTTGGGCTACCTCGTGCCGATCTTCTCCGGCTACGTCGCCTTCTCGATCGCCGACCGCGTCGGCATCGCCCCCGGAGTCATCGGCGGCGCGATCGCCGTGAGTATTGGGGCCGGGTTCCTCGGCGGGATCGTGTCCGGCTTTCTCGCGGGAATCGTCACGTTCTACCTGAAGAAGATCAAAGTGCCCCCTTCGGTCCGCTCGGTGATGCCGATCCTGGTGATCCCGCTATTGGGCACGTTCGTGGTGTGGCTCGTGATGGATTTCCTCATCGGCAAGCCGATCGCGGCCGCGATGACCGGTCTCAACCACTTCCTGTCGGGCATGACCGGTGCGAACTCGATCCTCCTCGGCCTGATCGTCGGCGCCATGATCGGCTTCGACCTGGGTGGCCCGGTCAACAAGGTCGCCTACACGTTCGGTGCGACGATTGCCATGCAGGCGGTGACGACCTGGGGCGCCGGATACATCGCGGCGATGGACGTCGCGATCTGCGTGCCGCCGTTGGCGATGGCGATGGCGACCTTCATCATGAGACGCAAGTTCACTCGCGACGAGCGCGAGGCCGGCAAGTCGGCCGTGCTCATGGGGTTGGTCGGCATCACGGAAGGGGCGATCCCGTTCGCCGCGGGCGACCCCATCCGGGTCATCGCGGCGACCGTCACCGGTTCAGCGGTCGGCGCGGCGACGGCGCTGGGGCTGACCTCGGGCTCGGCGGTAGCTTGGGGCGGTCTGATCGGCCTGGCGGGCACCAGTGCGGCCGGCAAGGCGGTCAGCTACCTGATTGCCGTCGTTGTCGGCGTTGCCGTCTGCACGGCGATGGTCCTGCTGCTCAAGCGCAAGACGATCGCTGAGGTGCCGGCCGAGGACGAGGTCCCGGCGGAGTCGTTCAGGCTCTCGCTCGGCTGAGTCGGGTGAGTGTAGGGAGTGATCAGGAATGAACATCATCGCGGTGACGGCCTGCCCGTCCGGTGTGGCGCACACCTACATGGCCGCCGAGGCCCTTCAGAAGGCCGCCGAGAGTCGAGGCCACCACATCAAGGTCGAAACCCAGGGCTCCATCGGAGTTGAGAACGAGCTCACCGCGGCCGAAATCGCCGCGGCGGACGCAGTGGTGCTGACCAAAGACATGCCGATCCTGCGTGAGCAGCGGTTCAAGGGAAAGCCGGTCCTCAAGATCGGCGTGCAGACCGCGATCAAGAAGGCCGTGCAGATCGTGGAGTCGCTCGAGCAGCAGCTCACGCCCGCTGACCACTAGCGGTCAGGCGTCCTGGACGCGAGACAAAGGAGGCGGTGCCGGATGCGGAACGGCAAGGGTGTCTCACGAGGCATCGCGATAGGCAAGGCCCTCGTCTACGACAACCGCGGCGTCAGGCCGACCAACCGGATGATCACCGTCGGCCACGTCGCCGAAGAGCAGCGGCGCATCCTCCAGGCGGTCGCCGAGACCCAGCGGGACCTGCGGCGAATCCTCGACGGGCAAGGGGAGGACGACAAGGTCATCCGGGACCTCATCGAGGTCCAGATGGAGGTCGCCGAGGATCCGGCGCTTCTCAGCAAGGCGAACCAGTATGTGGCGGTGTCGCTGAACGAGGCCGGGGACGCCTTGCTAAGGGCCACGGAGGACATGGCCCAGCAACTTGACAAGGTCGAGTCGGAGTACCTGCGGGGGCGTGCCGCCGACGTCCGCGACGTCGGCGCGCGCCTGGCCGCGCACGCGTTCGGCGTCCCCGTGGTCGACCTGTCGCACCTTGAGGAGCCGGTCGTCGTCTTCGCCCGCGACATCACGCCGAGTGAGGCCGCGACCCTTGACCGGGGCAACGTCCTCGGCTTCGTCACCGAGGCGGGCTCGGAGACGTCGCACACCGCGATCCTGGCCAAGATGCTGGAGATCCCGGCGATAGTCGGGCTTCGGTTCGAGAGGGTTCGCACCGGTCAGCTCGTCGCCCTCGACGGGACCACCGGTGAGATCGTCATCGAGCCGACCAGCGCCGAGCTGGACCTGTTCGAGCGACGCCGGGCCCGGTTCGTCGAGGACAGGGAGCGCCTGGCCGAGCTGCACTCCTTGCCGGCGGTCAGCCTGGACGGCATCCAGGTCGAACTGGCCATCAACATCGCGGGTCCACAGGAGGCGGCCCGGGTCGCCGAGGTTGGCGCCGACGGGGTGGGACTGTTCCGCACCGAGTTCATCTACATGGACATGGACAGGGCCCCGACGGAGGACGAGCAACTCGCCGTCTACAAGGCCGCGGTGCAGCAGGCGCATGGACCGGTGATCATCCGCACGCTCGACGCGGGCGGCGACAAGAAGGTGCCGTACCTCGGCATCCCGGCCGAGGGCAATCCGTTCCTGGGCTACCGCGCCATCCGCGTGTGCCTGGACAACCCGGAGCTGTTCAAGGAGCAGATCCGAGCGATCCTGCGCGCCAGCGCGTTCGGCCAAGTCAAGATCATGTTCCCGATGATCAGCGCGCTCAGCGAGCTGAAGCGTTCCAAGGTGCTGGTCGAGGAGTGCGAGGCCGAACTCAGGGAGCGCGGCGAGGCGTTCGACGCGGGCATCGAGCTCGGCATCATGGTCGAGATCCCGGCGGTCGCGGCCGCCGCGGAAGTCTTCGCCCCGCACGTGGACTTCTTCAGCATCGGCACGAACGACCTGTGCCAGTACGGGCTGGCCGTCGATCGGACGAACCCCAAGGTCGCGGATCTGTGCAGCTTCTACAACCCCGGCGTGCTGCGGTTGATCCGGCACACGATCGAAGCGGGCAAGCGGGCCGGCATCTGGGTCGGCATGTGCGGGGAGATGGCCGGTGCCGTGGCGGCGACCCCGCTGCTGTTCGCCTTCGGCCTCGACGAGTTCTCCATGAGCCCGGCCAACGTCCCATACGTGAAAGACCGGGTGCGCGGCCTGACGCTCGACAAGGCCTGCGAAGTGCGCGACACGGTCATGGCGTTGGACAGCGGCGTCGCCATCAAGGAATACCTGGAGGGATGGGAATGATCGTTCGCGAGTACAGGGTGCTGGCACCCGAGGGCCTGCACGCGCGGCCGGCGAAGGAACTCACCAGGCTCGCCAAGCGGTTCACGTCTGGACTGGTCCTCAAGAAGGACGGCGAGGCCTTCGACCCGCGCAGCATCATCGGCCTGGTGACCGCGCAGGCAACGTACCTGTCAACGATCACCATGGAGATCGACGGCGCCGACGAGACCGAGCTCGCCGAGGCCCTGGACCACTTCTTCGCCGAAGAGGTGGTGCGCCTGTAGCTCCCGCCAGGTCTCTATCGGCCGGGCAACAGGTCACCTCTCAGGTAGCGATACCCGCGACTGGCACGACGACGAAGAAAGCGGTCAGAGCCATGGAATTCCTGTTCGACACCACGAACATCGCCGATATCGAGCGGTTCGGTGCGTGCTTTCCCTACACGGGGGTGACCTCCAACCCCTCGATACTTCGCAAGGACGGCCAGACCGAGGTGTTCGACACCTTCCGGCGCATCCGGTCGGTCGTTGGCATGGAGCGCTCGTTGCACGTGCAGGTCGTCGGCGCCGCGCGTGATGACATGGTCAAGGAGGCCGAGACCATCCTCGACCGGGTGGACGACGAGGTGTACATCAAGGTCCCCACCACCGAGGAGGGCCTGGCGGCGATGCAACTGCTGAAGCAGCGCGGCGTCCGCGTGACCGCCACCGCCGTCTACACCAGGCTGCAGGGATTCATGGCCGTCGCCGCCGGGGCGGACTACATCGCCCCCTACGTCAACCGGGTCTCCGACGTCGACGTCGACCCTCGCACTCTCATCGCCTCGATCGCGAAAATGATCGAGGCGCACAAGGCGCCGACAAAGATCGTCGCCGCGAGTTTCAAGAACATCACCCAGGTGAACGAGGCCCTACTCGCTGGCGCGCACGCGGTAACCGTCCAGCCGCGGCTTCTGCACGGCGCGTTCGGCGCCGCCGCGATCGGCAAGGCCGTGAACGACTTCGCGGCGGACTGGCACAGCATCGTCGGTGACACCAACTTCGCCGCGCTGTGAAGCGGAACTCTGGCGCGAGCCGTCGGTCGCGGCGGACTCGCGCCAGGCGCGGGGCCAACGGATGATCGGCATCATCGCGGTCGATCTCGACGGCACCCTCCTGGCGGCCGACCACCGGACGGTCCCCGCGGACGAACAACGTGCCCTGGGCGAACTGGCGGCACGGGGGGCGCACGTCGTACCCGCCTCTGGCCGAGCGCTCGCGCTGATGCGCCACGAGCTGAGGCAGATCCCATTCGTCCGGTACGTGGTGTCCTCCAACGGTGCCAGCGTGATCGATCGGTGCTGCGCGCCACCGGCACTGCGCACATCGCCTCTGAGCGCCCAGCGTGCACACGATCTGTACACGCTCTTCGACGGCTATGACCTGTCTCTGGAGCTGTACCACGACGGTGCGGCGTATCTGGAGCGGCGGCACGTGCGCCGCTTCCGATCGAGCTTCACGCCGCATTTCGCGGCCCATCTCGCCGAGCACACGTTCGTGGTCGACAGCCTCGAACCGCTGCTGGACGTGGGTGCGGTCGAGAAGCTCAACATCAGCGGCGTCAGGGAAGCCGACCGGCCAGAGATCACCGCGCGCCTGGCGCGATGGAACGATCTGGCGATCACGACCTCCCTGAACGCGAACATCGAGATCACGGCCGCGGGTGTCACGAAGGTAGCGGCGTTGTCATGGCTGGCGGGCCGCCTGGGAGTCGACCGGCGGGACGTCGTCGCCTTCGGGGACTCGGACAACGACGTCGGCATGCTGGAGTGGGCCGGTCTGTCCTACGCCATGGTCGGGGGTACCGCCGCGGCCAAGGCCGCGGCCGGACGGGTCGTCGACCCTGACGCGGGCGAGGCCATCTCAACCGTGCTGGAAACCCTGATCGGCGCGCACCGGTGATCAACTACGCCGTCGTCGGCACCGGCCCCATCTCGCGGCAGTTCGTTGAGGCGGCCCACGCGCAGGGCGACTGGCGGCTTCGCGGCGTGCTCGGATCGTCGCACGAGCGCGGCCGCGACTTCTCCGCGAGCCTGCCGTTCCAGGACGATGGCACGGTCGTGTACCGCGACTCCGACGAGCTCGCTGGCAGCGGCGACGTCGACGTCGTCTACGTCGCCACTCCCAACAGCCTGCACGCTCGGATGGCCGAACGGATGGCCTCGCACCACAAGCATGTGATCGTCGAGAAGCCCGCGTTCTCCAACTCCGCCGAGTGGGTTCGGGTGTGTCACGCCGCGGACGCCGGCGGCGTCCTGATGCTCGAGGCAGCGCGCCACCTGTACGAGCCGAACTATCAGGCGCTGCGCGGTGCCGTGGCCGGTCTCGGCGAGATCAGCGGCGCGTCGCTCGTCTTCCGGCAGTATTCCTCCCGTTACCCGTCGTACCTGGCCGGCGGCCGTCCGCGGATCCTGACGGCCGAGTTCTCCGGCGGTGCGATGGCGGACCTCGGCGTCTACCAGCTGTACGCCGTGGTCGACTGGTTCGGCATGCCGCGGGAGGCGCGCTACTACGCGCGGATTCTGGATACCGGCGCCGACGCCGGCGGGCACGCCGTCCTGCGCTACTCAGGCTTCGACGTCACCCTGGCCGTCTCGAAGACACAGGCGTCGCACCAGCCATGTGAGGTGTACGGCTCGCACGGGGAGGTGCTGGCATTCAACAACGTCGCCGGGATTGCGTGGGTCACGCTGTCGCGAGACGCGCGCGGTCACGCGGTTGCGTTGGACGGCGTGGGGCCCGTCGCGACCAACCCCCTGGCCCATGAGGTGGAGCACCTCTCCCGGCGCCTCGAGGCGTTCCCTGATGAGCCCGACCGCGCGCCATACAGCTACGAGCGCCTGCGGATGCTCGGCGCTGATGTCGCGACCCTCAGCGAGCGGCTCCGGCACTCGGCAGGTGTCGTGTTCCCCGCCGACTCGGTGACGGTCGACAGCTGAGTCAAGCCGGTTCGGTCAGCAGCCGGCGCGCCAGCAGCGAGTCGGTCACCAGCACGTTGATCCACTTGCCGGTCAACACCGCGTGGACCGCATGGGTCTTGGCGACACCGCTGACGACACCAATGACGTAGGGGATCTTGCGGAAGCGGTCGCTGTCCGCACGGATGACGCGCTTCGCGAAGGGTTCCGTCACCTCATCGCCGTCCTTGTCGACGACGATCGCGCAGACGTCGGCAACCGCTCCTCGCTCCAGTGCCTGCGTGATCTCACCCTTGTCGAACAGGGGGATGAGCTGCGAGACCGGCGGGCTCCAGGACCCGATGCCGACGATCGCGGCATCAAGACCGGAGACCTGGGACAGCGTGTTCTTGATCGACGCCTGGCCGCGAAACGCCTCGGCCGCCTGAACGTCGGAGACGACCAGCGGGGCGTCGAGAGAGGAGAACGTCCCGCCGGCGGCGGTGGCGAAGCGCGACAGCACGTCCATCGCCATCATCGAGCTGCCGGCGGCGGAGATGCCGCCGACGAGCTGGACCACGTCGCAGCGGGGAAAGGCGCCGACCGAGCCGAGCGCGCGGGCGACCTGCTCGAGGGTGTTGCCCCAGGTGACGCCGAACTTGGCGCCGTCATTGAGGATGTCCGCGAGGAATCTCGCGGCCAGGCGGCCCACGCCGGTGCCGATCAGCTGCCGGTGAGGGCCGTCGTCCGGTCCGTCGATCGCCGGAAAGACGAGCGCCTCGGCGAGGCCGTACTCGCGGACGAGCTGGGAGCTCAGCTCCTGGTCGACCTCAAGCGGAGAGCTGACGCTGATCTGCACGATGCCGCTTTTCCGGGCCCGGTCGAGCAGTCTGGCGACTCGGAAGCGGCTGATGCCGAGCCGGTCCGCGATGTCGAGGTTGGTCAGGCCTTCCATGTAGTGCAGCCACGCCACCCGCGAGGCGAGCAGGAGTTGCGGGGTGCGTGAATCTTCGGCGCTTGGTGTCATTCCGCCCTCTCGACTCCGTCGCTCACGGTGGCTCGAACGCCTGACCAACGGCGCTCGGGCCCGACGGTTCTGAATAGTTTATCGCTCAACTGAGCGTGCCGCCGCGCGGATGTCATGCGAGCTATCGAACCGGTCGAGTTTGAGTCACCAGGTCGAAAGGAGTTTCGGCCAGGGACCTCGGGCCTCTTGCGACCTGCGCCACGCTTCGTAACGTGGCCGTATGAGCAGCATCGATCGCTTGGCGGGAGAACGTCACCAAACCGCCCGTTCGGCGCTGGCCGCTCTGGGCGAGCAGCGGCGGGAAAACGTGCGGTTGCGGGTGGACTGCGCACGTAGCCATCACCTGGCCACCATCTACGACAGCCCGGACGGGCTGGTCTACGCGTCGATGGTCGGCCCGCACGCCCATGGCGACCGGGACTTCGTGGACGTCGCGCACCATGCGCAGCGTCGCGGCACCGAGTATTCCGACATGTTGGAGGTCGGGACCGACGACGCCGATGACGCGATGCCAGCCTGGTGCGAATGCGGGCCGCGCACGCTGTCCCGTGCCGAGTTGGTCGCCGCGGTGGCCGCCCGCAAGCATCGATTGCGTGCCTGAGACCGATTTTGGCGCTGGTCCGGAGGTCCTCATGCGATTCGTGAATCGGGTTGACGCCGGGCGCCATCTCGCGCGGCAACTGAAGAGGCTGCGCGGCGAGGATGTCGTGGTGCTCGGGCTGCCTCGGGGTGGCGTTCCGGTCGCCTTCGAGGTGGCCCGGATCCTGCACGCGCCGCTGGACCTGATCATGGTCCGCAAGATCGGCGTGCCGTTCCAGCCGGAGCTGGCCATGGGTGCCGTCGGCGAGGACGGGGTGGTCATCCGCGAGTCGAGCGTGCTGCGCCACACCGGCATCAGTGAGGCCGAGTTCACCGCCATCCAGCACCGTGAGCAGGGCGAACTGGAACGCCGGGCCGAACTGTTCCGCAAGGACCGGCCACGCCTGCCGCTGACCGGGAAGATCGCCGTGGTCGTGGACGACGGCATGGCCACCGGCTCGACGGCCCGGGCGGCCTGCCGGGTGGCGCGCGAGCAGGGCGCGGCCCGGGTGGTCTTGGGCGTGCCGGTCGCCTCTCGCGAGGCCGTGGCGCTGCTGCGCGGCGAAGCCGACGAGGTGGTGTGCCTGGAAACCCCGCGCACGCTGTTCGCGGTGGGCCAGTGGTACGAGGACTTCGCGCCGACCACCGACGACGACGTGATCGCACTGCTGGCGCTCGCCGCCGAGCCGGAGGCGAGCGCCGACCCGCCACCCGAGGTGGAGTTCGCGGTCGACGGAGTCACGCTCGCCGGCAGGCTGACCGTGCCCGAGGGTGCGAACGGGCTGATCCTGTTCGCACACGGCAGCGGCAGCAGCCGGCACAGCCCGCGCAACCGGTTCGTGGCCGAGGTACTGAACCAGGCCGGGCTCGGCACGCTGCTTTTCGACCTGCTCACACCCGGCGAGGAACATGACCGGGCCCGGGTGTTCGACATTGGGATGCTCGGCCACCGGTTGGCCGAGGTGACCCGCCAGGTGCGCGGCGACCATGCCTGGATCGGCTATTTCGGCGCCAGCACCGGCGCGGCCGCCGCGCTGTGGGCCGCCGCCGAACCGGACCTGGACATCGCGTCGATCGTGTCCCGTGGTGGACGGCCCGACCTGGCCGAGTCGAAGCTGGGCCAAGTCCGCGCGCCGACCCTGTTGATCGTCGGCGGGCTCGACGAGGTGGTGCTCGACCTCAACAGGCACGCCCGCAAGCGGCTGCGCTGCACCTGCGCGTTGACGATCGTGCCGGGCGCCACCCACCTGTTCGAGGAACCGGGCGCGCTGCGCACCGTCGCCGATCTGGCCCGCGACTGGTTCACCAGCCACGTTCCGGCCGACACGCGCCGTTAGGCGGTTCGGCCGGTTCGGGCTGGTCGGTGCTGGCCTGCTAGCGCCTTTCCTTCTCGGCGAGCATCACGCGGTGCGCCTCCCGCGCGGCCCACGCGGTGCGGGTCAGGTCCGGCTCGTCGATCGGCGTCTGTTCGAGACCGTGGATCAGCACGCCGACCGCCTCGCTGAGGGTCTCGACGGCATGTTCCAGTTCCTCGATGCGCTCGGCGGCCGCACCCGTCGTCCTGCTCACCATGCCCACCGAGGCGGAGCCGATGATCTCCCGAACACTCCTGGGCAGTTGGTCGAGAACGTTCTCCAGTTGGCCGGCGGAGCATTCCGCGCGCAGCGCGCGGGTGACCGCGGCGGCCGCGTTCGGCACCTCGGTCTCGGTGATGCCGGCGGAATGCGCGAAACGCGCGACGAACTCGTGGGCGTCATAACGCACCGGCGTGTGCGCCGGAACCCATCCGTCGAACAGGATGCCGCGTAGCAGGGCGGGAAGTTGGGCACCGAGATGCGCCAGCGAGTCCGGGGTCAACCGATCCCGCACCACGTGCAGCCAGGCGCGCAGCGCGCGGTGGGCGGCGGCCAGGTTGTCCGTCTCCATCTCCTGAGCGACCGCTGCGAGCCAGGCGTGCGCCGTCTGCTCGGCGTGTGCGAACGGATGTTCCTGGTGCGGGGTCATGACGACTGCCTCCCTACCGAACTCTGCCGCTTGGGCAGATCCTCAGCACACTCCCCGCCGGGGGCTTTCGGCAGGGACCGAGGACCCGCACGCCGGTGACACTGGTTGTCACCGGGTGCGGGCCTCTCGGTAACCGACCTGGTTCGGTTTGCCGGTGCTAGGGGATGATCAGGATGGCGTCGAACTCCACACCGCCCGGATGGTTCGGGAACGTGTAGAAGGTGTTCGGCCCCACCGGAGTAGCAGGTTGCCACCTGCCGTCCGATTCGTACTGGACGGAATTGTTTCCCGTCGAAAACGCGTCGAGCCAGGTGTGATGTCCGAAAGTGAATTCTCCGCCGTTGGCGAAACAGGTCTCGACGCTCCGTGGAAGTTGGTTGTCGGGGTGCCACCAGACCTGCAGGAAGTCACTACGGCCGCAGGGAACCCTGTCGATACTCGGATTGGCGGGTGCGGCCGAGGCGATTCCCACGGGGACGATTGCCAGTCCCACGGCCGCCAGACCAGTGACGAGAACGGTTGTGATCTTGTTCTTCAGGTGCGCCACGATAGTCCTTCCTGTCGGCATGCCTGCCTTTGGTCGGTCACACCTGCGGTCAGGGAACGATCATGATGGCGTCGAGATCCACCCCGCCGGGATGGTTCGGGAACGTGTAGAAGGTGTTCGGCCCCACCGGAGTAGTGGGCTGCCACCTGCCGTCCGATTCGTACTGGACGGAATTGTTTCCCGTCGAGAAAGCATCGAGCCAGGATTCAGCAGGGAAGGACGCCGCTCCGACATTGGCGTAGCAGGTCTCCTGGCTCCTGGGACTTCCACCTTCGGAGTGCCACCAGACCTGCAGGAAGTCACTACGGCCGCAGGGGACCACGTTGATACTCGGATTGGCGGGTGCGGCCGAGGCGATTCCCGCGGGGACGATTGCCAGTCCCACGGCCGCCAGACCGGTGATGAGAACGGTTGTGATCTTGCTCTTCAGCTGTGTCACAAGGGACCTTCCTGTCCGGTACGCCTGCCTGTGTCGATGACTGGTCACTTGAAGTAGTGATCTGCAAACACTCCGTGACCGATGTTCACGTTAGCGCGGTCAGGGCGGTCGCGGCGGTCGCCTCTGTGCTCATCACTCGATCGAGTGCCGCAGGCGGCAGCGGCCCGCCAGTTGGGTGAAGCTTGCTGCGTGCAGTGTCTGAACCCCAGACATGCCAGCGCTGAAGTGCTGGCCGATATGCACGACCAGCGCCTCGCTGTCGAGGAGTCGGGTGACCGGAGAGAGTTTGATGGCTTCGTGGCGGGTGCCCACGACGACCGCGATCCGCACGGCACGTCTGCGAGCGACCTGTTGGGTGACCGCTCCGCGCTACGCCGTGAAGGTTCCTGCGAGGTCGACGCAGAGCTTGTTGCCGAACTTGTAGTCCAGCAGCCGCCTCCTGTGCATCTGGTGCACGGCCAAACCCGGCGCGATGCCAAGCCGCCGCGCGGCGTCCGCGATCTCGCGGTCACGGCTCAGCCCTTCGAACGGCTTGAGGCCAGCGGCACCGAACAGCACGTTCAGTGCGAACGTGTTGGCGCTCTTCTCAGCGGCGCTGGCGCGCTTCTTCTCCGTCTTGTACTCGAGGAACATCTCACCCCGGGGGTCGTTGAGCACGTGCCCGAGCTCGTGGAACAGCGTCCAGATGACGAAGCCGTCCTTCACCCACCGGCCGGTCTGCTGGATCACTGGCACGCGCTTGTCGATCCAGCGGGTCATGCCCAGCAGCGGGAACCTCTTCGGCGGCTCGACCACCATGAACACCACACCGACGTCGGCGAGCATGTTCGCGATGTCCCGCAGCATCGCCGAGTCGGGTGTGGCCGCCCGCGCCCGCAGGTGCGGGAGCGCACCCCGAAGCCGGTCCGCGTCGTAGTCGAAGCCGCGGCCCCGCTCGAACGGCTCTGCGAGCTCGGCTGCTCGCAGCCAGGTCGTCAGCACTGTCCTGTCGATGGCGGCACCGGAGTCCTTCAGCGCCGCAAGCGCGTAGTCCCCGGTGGACGCCTCCTCGTGCAGATGCACATATGACTCCCACGTCCCGCACCGGTGGAAGGTCAGGAAGTCAGAGACGAGCACGCCCGGTTTCGCCTTCGTCGCCCTCGTGGCCCCGAGGCTCCGCAGGTAGGTGACGGCGCTTGAGTCGATCTCGTCGACGTGCGACGCCAGGTTCTCCTGGTCCTTGATCCTGGCGAGATCGGCTCGATATACGGCCTCGTAGCGCATCCACGAGTCGGCCGGGATGCCCACGACGCGCTGTAGACGGATCGCGGTGTCCGCGGTGACGGGGGCTCGCCCGTTCACAAGCTCGTTGACCTGCTTGCGGCTGCACCCCATGCGATCGGCGACCTGCTGCTGGGACAGGCCCTGGTCCTCGATCCACTCCTCCAGGTACTCACCCGGAGCAACGGCGTAGTTGGTCTTGGTCATGGCTGTCTCCTCTCAGCGGTCGTAGTGGTTCGAGATGTCGATGACGGTCACCGTGGCGGCGCTCCGCGAGTCTGCGGAGTCCTCTGGTTGGACCAGGAGCCGGTAGTTGGCGCTGAGTTTTCCTGCCCACAGTCCGCCGAGGTTGGCGCTGAGCGGGTGCCAGTTCCCGAGCGGGTCGTGCGCGGCCAGCTCGCCGACCGTCTCGGCCGTCTCCAAGGCCTTGATCCGCATCCTGAGCTTGCCGGCGATGTCAGCACGCTTCTTCCGCATCTCCCGTTCGTCCGTGCACAGCTTCTCGAGCTTCTTGTCGTCGTACCGTACTTCCAAGTGTCACCGATCTCGTTACAGTCTAACGCAGCCGCCAGGGTCAGTATGCCCGTATCGGGCTGGAAAGACTTGCCGTAGGCGCAGGTTTCCTACGAGTCGCTGCTGCTGCCCGGGCAGCTCCAGACGCCCAAGTACGCCACCGCGCTACTGGTCGGCAACCTGCGGGTTCCGCCGATGGACGCCCCACAGGTCGTCCGTGCCCGGATGGCGCGCCAGCGGCTCGCCGACGACACCGACCCGCTGCGGTTTCGTGGCGTGATCGAGCAGTACGTGCTGGACCGCGTCGTCGGCGGGCCGGCGGTCATGCGGACGCAGCTGGAGCATCTACTCAGCCTGACGAGACGGGAAAACGTCGAACTGCACGTGATGCCGGTCAGCGCTACGGTCCACGATGGACTGGACGGGGACTTCCTGCTGCACCGCCGGGGAGATTCGGGAAGTAGCAGTAGGTCTTCTCGTCGACGGGACGGCCGAAAATGGCGTCTTTCGCCGCTCGGGCGAGAAGGGCTTGGGTTGTCGCGGGAATGCCTATCCGGTTCCAGTGGAAGATCACGTGCAGGGCGGTGATGGCGCGTAGTCCTCGGCTGAGTGCGCCGTCCTCGCGGAGTGCCCGCAGCGCCCTTCCCGCATCCTCGAACGCGGTGAGCCAATTGGGTTCGATGACGTCGGTTCGGGGCCTGCCGCGGATGATGCGGCCGATGTCGCTGGTGAACGAACTCCACGTATCCGGGTCAACGGGTGCGGCGGGCAGGCCGGCGCGGTGTTCGACAACCTGTGCCCACACATCGCCCTGCTCGTTGATGTCCAGTCCGGCGGCTCGCATGAGGGCGGAGCACAGGATGAGGGAGCGTTCCCGCCGCTCGGTGGCGCCGGCACGGAGGAACGGCAACAGGTGGCGGCTGTCGTGGTGGAACAACTGGTGAGCGAGGCTCATGCTGGCGGGGCCGCCGAAGGCATGGGTTTCCGGCTCGTAGATGTCGCGGGTCCAGGAGACTCCTTCGGTGAGGCTCGGGTGGATCGGGTCACCGTCTGGGTCGCTGGGCGGGTTGGCGAGGAGGTAGCGCACGCGCCATGGGCCCTTGCGGATGAACCACCAGGAGGTGATGAGCCCGCTTGCTTCGGCGGCCGGGAGGATGCCGGCCAGGTGTGCGGCGGCGTGACGTTCCCGTGCGGTGGAGTCGTCGCCGGGATAGGCGATGTTCAGTTGCTTCCAGACGGTCGTGTCCACAAGCGACCTTTCGGTTAACGGAGCAGAAGGCAGGCGTCCCACGATGTCGCCACGGTTCCGATGGTTGCAAGCGTGGCGCCGGCCGTGCCGGTGAGGAATCCCGAAGGCTCGTCGGGCGGAGCCGTGGCGGACTGGTGCAGGAGCAGCGCCGGTGTGAGGACAATCGGATCAAGCGCGTCGGCGGCGACACGGCGAGCGGTGGCGAGCAGACCGCCGGTTCCGTGGCACAGGCTCCGGTCGGTGAGACAGTCCAGTTGGGCTGGGTCGTTGAGGCACGTGGTGAAGGCGGCTTCGGCGCGCTGCTGGCGGGAGCGATCGTGCAGCGCGCGGCCCGCGAGCTGGAGGGCTCGGGCGATGCCGGGTGTGCCGTAGCACCAGGATGGCCGGCGCGGGCCTGGTTGACTGCTTGTGTAGTGGTCGAGGTCTGCGAGCGTGACGATCTGGGGCCACCAGGCCCCGCCGCTGTCGTGGTGCTGTTCCCAGGTGTCCAGCCACCGGCAGATGCGGGTCATCGCGTCGATCTGCCCATCGACGGTAATGCCGTCTTCGTGAGCAAGAGCGAGAAGAGCGAGGGGACCGACGATGCCGTGGGCGATTCCCTGGTTGGCATGGCCGCCCGCGGGTCCGGGCCGGGTGCGTTCGGGACCCGCTGGACACCACCAGCCAGGGAGCCCGCCGATGGGCTCGGTGAGCCGAACCAGGTAGGCCAGCACGCGACGCAGCAGATCGTGGTCGCCGTTCCGGCGAAGCACGACGCCGAGTCCGGTGAGGCCGCCGATGAGGTCGTAGTCGTTGAGCGCCGGTCGGCCGTGCCGGTCGATGCGGGCGTGCGCGACGTCCAGACGCTGGCGAGTGATCGAGGCGGTGGCCGCGTCCACCGTCGCGAGGGCCCGCGCGAGGCCAGGCCGGTCGGGCGCTCCGTGCAGGACGAAGGACAGGGCCGGGGCACCGTAATAGAGGCTGGCCCAGCGGGCGCTGCTGACCCCTTCGGCGACGGCGTGGCTGAGTGTGGCGTTGGCCAGGTCCCATGTTCCCGCGCCCGTGTGGGCTTGCTCGATGTGGAGCAGGGCGATACCCGCCGCGCCGCCGCTGAGGGATTGCCCTGGCTTCACGACACACCTCGCGCGAGCAGAGTGCGCGCGGTGGCGCGGGCCAGCCGCAGGCAGCGCCGCTCGGACACCATGTCCACCCCGATCATCCGAACGTGGTGCAGGTGCAGGAGATCCGCCAGGATTCGGTCCGGGTCAAGGCCGTCGTGTTCGACGCGCTCCCGGTAGTTTCCCAGGGCCTGTCGGAGTCGATCGTCGTCGCCGGCGCCGAGGGCCCGCAGCACGGGCTCGCGCTGGTCACTGACCGGCTGGTTGCTCGCTCGTGGCTCACCGTGGTGGTCGACGTGCTCGATCAGCCAGCCGGGGCCGCGTCCGGTGAAGCCGTCGGTAATGCTGATCAGTCCGGCCGCGGTGGCGACCATCCGGTCACCGGACAAGCGCTGGATAACCGCGTGTGAGTCGGCGGCGAACACCTCCTCGGCCGCGACCAGAGTCGCTCCGGTGCCGAACCTGGCTTCGGGCCGGTAGGTGTTGATCGTGTAGTCGTGCAGCAGTCCGTCGGAGCGGAGCAGGTCCGCCCAGGTACCGAACTGCCGGACGACGGCACCGAACTGCCCGGCGTCGCGGAGCGGGATCCGCAACCGGAGGTGAGGTTCGGGTTCGTGGTAGCGGATGAACCACCAGCCGTTCCCGACGGCATCGTCGAGCTCGACCGCCCGGGCGAGGATGTCATCACTTCGGCCGAAAACCTTGATGTACAGCCAAGGCGACAGGCCCGGCCGGTGCTCGATGCCGCTGATCGCCTTCGCCCGCCGCGGGCGTTGGGGCGTGCTGGGCGTTGAGGTCCGAGCGAGCGTGAGGGTGATCTCGTGAGGTCTGCCGTCGATCCAGCCGGCCGGGCCGGGGGTTTCGGTGAGGATCGCATCCTGCTGTCGAAGGTGGCTGCGCAGGAGTGCCAGGTGGGCGGGTTCGTCCAGGGTGAGGCGGATCCGCACGTCGTCGGCGCCGAGAAACACCCCCGACGGGATCCGGCAGGTCGTCCGCAACCGTTCCCATGCCTTCCGCCAGCCGTCGAAGGGCTCGGCAGGGGCGGGTAACGCGGACGCGGGGATGGTCCAGCGCGCAGCGTGCAGGATTGATCGACCGTGGCGAACGCGGGGAAGGAACGGCAGTTCACGGGCGACGAGTCCCCAGCTGAACGGACAGCAGGGTGCGCGGAAGGCGCTCCAGACCTCGGTGAGAAACCGGGCGAGCGGCTGCTGGCCTCCGGCGAGGTTGACGCCGTTGAACAGCATCGGTTCGACGGCGTGGCCTTGGGACAGCGAAACAAGCCACAACTGCCGCGCGTCGCCGGTGACGGCGAGGTCGTCCAGCGTGATTCCGGGGTCCTGCTGGTATTCCCCCAGGGGCAGGATGGGCAGAATTTCGGGCACCCTGGCCACGGCGGTCATCGTGCGAGCCAGGGGCGGCCCGGAGATCTGCACCGCCACGGCGTCGGGCGCCGAGGTCGGCAGCGCCGCGTAAGCGCGTCCGAATCGCCGCCGCTCGGTGTCATCGAGCAGGTGCAGAAAGCGGCCCACGGTGACTCCGGCGTGCCGGGCCCCGCTGATCACCGAGAGCGTGAAGTCACTGCGGTCGAGGTCGGCAAGAGTCGCCGCCGCGAGGCTGAACCGGAGTTCGGTGTGCGGGATCGGCATTCGTTGTCCGATCGTCAGGCGGGCGATGAGCTCCTCATCGAGGACGACCTCGCGGCAGCCGTCGAGGGCGGCCCGCTGGGCGATGATCGCCAGAGCCGTGTCCCGTGAGGTCAGTGCCTGTGGTTCGGGTCGACGCGATCCCCGGAATCCAGCGGGGTAACCCAGTCCGGATGAGCTGACCAGCTCCCGCACAGGCACCGCGGCGCCCGGCCCGTAGCGTTCGAGAAAAGCCTGGTGGTAGGACTGCCACCACGGCATCCGCGGCGCGACGAGGGTGAGCACCGACGCCGCCTGTTCCGCTTCGCGCAGGACCGCGGCGGGCAGGATCACCGAGCAGCCGATCCGCACATCGGCCGCGGCCCGTCCAGTCTGGTCGGGAAGATCCCCGTATGCGGCGAGGTGGGCGGCCGGATCGGTCACGGTCATCGGCGGGCGGATGGCGGACAGCAGCACACGGCGGGCCACCAGCTGGGCCAGCAGCGCCTCGATCACCGCGAGGTCGACGGTGGGAGCCTCGGCGGCGAGCTTGGCGGCCAGGTCGCTGAAGGCGATCGGCTCTCGCGCGATCTCCACGGCCAAGCGCACCGGCCTGGTCAGCTCAACCTCGACGTCCCACAGGTGATCTCCAGTGCCTGCCCGGTCTTCCGCGCCGACACCCGGCACGATCCACCAGCGGCCGCGGGCGAATCCGAGGCTGTTCGTCACGACGTCGACGGTCCGGAGCGTGTCCAGCTGCTCGATCCGCTCGACCTGCTCGTCCACGAACAGGCCATCCGGCCGGAACACCGTCCGATGCTCGCCGCTCCACCGCACCGTCGCGCGGGCCCCGAATTTCACCGGCGCCACACCGGCGAACAGGCCGAACGGTGTCGCTCGGCTCGTCCAGCGCAGCAGGTACCGCGCCACCGTCTCGACCAACCGCCGCAGGCGGCGCACCGTCTCGCGCCCGACCGATGGCTCGGCGATCCGCCGCTCCACCTGGGTTGCCAGCTCGGCCGACGCGATCCGCACCGCGTCGGCGAACCCCGGCACACTCCACACGTGCCGCAGCCAGCCGTGCCAGCCGACCGTGTCGTCCCCGGTCAAGTCCGGCCACGGCGGCAACTCCACGTCCGCCGGGAACGTCGTGGTCCGGATCAGCGCCGCGTCCACAGCCTGGTACGTGCGCACCCGCGTCTCCAGTCTTTCTCGCCACGAGGGTGTGGCCCGGCCGTGCGGGGCAGGACCGGGCCACACCAGCACCTGGCTGTCAGCCGTTGGTCGTGCAGGCGTCGCTGGCCGTATTGCCGGAGCCACAGCTATCAGAGGTGCAGTCCTCCGATGATGTCGCGGGCGCGGGGCCGGCTTCGACGAGCCGCACGTTGAGGCGAAACTCCGAGGGGTCCATCAGAATCTTCCTTTCCGAGAGCGGGTTCTTGCTCCCCTTCCGTACCTCTACTGGCGGGAAGGAGGTGTTTCCGGGAGAGCTGGCTACGCCGCGGACCACGCGAAGACCACGCGACTGTGCTGCTTGTTCAGCACCAGCCCTTCCGGGAGATCGGTGTCGGGCGTGTTGGCCGGGAGGACGTGCAGGGTCGGGGCCGGCTGGCCGGCGCGATCCCATTCCCGGATCTGCTCCGCCATCTCTTCGGCCGCCCGCACGCCGTCGGGGCCGTGGGCGTGCACGACGTACTCGAACTCGGCGTCGCCGACCTTGCGGAACCGTCCCCGGTAGGCCAGCGTGGCGCCCTGAACCGACGCGGGAGTCCCGTACTGCCACGACGGATTGACCAGACCGCTGTCGATGGCGCTGGTCTGGGCGATCATCACGGCGAATCCGGGCAGGTGGGTCGCCAGCCACAGGTCGAGATCGGGGGAGCGGTGGCTGGACGGGACGATCACCCCCGAGGACACCTCGTGGCGCTCCGTGGCGAACACGCCCCGCAGCGGGGCGACGTCGATGTCCTGGTGTGCCTCGGTCAGCCACAGGCTGACACCGTCTCCGAGCGGAACATCGCGGCCGTTGCCGGCGCCCGCCCCCTGCATCGGCACGAATCCACACGAGATGTTGCTGCGGCTGATCAGGTGGTTCCCGGTCCACTGGAGCGCCCAGGAACGGCTCATCCCCAGCGTGCGGAGCGGGACGACCAGGGTGCCGTCGTCGGTCAACTGGCTGAACCAGGCGGGAGGCACGTCATATGCCCCGACCGTCACCATGATCAGGTCGTAGCGGCGGCCGGGCTCGATTTCGAACTCGGCGTCGGCGCACACGACCTCAACATCGGCGTAGCCAGCGGCATCCAGGCAGGCGCGCGCCCGGTCGGTGATCTCCGGGTCGATGTCGACAGTCGTGACGGACCCGCTCGGACCGGCGATCTCCCGCAGCAGCGCCGCGTTGTAACCGCCGCTGCCGATCTCCAGGACATGGCGACCGCCAGCGGCCTGCGCGAGCATGGCCGCGATCAGCCAAGGCGCGGACACCGAGCTGATGTTCATGCCGTCCTCGCGCCGCTTGGTGACCACCGCGGTGTCCTCGTACGCCTCCTCCAGCGAGACGCCGGGGATGAACAGCTCACGCGGCACGGTCCGTAGCGCGCGTTCCACGTCGGCGGGCAAGGCGAAGCCCCACCACTGACGTCCCTTGACGATCTTGTCGACCAGCTCGTTGCGGAGTTCCTGTGCTCGCGCGGTGGTTTCCGTGTTCACGGGATGCATGCCTCCAAGGCTTATGCAGAGTCAAGTGTCGGTTACAGACAGCGATCTTTCAGTGCCGGTCTGGGACCCCGCCCGGTGCGGGTCATGTCGGGGGGCACCGCACCGGACGGGGAGCCTGCGTGGTCTTACGCCGTCTGCCGGTCGCGGGCGGGCATCAGCTCAACTTCGGCCAGCTCGTCTTCTTCGTCGCCGCCGAGCAGGGTCGCCGCGTCCGGGTTGAACCAGACCAGGCGGGCGTGGATTCGACTACCACGGTTGAACAGGCTCAGTGCGCCCTCCGGCTCGTCGAGGTTCGCCTGGATCCCGCCTTCCACGGAGATCACCTCGGCGTGGTCCTCGAAGGCCATGCCCCACCCGGCGATCCGCGCGTCCACCCGCTCGCCGTATTCCTGCACGACGGCGAACAGCCGGGGTGCCTCGTCGGCGACCATGCCCTCGAGGATCGCGGCGAAGGTCGGCTCGTCGCACATGGGCTCTCGTCCCGAAGGATCGGGGATGGCCTGGCCCAGCGGGGCCGGTGGCGGCGTGTCCGGGCAGGACGGTGTTGCGGTCATGAGATGCCTCCCAAAGTCGAGGGTCCGGCCCGGTTCGAAGGGAACCTGGAGCGTCGGTCCTGCTGTAACGTAGCATTTATACATAAAAAGATCCATGTATCGATCGGGTGACCTTGTTCTGACTGATCACGATGCATGCCACACTGTGCGTGGTCTTGCCGCGCTACGAGAGGACTCCCGGTGATCGACCGTCGTTCGGACCCGTCCGCGCTGCGCTTCCTGATTGGGCATGACCTGAGGTCCACCCGTGAGTGGGCCAATGTGAAGCAGGCCAAGGCGGCCGAGGTGCTGGGCTGCACCCAGCCGAAGATCACCTATCTGGAAACGGGCAAGACGCAGCAGAAACCCGACGAGGTCGCGGCGTTGCTCCGGGCGTACGGCGCGGATGCGGAGCATGTCGACCGCATGGCGTCACTGGCGGCACGCGCCGATCAAGGCACCTGGTGGGCGCCATTCAGCGACGTGCTTCCCGACTGGTTCAAGATCTTCGTCGGGCTGGAAGGGCTTGCCGTGGCGCAGTTCTCCTACGAGTCGTTGCTGTTGCCCGGGCAGGTGCAGACGCCCGAGTACGCCGCCGCACTGCTGGTAGGTCATCTTCAGGTTCCGCCGATGGACGCTCCGCAGGTCGTGCGCGCCCGGATGGCACGACAGCGGCTGACCGATAACCACAACCCGCTGCGGCTTCGGACCGTCATCGAGCAGTACGTGCTGGACCGCGTCGTCGGTGGGCCAACGGTCATGCGGGCACAGCTGGAACACCTGCTGACGCTGATGCAACGGGACAACGTCGAGCTGCATGTGATGCCCATCAGCGTTGCCGTGCATGACGGATTGGACGGAGACTTCCTGCTGCTGGACTTCGAGGAGGCGCAGAGCATCGGCTACATCGAGTACCCGGCCGGCGCGATCTACGTCCAAGACCAAGATCAGATCCGGACGTATACTTTGTCGTCGGAGCGGTTGTGCGCCGCCGCGCTGTCGGTGCCCGAATCCGCCGATCTCATCGCGGCGCGCATCGAGACCCTGACAGCCGAATCGGAGGACTGAGATGACCACCCCTGCCGATGACCTCGCATGGCGCACCGCCAGCTACAGCGGCGCGGGCGAGAACTGCGTCGAGGTCGCACCGGCGGCGGACGGCGTGGTCATCCGGCACAGCAAGCACCCCGGCGCGGGCACGATCGCCTTCAGCTACGACGCCTGGGCCGACTTCCTTCGCGACGCCTCCGAGGGTGGAACCACGAACGGGGTGGCCGCCATCGTCGCGGTCGGCGCCGACACCGTGGTGCGGTCGTTGACCGGCGCTGTCGAGCTGCGTTTCGACGACGGTGAGTGGTCCGCCTTCCGCGCCGGCGTCGCGGATGGCGAGTTCGACTTCACGCCCGAATCCGCCCTCGCCTGACCGCGATCGTGAGCTGGCAGAGTCTGGCCCGACCGGATCGCCGGGCCAGACCCAACGGGTCAGTCGGTTTCGATGTTGAAGTCCCAGACGGCGATCGCCTTGCCGCCGGACGCCCAGGTGATCTGGGCGGCGCCATCCGTGTAGATGCCGCGCATCTGGATGGTGGCGGGATGTCCGGGACTGGCGGTGACGTCGGCCGCGCCCAAGGCGGACAGCGGCACGGTCTTGCCCATCTCGCTGCGTGAAGTGAGGTCACTGGCGTGCACCGTCAGCGTCCCGCTCACCGAGGTGATCGTGACGGTGAGAGTGCCCTGGACCGGTTCGGGCGGGGTCGATCCGGGTGGCGGTGCCACCGTGACCGGGCCGGACACGGTCAGCACGGCCGACACGCCGCCGGGCAGGTCGGCCCGCACGGGCTCCCCGATGCTCAGCAGTTGCGGGTGATCCGGGCTGGCCACCGGGGTCGGCGTCGCGCTGGGTGGGGTCGGGACGGGCACCGAGCCGAGTTGCTGAACGACGGCCGAGGCATCCGACGGGGTGGGCGGGGTCGCCGTGTTCCCGGAGGAGCACGCGGCCAGCGCGGTAGTCAGGCCGGCGGCCAGGATCGCGCTGAGCGCGATCCTGGCCCGGCCCGATCGTGTTCGATCGGAAGAACTCACAGTCTGCCCTGCTCGCTCGCTTGACTCGTCACTTGACCGGGACCGCGGGCGCGGTCACGATCGGGTGCTCCGGGTCGTTCATGTTGTCGACGGCCGGGTAGACCGCGACACCGGAGGGGGCGGGCTTCAGGGCCCGACCGGACGGGTTGTTGTAGATGTCCGGTCCGAACGGCCGCAGGCCCTCCGCCCCGGCGTAACCGAGGTGACCCTGACCGTCGCTACCACCGTGCCTGACCCCGAACAGGTCCTCCATGCTGCGCAACCAGCTGTAGTGGTTGTAGGGCTGCTGGCTGACCGATCCGGGACGGATGTAACGGGAGATGAACACCGCACCGGTGATGCCGCCGCCAGGGGTGGTGTCCTGGCCGAAGGCCTGGTCGCCGGGCTGGCTGGTGTTCGGACCCGGCAGCTCGTTGCAGCAGGCCACCACCGACTGCGCGGTGTCGGTCGGCGTGTTGAGCGTCGGGTCGCTGTTGCCGGTGTAGTCGGCGAACGAGTTGCCGTACATCTTGTAGGGCGGGAACGCCTCGTCGAAGATGATCTGGATCATGCCGTCGTGCTGGAAGGCCGGCGACGACATGATTTCCGGGATCACCTTCTCCAGGAACACGTCCGCCGCGTACAGGCCACCCTGGTGGTTGTTCGGGTCACCGGAGAGGTTGTCACCCTGGCAGGTCGAGTCGTGCGCGTCCGAGCAGTTGTTCGGCGTGATCCAGGAGAACTGCGGGGTGGTCCGCTCGCTCTTCAGGTCCTGCTCCAGGCTGCTCACCGCGGGGTGACCGGCGGTGGCCGGCAGGCCGTTGAGCGGCACGACGTTCTTGCAGTCCTTCGGGTTGTCGATCAGCGAGTGGAACCAGGGCGCCGGGTTGTGCTTGGGCACGTACTGGTCCGCCGGAGTGGCGCCACCCGGGTCGGGCACGCCGGCACCGTTCGGGCTACCGGGGATACCGCACTGGTAGGCGTTCTCCCGGGAGGGTGTGTTGCCCATGTCCTGGTCGTAGATCTTCCAGCTGGTGCGGTTCTGGTCCAGCTGGTTGAACAGGGTCTGCACGTACGCCGGGTAGACACAGCCGGTGGCCGCGTTGACCTGGCCGTCCTGGGCGGGGGTGCCCGGGGACACGTTCTTGTAGGTCGGGCAGTCGCCCTGGGTGTCGGGGTTGGGCGCGATGCCCGCGACGGCGCTGATGTAGTTGTCGAGGCTGTAGTGCCCGGTGCCGTAGTACTGGGTCAACAGCTCGCCATAGGTGGGGAGGGTCTTCCAGAGGTAGTCATTCTGGTTGAGGCCGGAGAACGTGGCCTCGTAGGACTTGTTCTCCAGGATGATCGTCCAGACGTGACCGATCTTCGGGGGATTGAAGTGATCGGGTGCGGCCTGCGCGGTGGCCGGCGCGCTGAGCGCCACCAACGCGGCGGAGGCCGCGAGAATGCCACCCAGACGCACCCACAGGCGTCTGCTGCGTAGCACGCTTGCCATGTGCTCCTCCAAGCCATTGGCAGGGGTGCCGGCGTGATGACGGTCTTCGCCGGCATCCAGCACTCTCGACCGGCTCGAAGGGTTTTGTGTGGTGATCGACTGATATGTCGGTGACCGACAGATGAACCATTGGTGCCGGTTCTGAGCGGTCAATGAACAATCGGCATCAAGTCGACCATTCGGACAAATGGTTCTCGCGCAGCGTGTCTACCGATTCTTGTCCGTAACGATCGGTCTGACGAGCGGCCCGATGATCAGGAGCGGTAGCGCTGGACCGGTGCGGGGATCATCGGTGCGCCGAACTCACCGGATTCGGCGGGCAGGCTGCCCATCGGGATGCGCACGGTGAACCGGGCACCGGCCCCCGGCCCGTCGCTGTCGGCGTGCACGGACCCGTGGTGCAGTTCCGCGATGCCGCGCGCGATCGGCAGACCCAGCCCCAGGCCACCGGCGTCGGCGAACACCTCGAACAGCCGGTCGGCGTCGGCCGGATCGAATCCGACACCGTCATCGGTCACGGTCACCACCGCGGTGTCCGCGCGCCGACGGAGATCAACGGTGACACAGCCGCCGGGATCGGTGGACGCCAGCGCGTTTCCGAGCAGGTTGTCGAGCAGCTGAGTCAGCCGCAGGCGGTCGCCGTCAACCGGGACCGGCCCGGACGGCAGTGTCAGCTTCAGCGCGCGTCCCGTGCTGGCGAACTCCGGCCGGATCCGCTCGACCGCGGCGGAGACGACCGAGCGCAGATCCAGGGGCGCGGAGACCAGCTTCAGCCGGCCGGTCAGCACCTCGGCCGCGTCCAGCAGGTTGTCCGCCATCCGTGCCATCGCGCCGACCTGCCGCTGCAACGCCGCCAGCGTGGGGTGGCCCTCGGCGCCGTCGCGGGCGAGCAGGTCGCTGGCCGCGCGCAGTGCCGTCAACGGCTCGGGTCGCTGCTCGACAGCGCTGCGGGGCCAGGGATATTCGGTTTCCTCGCCGGTGACGTCCCCGGGTCGAGGCTTCACGTCCTCCAGCCGGACCACGATGTGCGTGACATCGCCGGACGCGTCCAGCACGGGATCGTTGACCACGGTCCAGTACCACTCGCCGACCCGGTCGGTGCCATCCGGGATGGTGAACCGACCCGGTGTCATGGTGTCCGGGCGCCCGGTCGCCAGCACCCGCCGCAGCGACCGGACCAGCTCGTCGGCGCCGGCGGCGCCCGAATCGGCCGGCTGAGACGGCAGAGCCTCGGAGATCGGCCGGCCGATCAGGGCGCCACGCTCGGTTCCGGTCGCGGTGAGATACGCCCGGTTGACCGTCATGACTCTCAGGTCGGTGGTCAGCACCAGACAGGGCGTGACGGCGGCGTCGAACAGTCTTCGGTAGTCCGGCTCGGGAGCGCCGGAAACGCCGAGAGACGTGTGGACCGATGTCTGCGCACTGCTGCCTGCCATGCCTGATTCCCACGGGTCGGATCGGATGGTGAACCCGCCGGACGACGCTGCGGATAACGGCCGACACTAGCACCGGTTTGTTACCGACGGTATCCCTGTTGTATCACTCGGATTCACTTTGGGGACAACGTGACCAACTGGTGAGACCGGTGAAAGCGCTGGTCAGCGCGGCTGTGCCGACCGCGGGCCAGCGCCGGGTTCACCGCACCCGGGCGACAGCTCCGTAACCCAACGGCCGGGCCACCGACGTCAGTTCCTCCGGCGCGTCGGTGTTGTGCCACTCGGGCAGTTCCACCAGACCGGGTGGCTCGATGTCCATGCCCTCGAACCAGGCGCTGATCTCGGCGTGGGTGCGCGGGAACACCGGCTCGCCAGCCGACGCGTACGCCTTCTGGAGCCGCTCCATCTCGGCCTTGAGCTCCGCGCTGGCATGCTCCTCGGTCAGCGTGGACACCGCGACGAAACTGCCGGGCGCCAGATGGTCGCGGTACGCGCGGATCAGCTCGGCGGGCTGCGGATCCGGGACGTACAGCAGCACGCCGACCACGAGCAGCCCCACCGGCTGGTCGAAGTCGAGAAGGCGCCGGGTGTCCGGGTGGTTCAGCACGGCGGGCAGGTCGAGCATGTCCTCCTGGATGATGGTGACGTTGTCGGTCTGGGCCAGCATCGCGTGCGCGTGGTGGTACGCGACCGGCTCCCTGTCCACGTACACGACGTGGGCGTCGATTCCCGCCGACTCGGCGACCTGGTGCGTGTTGCCGACCGTGGGGATGCCGGACCCGAGGTCGAGGAACTGCCGGATGCCCTGGTCCAGCAGGTAGAGCACGGCTCTACGAAGGAAAGATCTGTTCAGCTTGGTCACGGCGGGAATGCTCGGGGCGATCTCGAGGACCTGCTGTCCGAACGCTCGGTCCGCGGCGAAATTGTGAGCGCCACCGAGGAACCAGTCGTAGACACGGGCCGCGCTGGGCAGTTCGGTGTTCATAGTTGAGGCTAACTCTGGAACGGGCTCGTCGAAGAAGCTCATGCTGTCTCCTGGATCGTGGACGGCGTGCGGAAGGGTTACGAACGCGATCCTCCCTTAGTACATGAGGTGGACGAAAGATGGATAGTGCGGAGTGGAATCGCCGGTATGCGGAGCGTCCCCTGGTGTGGACGGCCGAGCCGAACCGGTTCGTCGCGGAGGAACTGGCGGACCTGGCACCGGGCCGGGCGCTGGAACTCGCCGCCGGTGAGGGCCGCAATGCCCTGTGGCTGGCGGAGAAGGGCTGGCGGGTTACCGCCGTGGACTTCTCGTCGGTGGCGTTGGACAAGGCGCGCCAGCTGGCCGAGAACAGGGGCGTGAAACTCGACTGCGTCGAGGCGGACGTGCTGGCCTACCAGCCGGAGTCGGCGGCGTACGACCTGGTGCTGCTGGCCTACCTGCAACTGCCGCAGGACGAGATGGCCGGCGTGCTGCACCGGGCGGTGGCCGCACTGGCGCCGGGCGGCACGTTCCTGCTCGTCGCGCACGATCTGCGGAACCTCACCGAGGGCGTGGGCGGCCCGCAGGACCCGACCGTGCTCTACACACCGGAGATCATCGCCGCGGAACTGACCGGGCTGCGGATCACCACGGCGAAGACGGTCCGCCGGGACGTCTCGACCGACACCGGCCAGCGCCGGGCCGTCGACACCCTGGTCCGCGCCGTCCGCCCGGCGTGACCGAACCGCGTGACCGCCGGTCAGGTGACGTTCACCCAGCCCGGCCAGCTCCTGCGGAGTTTGGCCGGGCGGTCACCGCTCCTGGGCCACAGGCGAATCCGGTAGCGGTCCATGCCCTCGGCGCCCCGCACCATGTCGGCGTAGCCGCGCCCAGACACACGGGCGCGGTAACTGCCGGGCGGCACCAAACTGTCACACCGGACCGGGCTGAAGCCGCCAGATGGCTCGAACACGAGCTGGCCATCGCGCACGTCGAAATCCACGTCGACCACCTGGTCCCAGTCACCGTCGTCGGCTGGCGGCTCGGTCGGCCACACCTCGACCCGCATGGGGGCCTCGAAGCTCTTCCGGAATGGCACCACGAGATCGATCAGCCCGTCGGCGACACCGACCCACCGCCCCGAGTGACGCGCGTCGTCCAGCGCGCGGATCACCGCGTCGTTGTGGGGATCGTCAGCCCACGGCGCCACCGAGTAGATGTAGAGCTGCCCGTAGTCGATCTCAACCCTTAGATCGACCACGATGTCCGCACCGCCCGTCATGCGCACCAACTCCGGTCCTCCGCGATGTCGACTCCCTGAAACGGAGCTTGCGCGATCATGCTCGGGTGGGTGATGACCACCAGAAAGTCATCGCCGTCACCGATGCGTGCCGCAACATAGCGCCTGGCCAGGGTCCCGCCTTGGCACTGATTCTCCCGCGCTGGGACCTCTTGCTCCTGGGCACCAGCACCGCCTTGCCGACTACTCGCGAACGGAAACTCATCGCACTGCCCACCGTGCGGGCGGGGAAAGCTGGGCAGACAGACCTTGCGGCGGTTGTCGGATTCGGACGTCCTGTCCTTCGTCAGGACGCCTGGCTTGCCTGCGTCCCAGGCGGTCGAGATGTTTCTCGCTATAAACGGCATCCGATCGGCGTCAATGATCACGAACTTCAGGTCGTCGCATTCTTCGTCTGCCAACTCCTGTTGTGGAGCGCATTTGTGCACTTCTGTTGCGGCAGACGCGGCAACCATGAACTGAGTGGCGCCATAGCCCACCAACTCGGTGCCGCCCGGCGCGCGGCCGAACAGCCCCAGTACTTGATCCTTCAACCGGGGGATCGCCACGACGGCGACGAGGACGACGATCACCGCGAGCAGGAGCCCGCCCTTGGTCTTGCTGAGCACCAGAAAATCTTCGTGGTGGGCACGGAGTGTGCATAGTCCCTGACAGTGTGGATTGGGCGTCCGCGATTCTGCGGAGAGTGGAGTGCGCGATGTTAGCCTGACGAAGGCGGTGATCGGGCCAGTTCCGGCAGTTGGCGTGACTCACTTGGGGAGGGCACGTGGCCGGAACGGACTCACAGCATCCGGAGCCAGAGCACAATCCGCCGCAGGACTACCAGGCCGGCCAGGACTACCAGCCAGGTCAGCCGGGCCCCGAGTATCCGGAAACGCTACGCGCGAACGCCGGGGGCGGCCGGCGCGGTGTGACGTTGCCGCCGGCAGCGATCATCGCCATCGTCGTACTCGCGGTCCTGCTGGTGGGCGGTGTCGGCTACCTGGCCGCGCGGCTGCTGTCCGGCGGGCCGTCCGGGGGCACGCCGGCGGCCGTGTCACCGGTCACGACGACCACGGCTCCGGCGGCGACGACCGCTCCGGCCACCACGGCACCACCCACAACCACGACGGTGCCGCCGGCCGCGACCACGATGGCACCGCCGATCGCCGTCGCGCCGACCGAGCCGGCCACCGTGGTGCTGGACTTCTACGACGCGATCAACGCCCGTGACTACCAGCAGGCCTGGGCGCTGGGCGGCGACAATCTCGGCCACACGTACAACGCTTTCGTCGCGGGATTCGCCAACACCGAAAGCGATCTGGTCGTGATCGACAGCGTTTCCGGTGACGTGGTGACGGTGGATCTGACCGCCGTCCAGACGAACGCCGTGCACACGTATCACGGCGTCTACACGGTGGTCAACGGCCAGATCACGCACGGTTCGCTGCGCCAGACGGGCTGACGGACCGAAACGCCGACACGCCGCCCGATCAACCGCGATGCTCGCGGATGGCGCCCGTCCGGCCGTATTGTGCGAGGACGGGCTCGCGAGCGCGGGAAAGGGGCAACGGTGCCGACGGCTGACGATCCACCTGGCCTTTCGCTGCCGGGGTTCCGCACCTTTTTCGAGCGCGCCTGTCCCGGTGCGGTCGCCGGGCCGCTGCGCGGTTGGCTGATCGTCGGCGGGAAATCCAACCTCACCTACGAGGTGACCGACGGCGTCACCAGTTGGATCGTGCGCCGGCCGCCTTTGGGGCATGTGCTGGCCACCGCCCATGACATGACCCGCGAGCACACCGTGATGGCCGCGCTGGCGGACACGGACGTGCCGGTGCCGGCGATGCTCGCGCTGTGCACGGACCCGGACGTGATCGGCGCGCCGTTCTACGTCATGGCGAAGTTCGCCGGCACGCCCTACCGGACCGCCGCGCAGCTCATCCCGCTCGGCGCGCGGCGGACCCGGCGCATCTCCACGCGGATGGTGGACGTGCTGGTCGCACTGCACGCGATCGACCCGGACTCGGTGGGGCTCAACGCATTCGGCCGGCCCACCGGGTTTCTCGCCCGCCAGGTGCGCCGCTGGAAGACCCAGTTGGACGGCTCCCGCGGCCGCCCGCTGACCGGCGCCGACGAACTGTACGAGAGGCTGCGCGCCGATCTCCCGGCCGAGTCCGCGCCGGCGATCGTGCACGGCGACTACCGTCTGGACAACCTGCTGGTCGACGAGACGGACACGATCACCGCCGTGCTCGACTGGGAGATGGCCACCCTCGGTGATCCGCTGACCGACCTCGCGCTGCTCGTGGTGTATCGGCGTCTGGCGGACATGGACACCGCCGGCGCGGTCGCCGACGCGGCCAGAACGCCCGGTTTCCTGTCCGAGCGGGAAATACTGGACCGCTATGCGGAACGCAGCGGCCGCGATTTCTCCGATATCGGTTTCCACCTGGGACTGGCCTATTTCAAGCTGGCCACGATCCTGGAGGGCATTCATTTCCGGCACACCCAGGGGCAGACCGTCGGGGAGGGGTTCGC
>DASVLX010000319.1:0-23366 GCA_036384655.1 Pseudonocardiaceae bacterium
TGAGGATCTCGCCGTGGAAGTCCGCGCTCTCGGTCTCCACGACCTGCCGCACGACGGTCAGGAAGTCCCGCAGCCGGGCGATGGGCCGCTCGTAGGGCACGCCCAACACCGACTCGACGCTTCCCGGTGCGCCCAGCGCCAGGCCGAGCGTGAAGTGGCCATGCGCCGCGGCCTGGCTGGTCCGCGCCTGCGCCGCGACCAGCAGCGGATGGCGGCCGAAGATCGGAACCGCGGACGTGCCGACCGCGATCCCGGGCACCTCCCGGCCGACGAAACCGGCCAGCGCGATCGCGTCGTAGTCGAAGCGCTGTCCGAACCAGACCGCGTCCAGGCCGAGTTCGGCGGCCTCACGGGCCTTGTCGACGCTCGCGTCGACGGCGTTCTCGGCGCCGGCCGCGTCGACGACCGCGGCCAGCGACACCCCGATGTTCCTGTTGGTTGTCATGCCTGGGCGAACCGCTTGGGACCGTCCAGGGATTCCGGCGTCCGACTGGTGGGACCGGTCACGCTGTTGCCGCCGTTGTTGCCGTTCTTGCGGCGATGCAGGACGTAGGCGGCGATGAGGGTGACGATGGCGCCGCCGACCGCGTAGGCGGCGAGCACGACCAGATACATCGCGATGCCGTGCGCGTCGAAGTACACGATTCGGCGCACCCCGTCGGTGCCGGCGCCGTTGGGCAGGGCGTTGGACAGTGCCCGCCAGAACGGCGGCAGCAGCGACGGTTGGTACGCGCCGCCGGCGCTGGGGTTGCCCAGCACCACGAAGATCAACACCGTGATGCCGATGCCGACCACCCCGAACAGCACCTGGAACGCCATGGTCACGGTCGCGGCGGAGAGCACCAGCAGGGTGCCGATCCCCCACAGCGCCAGGGTGTGGCCGGTCTCCGCGCCGAGCACCCTGCCGACGATCAGCGCGCCACCGAACCCGGACACGATCGCGTACGGCACCAGCGCGATCAGCCGCAGTCCGGCGCGTCGGAAGGTGGCCGGGCGGCTGCCCTTGGCGACCCCGAGCAGCGCGGCCACCAGGTAACCGCCGACGATCCAGCCGACCACCAGGTAGAACCCGGTCAGGCCGCGGGCGTCACCGGACTGGGTGGGCACCACGTCCTCGACGGTGATCGTCCGGTGTTGGGCCGCGTCGACCTGGGTGATCACCTCCTGGATGGCGGTGGCCACCGCAGGGCCGCCGGCCGACGCGACCAGCAGCCGGTCGGCGGTGCCGGGCGCCGGGTTCGGCGTCACGATCAGCGCGCCGGACGTGTCGTCGTTCCGGATCCGTTGGCGGGCGGTGGCCTCGTCGGCCACCACGGTGGCCTTCAGCGGTGCGCCGGACAGACCGTTGAGGCGGTCGGCGAGTTGTGTCGCGGCGGCCCGTGGTTGGGCCACCACGGCCACCAGCACGCTCTGTGGCGTCGGGGCGTGGAACGCGCCGACGTAGGACAGGATGAAGCCCATCTGCAGGAGCAGAACGCCGATGACGAGCAGGGTGGAACGCGGTTCGATGGCGTCCCACCACTCGGCTATCAGACCCTTCGGTTCCTCTTCGGCCATGTATACATGATCCGGGATAGCTCCCGAGATCGCTTACTCGGGGGTAACTTACTGGCCGGTAGACCGTCTCGAACTGGGATTATTCGGCGATCTCGAAGTATTCGGGCATCGGCGCGGTGCCGGCCAGCCGCAACCAGCGCACCTGGCGCCGGGCCCGCAGCGCCTTGGTGTCACGCACCGCGTCGTTGTGCACCCGACGGGCCAGCATGACCCGCTGGGTGGCGTCGCTCAGTTCCTCGGCCAGCGGCGCGGGCAGCGCCGAGCGGTCCAGTTCCGACAGCATCCGGGACAGCTCGCTCTCCGCGGCCTCGCGCTCGAAGCGGGCCGCGCGCTCGGCCGCGTCCGCGCAGGACCGTAGCTTCGCGCAGCAGTCCGGCGGCAGGCAGCTCGCCGCCGCGGCCGCCCTGGTCACCACCGCACGGCGGGCCAGCGCGGCATCCAGGCCGGCCCAGGCGGCGTCCGTGCGGATGTGCAGCCGGTCCAGCCGATTGGCCGTGGTGACCAGCCACACCGCCACCAACACGGCGAGCAGGAACACGATCACGGCGATCGTGATCAGCAGGGTCACCCGGTCACCTCATGCACCCGGCCCGGCGTGGCCGCGATCGCCGTCTCGTAGACCATCAGCACCTGACCGGCCACCACCGACCAGTCGTAGGCGGCCACCGCCCGCCGGCCGGCCTCCGCGAGTTCCCGCCGCCGGTCCGCGTCGGCCAACAGGCCGTCGATGGCCGACGCCAGCGCCGCGTCGTCGTGCACCGGGAACAGCACCCCGGCCCGACCGTCGTCCAGTACCCGGCGGAACGCGTTGAGGTCGCTGGCGACCACGGTCGCGCCGGCGGCCATCGCCTCCGCGAGGATGATCCCGAAGCTCTCCCCGCCGGTGTTGGGCGCGCAGTAGATGTCCAGGCTGCGCAGCGCCCGCGCCTTGGTCGCGTCGTCGGCCTGGCCGAGCAGCACGATCCGGTTCGCCAGCTCGGGCCCGGCCTCGCGCAGCAGATGCTCCGCGTCGCCACGGCCGACCACCAGCAACTGGAGCTCCGGCCACTTCGGCGCGACCTGGCGCAGCGCCGTCAGCAGCACCGACATGCCCTTGCGGGGTTCGGTGAACCGGCCCACGAACCCGACCGTGCCGCCCGGCCGCGGATAGCCGGGCAGGGGTCGCGCGTCCGCGAAGAGCCCGACGTCCACGCCGTTGGGGATCTCCACGGCGTCCCCGCCCAGGTGTTCCACCTGCACCCGGCGGGCCAGCGCGGACACCGCGATCCGCGCGGTGATCTTCTCCAGGAATGGTTGCAGCACCGGCTGGAACGCGGACAGCGCGCGTGACCGGCGTGTCGACGTGTGGAAGGTGGCCACGATCGGTCCGTCCGCCACCATCAGCGCCAGCATCGACAGGCTCGGCGCGGTCGGCTCGTGCAGGTGCAGCACGTCGAAGTCGTGCTCGCGGATCCACCGGCGCACCCGCGCGTACGAGACCGGGCCGAACGCCAGCCGCGCCACCGACCCGTTGTAGCGGATGCCCACCGCCCGGCCGGCCGAGGTGACGAAATCGGGTAGCGGCTGGTCGTCGTCGGCCGGCGCGAGCACGTTGACCTCGTGGCCCCGGCGAATCAGCGCCCGCGCCAGGTCCAGGACATGCGCCTGCACCCCGCCGGGCACGTCCAGCGAGTACGGACAGACGATCCCAATCTTCACGAGCCGGTCCTCACGGCCTGCCGGTCACGATGCCGGCCGATCCTCCGCCAGGGCGGCCTGCCGGCGTGGTGGCAGGTCGGCCAGCCACAGCGGCTGCATCATGTGCCAGTCGGCGGGATGGGCGGCGATGTCACCGGCGAACACGTCGGCCAGTGCCTGCGTCGCGGCGGCGACACCGGGCTTGCCGGCCACCGCGATCGGCGGATGCACCCGGAAACCCCAGCCGTCCTCCGTATACCAGCATCCCAGCGGCAGCAGCGGCGCGCCGGTGATGGCGGCCAGCAGCGCCGGCCCGGCCGGCATCCGGGTGCGGTCCCCGAAGAACGTCACCGGCACCCCGGTGGCGCTCAGGTCCCGGTCGCTGACCAGGCACACCACCTTGTTCGCGCGCAACCGGCGCAGCAGCACCCGGAACGTCTGCTGTCCGCCGCCGGTCAGCGGCAGGATCTCCATGCCCAGCGACTCGCGGTAGGCGAGAAACCGCTGGAACAGGGACTCCGGCCGCAGCCTTTCGGCGACCGTCGTGAGGCTGCCGTAGCGGCGGGCACCCCAGGTGCCGACCACGTCGAAGTTCCCGCTGTGCGGCAGCGCGACGACCACCCCGTGGCCGGCGGCGAGCGCGGCGTCCACGTAGCCGTAGCCGGTGATCTCCGACTCGACCTTGGCGCAGACCGCGTCGCGATCCATCGCCGGCAGCCGGAACGCCTCACACCAGTACCGGGCGTAGGAGCGCAGCGACCGCCGGGTCAGCTCGTCCAGTTCCGCCGGCCCGGCCTGCGGAACCACCCGGGACAGATTGCGGCGCAGCTGCGCGGTGCCGGTGCCCGGCCTGCGCGCCACCCGGTCGGCGCCGAACCGGAACAGCCGGCGCGCGGTGCTCTCGGGCAGCATCCGCACCGCCCGCCAGCCGGCCGCGTACCCGGCGTCCGCCAGCCGGTCGGAGAGGCGGCTCACGACCGTTCCCGGGTGGATTCCGGGCCGGATGGGGGTGACGCTTTTGGGCCCGAGCCACCGGCCTCCGGGTGCGCCTCGGCCAGGGTCTTGGCCGACCGCCACACGGCGACCAGCCGCTGCGCGACGGTGATCAGGGCGAGCCCGGCGAGCAGCCACAGCGCGACGGCCACCGCATACGGCACGCCCACACCCTGCAGGAACGTGCCGACCAGCGCGATGATGAACCGCTCGGCGCGCTCCATCAGGCCGCCGTCGGCGGACAGGCCGTTGGCCTCGGCGCGCGCCTTCACATAGGAGATCACCTGGGCGGAGGCCATACAGACGAGTGCGGCCGCGCCGGTCACGTCGTCGCCGGCGACGACGAAGCACCACCAGGCGATGCTGCCGAACAGCACGCCGTCGGTGATCCGGTCACAACTGGCGTCCAGGACACCGCCGAATCGGGTGGCGGATCCCGACGCTCGGGCCATCGCGCCGTCGAGCAGGTCGGAGAAGAGAAGGATCGTCACCACGACGGAGCCGGTGACGAGTTGGTTATGGGGAAAAAACCAGAGCGCCGCCGCGCAGGTGGCCGCTGAGCCGATCACCGTCATGGCGTTCGGCGTCAGGCCACGGCGCACCAACCACGCGCCGACCGGATCGGTGACGCGGGAGACTGACGCTCGGGCGAAGATGTTGAGCATGGCGCTCGCAGCGTAACGGTCCCTGCTATCTCACCTGTTGGTCAGGCTCCGGTAGATCAGGCCGAGGTAGATCGCGGATCCGACCGCGCGGCGCCCGGACAGGGGTCCTCGGTGCCGATCGCGTTGTCGAGTCCCTTCTCGATCGCCAGGCAGATCTGCTCAAGCTGGTCGAGCTGTTCCTCGGTCAGCACGTCGAACAGGTGCTTGCGCACCATGTTCACGTGACCGGGGGCGGCGTTCTCCAGGGCCGTGAAGCCGGCGTCGGTGAGCACCGCGTACGCGCCGCGCTTGTCGGACGGGCAGCCCTCGCGGCGGATCCAGCCGGTCGCCTCCAGCCGCGCCACCGCGTGCGACAACTTGCTGCGCGAGGACCGGCATCGCTCGGCCAGGTCGCTCATCCGCATCGTTCGATTCGGCGCCTCGGACAGTTCGACCAGGATGGTGTAGTACGTCATTGGCATGTTTGAGTCACGCTGCAGCTCACGCTCCAGCTCCTCGAAGAACTTGCCCGTGGCGTAGATGAACCGCCGCCAAACGGCCTGTTCCCGGCTGGTGAGCCAACGCGCCTTAACCATGTCTCAAGTGTACCCTGCTTGTTGAACTCTCAACCAACCTGTTGTAGGGTAGACCATGTAGTTGAGAGCTCAACCAAATAGAGAAGGGTGTGGAGTAGATCATGACGACGCCGACCATCGAGATTCCTGGCTACGTGACCGGAACCTGGGACATCGACCCGGTGCACTCGGACATCTCCATCACCGCGCGTCACTTCGCGGTGAGCAAGGTGCGCGGCCACTTCAAGACCTTCAGTGGCGAGGTCCACACTGCCGAAAACTTCCTGGACTCCTCGGTCGTCGCCAACATCGAGGCGGCCTCGATCGACACCAACCAGGACGACCGGGACAACCACATCCGCAGCGCCGACTTCCTGGACGTCGAGAACCACCCGACCATCACCTACCGCTCCACGGCGCTCAAGCAGTCCGAGGACGGCTTCGTGATCGAGGGTGAGCTCACCCTGCACGGGGTGACCAAGCCGGTCTCGCTGGATGCCGAGATCTCGGGCTTCGGCAAGGACCCGTACGGCGGCACCCGCCTCGGTGTCTCAGCCACGACCACCGTGCTGCGCAGCGACTTCGAGATGAAGTTCAACGCCGTGGTGGAGGCTGGCCGTGCGGTCGTCTCCGACAAGCTCCAGGTCGCCCTCGAAATTGAGGCCGTCCTGCGCGCTGCCTAAGTTCCACCGTCCCAGGCGGCGCGGGCCGGCGTTCTCAGGACGCTCGCGTGGTCGCGTTAGCGCCGATATCCATCCCCCGCCCTCCCAGGGGGGCGGCCCCTCGGCCAGTCTATCGACGCAAATCAGCGCCACAAAGCTGGAAAGCCGGGGGTGTGGACAGATCAACACACCTGTGCACCGTCGTGCCTGTCTGAGGCCTGGTCGGCTATTCTGCCGGCCAAGCCTCGGCCAGCAGGCTACGGGTCTCGCCGAGTAGCTGGGGTAGCACCTTGGTGTGGCCGATCACCGGCATGAAGTTGGCATCGCCGCCCCACCTGGGCACCACATGTTGGTGCAGGTGGGCGGCGATGCCGGCGCCGGCGATCTCGCCCTGGTTCATGCCGATGTTGAAGCCGTGCGGCGCGGACACCCGCCGGATCACCCGCATGGCGCGCTGGGTGAACTCCGCCAGCTCGACCGTCTCCCCCGGCGTCAGGTCGGTGTAGTCGGCCACATGCCGGTACGGCAGCACCATCAGGTGTCCGGGGTTGTACGGGTACAGGTTCAGCACCGCGAACACCAGCCGGCCGCGGGCGACGATGAGGGTCGCCTCGTCGTCGCCCCGCCTAACCAGCACGCAGAACGGGCAGTCCTGTGCGCTGTCCTCGGTCGGCTTGTTCTCGCCGCGGATGTAGGCCATCCGGTGTGGCGTCCACAGTCGCTGCAGTGCGTCCGGTACGCCGACGCCGTCCTGGGCGGTCAGCTCGGGTTGCTCGGTCATGGTCGCCGCTACGCCAGGGCCTGGAAGTTGTCCGCCGACGGCGAGGCGTTCTCCCGCCGGGCGACCCACCCCTCGATCGCGTCGACCGCGCGGTCCACCGGCACGCCGTTGATCTGGCTGCCGTCCCGGAACCGGAACGACACCGCGCCGGCCTCCACGTCCTTACCGCCGGCCAGCAGCAGGAACGGCACCTTCTGGGTGGTGTGGGTGCGGATCTTCTTCTGCATCCGGTCGTCGCTCTCGTCGACGTCCACCCGGATTCCCTTGGCCTTCAACGACTTCGCGACCTGCCGCAGATGCTCGGCATGCTCGTCGGCGATCGGGATGCCGACCACCTGCACCGGCGCGAGCCAGGCCGGGAACGCGCCCGCGTAGTGCTCGGTGAGGACGCCGAAGAACCGCTCGATCGACCCGAACAGCGCCCGGTGGATCATCACCGGCTGCTGCCGGCTGCCGTCCGCCGCGGTGTATTCCAGGCCGAACCGCTTGGGCTGGTTGAAGTCCAGCTGAATGGTCGACATCTGCCAGGTGCGGCCGATCGCGTCCTTGGCCTGCACGGAGATCTTCGGGCCGTAGAAGGCGGCGCCGCCCGGGTCGGGCACGAGCTGCAGGCCGGAGCTCTCGGCGGCCTCGCGCAGCGCGTCGGTCGCCTTCTCCCACTCCTCCGGCTCACCGATGAACTTGTCCGAGTCGCCCCGGGTGGACAGTTCGAGATAGAAGTCGTCCAACCCGTAGTCGCGCAACAGATCCAGCACGAAGGTCAGCAACGACTTCAGCTCGTCCTGCACCTGTTCCTTGGCGCAGTAGATGTGCGAGTCGTCCTGCGTCATGCCGCGCACCCGGGTCAGCCCATGCACCACACCGGACTTCTCGTACCGGTACACCGAGCCGAACTCGAACAGCCGCAGCGGCAGCTCCCGGTACGACCGACCGCGCGACTTGTAGATCAGGTTGTGCATCGGGCAGTTCATCGACTTGACGTAGTAGTCGACGCCCTCCAGGTGCATGGGAGGGAACATGCTCTCCGCGTAGTGCGGCAGGTGCCCGGAGGTCTCGAACAACGCGCCCTTGCTGATGTGCGGGGTGTTGACGAACTCGTAGCCGTGTTCCTCGTGCTTCTGCCGCGAGTAGGCCTCCAGCTCACGCCGGATGATGCCGCCCTTGGGGTGGAACACCGCCAGACCCGAGCCCAGTTCGTCGGGGAAGCTGAACAGGTCCAACTCGGCGCCCAGCTTGCGGTGGTCGCGCCGTTCGGCCTCGGCCATCATCGCCAGGTAGGCGTCCAGCGCCTCCTGCGACTCCCAGGCCGTGCCGTAGATCCGCTGGAGCTGCGGGTTGTGCTCGTTACCGCGCCAGTACGCGGCCGCCACCCGGGTCAGCTTGAACGCCGGGATGTACTTGGTGGTCGGCACGTGCGGGCCCCGGCACAGGTCCCGCCACACCAGGTCGCCGCTGCGCGGGTCCAGGTTGTCGTAGAAGGTCAGCTCACCCGCGCCGACCTCCATGACCTCACTGGTGTCCACCGTGCTGTCCACCCCACCGTCCACACTGGAGTGATCCGACTTCAGGTCGACCAGTTCCAGCTTGTACGGCTCGTCGGCCAGTTCCTCCTTGGCCGCCGCGATCGACTCGGCCCGGCGGCGGGAGAACCGCTGCGCGGACTTGATGATCTGCTTCATGCGCTTTTCCAGCGCCCGCAGGTCCTCCGGCGTGAACGGCCGGTCGATGTCGAAGTCGTAGTAGAAGCCGTCCCGGACGGGCGGACCGATGCCCAGCTTCGCCTCCGGGAACGCCTGCTGGACGGCCTGCGCGAGCACGTGCGCGGTGGAGTGCCGGATCACGGCGCGGCCGTCCTCGGTGTTGGCCGCGATCGCCTCGACCTCGACGTCCTCCTCGGGCGACCAGGCCAGGTCACGCTGCGTTCCGGACGGATCGCGAACCACCAGGATCGCGTCCGGGCCCTTCGTGGACAGCCCGGCCTCACGCACCGCCGCGCCGGCGGTAGTGCCTGCCGTGACCACCACGCGCGGGGCGGACAGGACGGCGGCGCCGGACGGGTTGGACACGATAACTCCTTCGGATCAACACGAGGCCCAGTTCGGTGAGTCTCCATAATTGGGTGAGTCTGTTGACTCGGGTCAACAACACCCTGGCTGAAGCCTATCCGGCGCGCCGACGGACCGTGACGGCAGACCATTACACTGAGCCGATGCGGGTGGCGTTGTTCGTGACATGTCTGACCGACGCCTTCTTCCCGGCGACCGCGCAGGCCGCGGTCCGGTTGTTGGACCGGCTCGGCTGCGCGGTGGAGTTCCCACTGGGGCAGACGTGCTGCGGCCAGATGCACTTCAACACCGGGTACCAGGACGAGGCGACCGCGCTTGCCGAGCACTATGCCGAGGTCTTCGACGGGTTCGACGCGGTGGTGATGCCGTCCGGGTCCTGCGCGAGCATGGTCCGGGACGTCTACCCGCGGCTGCACCCGGCTCGACCGGCTGCCTTTCCTCCCACCTACGAGCTGTCCGAGTTCCTCGTCGACATGCTCGGCCGGGTCGACGTGGGGGCCTATTTCCCGCACCGGGTCACCTACCACCCCACCTGCCACTCGCTGCGCGCGCTCGGCGTCGGCGACCGGCCGCTGCGCCTGCTGCGCGCGGTGCGAGGGCTGGATCTGGTGCCGCTGCCCGACGCGGAGACCTGCTGTGGGTTCGGTGGCACGTTCTCGGTGAAGAACGCGGACACCTCGGTGGCCATGCTCGCGGACAAGATGCGGGCGGTCACCAGTACCGGCGCCGAGGTGGTGTGCGCGGGCGACAACTCCTGCCTGATGCACATCGGCGGCGGGTTGTCTCGGCTGCGCGGCGGGGTCCGCGCGGTGCATCTCGCGGAGATCCTGGCCAGTACGGAGGAACAGCCTTGGCGGCCAACCGAGCAGCCGACGCAGCGACCGGCACAGCGGCCGTCGGCCGTCCGGCCGTGAGCCGCCCGACCACGGGCACCCGCAACCCGGTCACCTGGCTGGGCACGCCGGTGTTCCCCAAGGCGGCCCGCACGGCACTGGCCGACGCCCAGGCCCGCCGCAACATCCGCAAGGCGACCAGCACGATCCGCGCGAAGCGGGCGGCGGTGATCGCCGAGCATGACGACTGGCAACTGTTGCGCGCCGCCGGCGCGGCGATCAAGAACGACGTGCTCGCCCATCTGGACGAGTACCTGCTCAGGCTGGAACGGTCGGTCACCGAGCGCGGCGGCATCGTGCACTGGGCGCGGGACGCCGCCGAGGCCAACGCCATCGTGCTGAGGCTGGTCCGGGAGACCGGCGCCACCGAGGTGGTCAAGGTCAAGTCGATGGCCACCGCCGAGATCGAACTCAACGAGGCCCTGGAGGCCGGCGGGATCGAGGCCGTCGAGACCGATCTCGCCGAGGAGATCGTGCAGCTCGGCCACGACAAGCCCAGCCACATCCTGGTGCCGGCGATCCACCGCAACCGTGCCGAGATCCGGGAGATCTTCAGGCGCGAGATGCCCACCGCCCCGGCCGACCTGAGCGACGAGCCCGCCGACCTGGCCGCCGCCTCCCGGCGACGGCTGCGAGACAAGTTCCTCGCCGCCAGGGTGGCGATCAGCGGCGCCAACTTCGCGATCGCCGAGACCGGGTCGATCGGGGTGGTCGAGTCCGAGGGCAACGGCCGGATGTGCGTGACCCTGCCGCACACCCTGATCACCGTGATGGGCATCGAGAAGGTGCTGCCGCGCTGGCAGGACCTGGAGGTGTTCCTGCAGTTGCTGCCGCGCTCCGCGACGGCCGAGCGGATGAACCCGTACACGTCGATCTGGTCCGGTGTCACGCCCGGCGATGGCCCGCGGGAGTTCCACCTGGTGCTGCTGGACAACGGCCGCACCGCGACGCTGGCCGATCCGGTCGGCCGGCAGGCGTTGCGCTGCATCCGCTGTTCGGCCTGCCTCAACGTCTGCCCCGTCTATGAGCGGATCGGCGGTCACGCCTACGGCTCGGTGTATCCGGGGCCGATCGGCGCGATCCTCACCCCGCAGCTCACCGGTGACCCGAACGATCCCCGCACCCCGCCCGACCCGCAACGGCACCAGATCGACTCGCTGCCGTTCGCGTCCTCGCTGTGTGGCGCCTGCGCCGAGGCCTGTCCGGTGATGATCAACATTCCGGAGGTGCTGACCCACCTGCGGGCCCGGGTCGTGCGGGCCAAGGGCAAGCACAACGCGGAGGCACTGGGCATGGCCGCGCTCGGCTGGATCATGCGTGACCCCGCTCGCTACGAGACCGCGCTGCGCAGCGGAGCGCTGGCCGGCGCGCTGCTGCCGCACGGCAAGATCAGCAACCTGCCCTGGCCCGGTTCGCGCTGGACCACCGCCCGCGATGCTCCCGCTCCCGCCCGCGAATCCTTCCATGCCTGGTGGCGACGCACTCATGCCTGACGCACGCACCGAGATCCTGGCTCGCGTCCGCACCGCCCATGCCGGCCGGCCCGGCGAGCCGGTGGCCGCCGAGACCGCGATCCCCCGCGACTACCGCCATGTCCTGGCCGGCGAGCCGGACCGGGCGGCGCTGGTCGCGCTGGCGACCGACCGGATCAGCCACTACAAGGCCACCGTGCACCACACCGACGCCGGCCAGCTCGCCGCCAGCATCACCGCGATCCTGCACGCCCGCTCGGTGCATCAGATGGTGGCGCCCGCGGATCTGCCCGAGTCCTGGCGGACGGCCGGGATCACCTGGCATATCGACCATCCGCACGCCCCGCTGTCCACCGCCGAACTGGACGCGGTCGACGGCGTGTTGACCGGCTGCGCCGCCGCGATCGCCGAGACCGGCACGATCGTCCTGGACGCCGGGCCGACCCAGGGTCGCCGCGTGCTGACCCTGCTTCCCGACTACCACCTGTGCGTGCTCAACGATCACCAGATCGTCGGCTCGGTGCCGGAGGCCATCGAACGACTGTCGCCGGCCCGGCCGTTGACATTTATCAGTGGCCCGTCCGCCACCAGCGATATCGAGTTCCACCGCGTCGAGGGCGTGCACGGTCCCCGTACCCTGGACGTGCTGATCGTGTCCTGATCTGACGACCTGACGGCGAAGGGGAACGGATGGCGAGCGTCCGTCGACGGATCATCGTCACGGTGTCCGTGCTGGCCGTGATCGCACTGGTCGGTGCCGGGATTTTCGGTCTGTGGACGCTTTTTCACCCGGTGGTCAAGCCCGTCCCCGCCTGTGTCGTCGCCACCTCGGGCAGCACCGTCGGGTCGAACGGATCGACCAGCAGCAGCCCGCTTTCCGCCGCCAACAGCTATGTGCTCAGCCCCACCCAGGCCGACAACGCGGCCACCATCGCCGGGGTCGGCCTGCGGATGGGGATGCCCGACCACGCCGTGACGGTCGCGCTGGCCACCGCGCTGCAGGAGTCCAAGCTCGTCAACCTGTCCGGCGGCGACCGCGACTCGGCTGGGCTTTTCCAGCAGCGGCCGAGCCAGGGCTGGGGAACGTTCGCGCAGGTCACCGATCCCGTACACGCGTCACGGGCGTTCTACGACAAGCTCGCCCAGGTGCCGGGCTGGGCGCAGTTGTCCGTCACGGAGGCCGCGCAGAGCGTGCAACGCTCCGCCGCCCCGGACGGCTACGCCCAGTGGACGTCCGAGGCCACCGCGATGGCGATCGCGCTGACCGGTGAGGGCGCCGGCGGAATCACCTGCCAGAACATCACGATCGGCCCGCCGAGCACCAACATCGCCACCCTGGCCAGCGCCGAACTCGGCACCTCGAAACTCAGCGGCGCGCATGATTCCGCGCATGGCTGGGCGATCGCGAGCTGGCTGGTCGCGCACGCCCAGCGGCTCGGCGTCGACCAGGTGACGTTCAACGGCAGCACCTGGACGGCGGACTCGGGAACCTGGTCAGCGAGCGGCCCGGAGAACGGTGTCCTGACCCTGCATCAGGTGCCGGCCTCCACCGCGACCAGCACCCCCGCCACGACGAACGGCTGACGTCTGGGTCGCGGACAGTCCGCATGAAGCGCTCATCAAGCGCTTACCACTGCTCCCATCGAGTGATCTGCCGGCCTCAGGACCGGCGTCCAGTCACAGTTCCTTGCGCTCCGTAGGCGTTGGTGCCATCCTCTACGCGCGGTAGATCGTTTTCACGACTGGGGGAGGGGTCCTCATGGCCTTGGTCGACGCGGGCGGCTTCAGCATCGAGTACGACGACGTCCAGAAGCTCATCTCGATACTGCAAGATCAGGTCGCTGGCCTACAGAGCACGTTGGCCTCCGTCCGCCGTTCACTCGTCACTCCGCCGCCGGCCAACGATGCACACAGCATCAGGTGGGCTAATCAAGCGCAGTCAGCGGTCCAGACTTATGAGCAATGGAATCAGAATCGGGTGGATGATCTCCAAAAAAAGATCACTAACCTGAATGCAACACTGGCCAATTACAAGAAATCCGAGCAGGACAACACGATAAGGCCTTGATCAGTGCTACACAATCGGCTTGTTCCGGCATTCATTGGTGGATTTCTGCTGTTTGTGGCAGGCTGCGGAGCGGGTGGGACTGCCACGCCGCCCAGCACAACCGGATCGACGACGAACAGCACACAGTCAGTGGCTGATCCGTTGGACATCACAAAGTTGACCAACAATCCTTGCGACTCGCTAACAAGCGTTCAATTGGAACCCTATATGGGTGCAATCCGATCGAACAAGGCAGATCCGGCGACAGACAGTGCTGGTCCGGCATGCGACTGGTTCCCGGCCGACTCACCCGGCGCCACTATCAGTGTCAATACATTTCCGAGTTTTGGTGGTCCCGGAAATCTGGGGCAGCCTGGTCTTCAGTGGGCACAGCGGACAGGCGATATCGCAGGCTACCCAGCGCAGCATGATTCGTTGGCCGGACAGACCGGCCCACAGAACGGAGATTGTGAGACGACCGTCGTGGTGTCGTCTCAAGCAGCGGTGGCTGTCGCGGTATCAGCATATGGAAAGAACTACCAGTACTACGCGAACGCTTGTGCACCGGCCGACGCGTTGGTGACGGATGTGATCTCGTATCTGAAGTCTGGGGGTTGAGATGTCTGATTCGTATGCGCTGGTGTGTACCGCTAACGATAGCGGGAATCTGTGGGAACAGTTCAATGTGAACGTGCATGGCGACGGACCGCTTCATAACGCCGCGAAAGCGCTGGCCGACGCCGCAGCTGCGGAAAACCAACGTTCGGCTGATCTTTCTAAGGCGATCCAGACGATCCGGGCGTCCTACACTGGTCAGGCGGCCGAGCAGATGGATGCGGCTTTCCAGCCGCTGATCAGCTCTTTCCAGCAGGGCTCGACAGTGGCGCAGCAGGCGTCCTCGGTGCTCACGTCGCAGGCCAGCGCCTACAGCACGGCGAAGGCCAAGATGCAGCCCTACCAGCAGGTGCCGAAGGAGCCGATCTACGAGCACGTCGTGCCCTGGGACACGAGTTACGACAAGGCGGTCAAGGCCAACAGCTCGGCCGACAGCACCAACCAGGCCGTGTACAAGGGTTATGTCACCGCGACGCAGCCGCACACGGTGACGGCGTTCGACACCGGTGCCCTGTCGGCGGCTTCCTCTGGTTCATCGTCGGGCAGTGGTACGTCCTCCGTCGGATCGGTCGGTGTGGGTAGTGGGTCCGGCGGGTCCCATGCCGCCGGCTCCGGCGGCGGTGGATATTCGTCCGCGCCCTCGGCTGGTGGTTCGTCGTATGCGCCGACCACTCCGAGTTCGGGTGGTGCTCCGGTAGCCGGGGCGCCCAATAGTGGTGGCACCTCGGGTGGCTCGTCGAACTACGGCGGCACGAACACCTCCGGGTATGACGGCGGTGTCGGCACCGCCAATCCGTACACCAGCGGCGGCAGCTCCTACGGCACCACAGGCAACACCGGCGGTTACGGCACGACCGGCGGCTTGGGCGGTGCGGGTGGCTTGGCCGGCGGGTTCGGTGGCGGCGGCTACGGCGGTTCGTCTGGCGGCTATGGCAGCGGCTCCGGTGGTTATGGCTCCGGCAGTGGTTCCGGCAGCTCGACCGGTAGCCGTGGCCCGGGTGCCACCTCCGGTATCGGCGCGGCGGAAGAGGGCGGGCTCGGCCGATCGGGAATGTCGTCGGCCAGTGCGGCCAAGTCCGGCTCCGGGATGGCCGGTGGGCCGATGGGCGGCGGGCGTGGCGAGGACGATGACGAGCACAGCTCGCCGTCGTATCTGGTCAGCGAGGAAAACGGCAACGAGATCGTCGGAGACCTGCCACCGACGGCCCCGCCCGTGATCGGCGCATAGCCAACACGGCTTTTCGGTCAACACAGCTTTGCGTAGAGGGGAAAGTCAGTGCTGCGTGGGGGAATCGTCGTCTCCCAACTTACCTGGGATCTGATTCGGCAACGGCACGATATTCAGGAACAGCATTATGTCCTGCACGTCCAGACACCGTTATTGAATGACGCCGATGCTCCGCGGGCGTTGAACGACGCCTATGCGGAACTGAACAGGATCGGACTGGCGCGCGGCACGAATGTGGATCCAGTACTGCTCGACATCATGCGGATGTTGTCGGCACCGACGTTCGAACTGCATGGCCGGGTGTCCCGGCCGGGGCGAGTCATGCTGGACGTGGTGGCCGCGGCCGGTCCGCCCGGCGCGGTGCTGGCCTTCAAGGATCCGAAGTCAATCCACGTCGAGCCGATCCGGCCCGATCACCTGGCGCAGTCGATCGTCCGGCTCATGCCGGCACTCGGGCCGGGCCATGGACAGTCGATCACGCTGCCGACGGACGTCGTCAAGGTGATCGAGGAAAATCGCACCTACCGCGAGCCAACCGAGGGCTTCCTGCAACGCAACAACGGCCGCACCCAACTGGAAAAGGACGCCGACGCGATGGTGGCGCTGCTCAAACAGCCCCGGCTCGGCGGCGGCCGGCTCTACGCCGGATTCCGGCCCAGGCTGGGGTCAAAGCGCAGCAGCAAGACGCCGTTGGCATACCTGGACACCGAGTCCGGACGCTGGCTGATCAAGGACAAGCGCGGCAGCACCGGCGACCTGTGGAAGGTCGCGACCCCGGCCACCGCGGATCTGATGATCTCCGAACTCAACCACCTGCTCGACGATCTCCGCAACTGAAGCGGCCCGTGCCCGGGCGCGCGCAGCGACCGGGCACGGTTCAGCTCAGCCCACCGTCGACAGGAACCGCCGCCACCGGTCCACGGGGAAGCCCAGCGTTGGCCCCGTGACCTGCTTCGAGTCCCGCACGGCAACCCCCGTCACCTGCGGCCAGGCGACCTCGACGCAGTTGCCATTGCCTGCGCTGTAGCTGCTCTTCCGCCATCCGACCTCGACACACCCACCATTGCTGCCGCTGTAGCTGCTCTTCCGCCAGACGACGCCGCCCAGCTCACTCGCGGTCATCATGGTCCTCTCGATCCGCGTACAAGTCCGTGGCCAGTTTAGCGATCAAATCCCTCGATTGTCCCTCATCGAGCGCAGCCTCCGTGAGCGCAGCGAACACCTGACGGTACGTCTCAATCTCAGGCTTTTCCTCCAGAAACAGGCCCGAGGTCTCGCCTTCCAGGTAAACCACCGGTCGGATGTCGCTGAACTCCATCAACTGGAACGAGCCGACGATGCCGGCGTGTGCACCGAACGCAGTTGGGATGATCCGGACGCTGATGTACGGACGCACCGACATCCGAAGCAAGTGATGCAACTGGTCAGACATCACCTCTGGTCCACCGACCGGCAGGTGCAGTACCAGTTCGTGGATCAGGAAGGTGAACTCAGGCCGGGGATCAGCGGCGAACAGGCTCTGCCGGCCGAGTCGCGCGGCCACCCGGCCCTTGATCTCCTCGGCAGGAATGCTGCCGGACCGGAGCAGCAGTTCGCGCGCGTAGGCGTCGGTCTGCAACAGCCCAGGGATCACCAAGCCCTCAAAGTGCTTGATCGCAACCGCTTTGTTCTCGTGGTCGATCAGTGTCTGCAACTGCTCGGGCAGCTTCGAGCCGTGCTGCTGTAGCCAGCCCGGCTTGCCGAGTTCCCTTGCCAAGGCCAAGAGCTGAGTCCGCTTCTCCCCCACCACACCGCAGAGCGCGAGGAAGGACGCGACATCCACCTCGTCGGCGGTCCGGTGGCCGGTCAGCAGCTTGGAAACCTGGCTCTGCGACCAGCCCAGCTTCTTCGCAAGTCCCCGGCCGGTCAGCTTCGCGGCATCCATCGCCGCGCGCAGGGCATCCCCCAGCTCCCGGCTGCGGATGGTGGAGTCTGGTTCGGACTGTTGTCCCGGCAGCATGTGCGGCCTCCCCTGGAACACGACGATCACGTGATGGGGCCGACTTTAGCGTTGCGCCGCAACGGTTTCGAGGACAACATGCAAGATCACCCGATCGGAGAGGGGCGATTCTGGCGCGGAATCATCTTCACTGACAACATGGACACACTCTCACCCGCGGTGGCGGACGCCTTCCACCTGCTGCGGCAAGAACTCTACGAATACCTGGACGAGGCCGGCTACGTCGCCGACCGACTGATGGAAGGGGACGAGGAGGCGATCGAGTCGGCATGCCGGCTGATCCCCGATCTGGTCACCGTGATCCGATCGGTCGTGGTGGAGCACAAGGAGATCAAGGCCACCGGCGAGTGCGCGATGTGCGCCCAGGACTGGCCCTGCCCCTCCATCCAGGCCATTCACGCCTGTCTCAAAGACCCCGACCACGAATTTCATCGGATTCTGGTCAAGTCCTGGAATGCCAGGAACAACAACTGAGCGCAGCGAAACCAGGAACGTCGGGTGGCCCGAGGGACTCACATCCCTCGGGCCGCGCTCGTCACATCCGGCGGTTCAGAGAACCTCGCTGTCCAGCCCCATCTCGCGTCGGACCTGGCGGATCCGCGAGAGGATCTGGCGCAGCTCGTCCTCCTCGCCGCTGTGCAGCCGGGTCTGTGGTTCGAACCACGGCCCGACCGGCATTCCATTCATGGCGAGCGCCGTCTTGGCGACGACGGACGAACTGTGCTGGCCGAAGAACGAACACAGCGGCCATATCGCACGTTGCAGCTTCCACATGTCTTCCTGGGCACCGCTCACGGCGTATCGGTAGAAATCGCGTGCCGTCGCGGGAATCACGCAGGCTGGGCCGGACATCCAGCCGAGCCCGCCCATCTGAAGGACCAGGGCCGGAATGTGGGCCGATGCGGCGAAGATACCGACCGCGTCGCCGACCTGGCCCTGCACGCTCAGCAGGAACCCGGTCTTTCCGGAGGCATCCTTGAGATAGCACACGTTCGGCAGCGCGGCGAGCCTGCCGATCGACGCGACGTCGAGCGTCGCCCCCAACGCTGGCTGCCGATAGATCGTCACCGGCAGATCGGTCGAGGCCGCCATCCGGGCGAAGTGCCGGACGAGTTCGTCCTGCGTGACCTCTCCCCACGTTTGGCACATGGCCACGATTCCGGCGGCGCCCAGTTCCCGCACGTCCTCGCACAACGCGGCCGCTTCACTGGTCGACGCGGCCAGTACCCCCGGCACCACCGGCACCCGGCCCGCGACCTGATCGACAACGATCCGAACGAGCTCCCGTTTCTGCTCGCCCGTCGCGTAGGTGGTTTCCCCGACGAAGCCGAGCGGCGACAGTCCGTCCACTCCGGACTCGATCAGCCGCTCCACGAGCCGTCTCGTGGCGCGCTCATCCACGTGCATGTCGTCGTCGAGGGGTGTGACCATATAGGAGACGATGCCCCGCAACGGGATCGTCCCGAGTTCCTTCTCCTTGTCCGTGTAGTCCAGCCTGTCCGTGTAGTCGAGAGCGTCGTAGTCGAGAGCGTCACCGCCGGCTGGCGCCGCCCTGCCGACGGGCTCCGCTGCGGTGTCTCCGCTGACCTCCATGACGCCCTCTCCCTCTTCAGCGTTGTGGATACGTTTCCACAGACGGAACTGTATCCACACATGCCGGCCGATGTCTCCCCCATGTGTCGCACGGAACGCCCCAGGGCTCGTCAGACGAGCGGCAGGGGCCAGCGGTACCAGCTGTCATCGTCGCCGAACCAGGCGAACTGGGTGCTGTCATTGGCGACGATGCCGAACTTGTCGGCGGTTGGTCGCCCGAGTCCATCCCAGAGGCGGTAGGTGGCCTCAACGGTGTCCCAGATCCGGCGCGGCCCGGCCTGAACAACATGCCGAGAGCCGTCCAACACTGCCTCGGCGAAGGAGCCGTCGGCGGCCGTCACGATCACAGCGTCCTGGACGGCACGAGTGGTCGGGTCCATCGTCTGGCCCCGCCGCAGTGCCCGTGCCCCGTGGAGCTGCAACTGCAGCAGAAACCGGTATCCGTCATCAGCAACGGGAACGTCCGCCGGATCAATGCCACTGCTCGTACGGCTGGTGGTTCCGCGCCCGGTGGCCTCAGCGCGTTCATGAGGGCGATGTGGATCGTTCACGCTGGGGCGCAACCACATGAAGTGCCCACCAATGGGGAGAATCGGCCCGATCACCTCGTCCTCATCATCCTCTTTGGACAGCAGGCAGAGGGTGCCGCCCGCGAGATCACCCCGCAGATTGGCCAGGATCTTCCCTCCCGGCCTGAGTTGCTGAACCCAGGCGAGGGGAATGGCCGGGACAGCGGCGGTCGCGATGATCCGGTCATACGGGCCGTATTGCGCGGCTCCCACCGGGCCGTCACCGGCGAGCAGTATCGGGGAGTACCCAATCTGGGCCAGCCGACGCGCGGCCTGATCAACCAACTCGGGGTCGATCTCGATGGACACGACGTTTCGATCCCCGAGACGGTGGCTGAGCAGCGCTGCGTTGTAGCCAGTCCCGGTGCCGATCTCCAGGACCCGCATGCCATCGCGAACATCCAGGGCTTCCAGCATGCGGGCCATCAGTGATGGTTTGGTGGACGAACTCGTCGGGACCCGCAGCGGCTCGCCCGAGGCCAACCGATACCCGGCGGCATGCGGTTTGTCCTGCGTCACAAGGGATTCGTCCGCGTACACGGCGTCCATCCACTCCCCCCGGCTGGCCGGGTCGTCCCCCGACAGCCGCCGGTAGCCATCCGGTGTGCCGACGATGACCTCGGGAACGAACAGGTGCCTGGGTATCGCCGCGAACGCCTCAACCCACTTCCGGTCCCGCAGATCCCGCCGATCAACCAACTCTTTAACAAGACCCCGAAGCTTCAGCTCCCAATGACCGGCCATGCCTACATTTATATATCGGCCGGCTTCCGAACATCAGGCCACCGGAATCACCAGTAGATGTCGACGATGCCGGGAATGTGGTGGAAGTTGCCGCGGCCCTGGGTGGGAATTTCCTCGGCGGGATCGTCGTAGTCCTCGAGCTCGCCGGAGAAGCTCTCCGTGTCGAGGGTCGTGGTGAGAGCGTCGCTGGCCTGTCGCTCCCGGATGCGGCTCACCACGTCGTGGACCACGTCGCCGGTCTGCTCGGGTGGCGCCATGGTGAACCACTCCACGAAGCGTGCGGCAGCCTCCTGTGGACTCAACGCGTCGCTCACATCCACCCCCAGATCAACCGGGCCGGGTCGCGCCCCCTCGGCGCAAGCGGCGTGGCCTCTCCCTGGTCGGAGTAAGAGTCACGCGTAGACGACCTACGGGGCATCAGTACGAGTACCGATATTCTGTGCGATTCCGGGCCGGAAATCTGCTAACGCTACCCGATCGGGTTAACGAAGACACGCAATCGGAGGAATCCGCTCGGCAGAATGCACGTGCATCGAATGCACGTGCATCCGGACGGCCCCAACTGACCCACTCCGCGTCGATGGCCATGTCATCGTGAACCCCTACTCGGGGGATGTCACGACGACTTGGCCAGTCAGCGTAGTCGCAGACAGTGACCCCACGGTCACCGGGGTTCCGCTCACCCGGCAGCCGGCCCTCAGCCTTGTCCGGCACGACGGTCGGCCCATGATCACCAGCGTCGACAGACCGCCCACTATAGTGTCAGATCGCCCACTATAGTGGGCGGTCTGTCGATCCGATCGGTTCCGTATTTCCGCGATGAACCGTCGACATTGACGGGATTCTCCCGGACGGCCGACGCAGCTCAGTGCGATAACCGGGGTACGGCAGGTGGGCGTCCCGAGCTCGTCGCAGCGGGTCACTGGGACAATGGGGTCATGCTCGTACGGCCGGTAAGCCCGATCCGGATGTTGGTGCTCTGGGACGTTGACCTCACCCTGGTCGACCTGACCGGGCTGAACAGCACCTGGTACCAGCGGGCGATCGCCGAGGTCACCGGCCGCACACCGAACCACGTGCCACCATTCGCCGGCCGCACCGACCGGTGGATCACCATGACCCTGCTCTCCTCGGTGGGCCTGCCGCCCTCCGACGAGCTGATCGAGCGGGTCCAGGCGGCGGCGATCGCGCAGGTCGCCGCGCAGCGGCCACATATCGCGGAACTGGGCTTCGCGTTGCCGGGCGCCGCCGAGGCGCTGCGCGCCATCGCCGACCTGCCGTCGATCGCGCAGAGCCTGGTCACCGGGAACCTGCGGCCGATCGCCGGCTACAAGCTGGGCGCGTTCGGCCTGGACAAGTACGTCGACCTGGACATCGGCGGCTATGGCTCGGTGTCCGAGCACCGGCCCAGACTGGTGACCGACGCGATGGCCCGGGCGGGCGCGAAGTTTGGCGTGACGTTCGCCCCGGAGTCGGTCGTCGTGCTCGGGGACACACCACACGATGTGCACGCGGCGCTGGTCAGCGGGGTGCGGGCGGTCGGCGTGGCGACCGGACGACACACCGCCGACGAATTGCGGACGGCCGGCGCGCATGTCGTGCTACCGGACCTGACCGATACGGCCGCTGTGCTCGCCGCGATCGCGAACCACGGCATTGGCACGCCGTGCGAACGCTGAGCGCGGAAGCGGGTGATTCACCGGACGTTGCGCGAAGCGGCAAAATCGGCGCGATCGCCGGTGACGTTGTGCTGAGCTGGCGCCATGACCGCCGTGAATCATGCCGCACTCGACCCCAAGCTCTGGCTGCGCCGGTTCCGCCCGGCCGAGGACGCGCCGCGCCGGCTCGTCTGCTTCCCGCACGCCGGCGGTTCGGCCAGCTTCTACCGCCCGATGGCCCTGGTGCACGGGGCTGGTGCGGATGCCGCCGACGTCGTGGTGCTGCAGTACCCCGGCCGGCAGGATCGGTTGCGGGAGCCCGGAATCACCGACATCGACGCCTACGCCGACCTGATCGCGTCGGTGCTGGCCACCCAGCCCGCCAAGCCGACCGTCTATTTCGGACACAGCATGGGCGCGGCGATCTGCTATGAGGTGGCGTTGCGGCTGGCCGGTGCCGATGCCGCGCCGAGCGCCCTGGTGGTGTCGGGCCGGCGTGCCCCTGGGACGTCCCGGGTCGAGCGGGTGCATCTGCGCGACGACGACGGCCTGCTCGCCGAGGTGCGGAAGCTGGACGGGACCGAGTCGGGCGTGCTGGACAACATCGAGCTGCTGCGGATGGCGCTGCCGTCGATCCGCACCGACTTCACGGCGATCGAGACCTATCCCGCCCGGCCGGGTCGTCCGGTGGACTGCCCGATCACCGCGCTGCTCGGCACGGACGACCCGAAATGCACCGTCGCGGAGGCGGAACGCTGGCGCGAGCACACCACCGACGCGTTCCGGCTGCGGGTATTGCCGGGCGGGCACTTCTACCTGACCTCGGCCGAGGCCGAGGTCAATGAGGAGATCAAACGAGAGTTGCGCGCCCTGCCTGCGTAACCCGGCCGAGTCAGCGAACGTATTCCGGGCGCACCCGCGGCGGCCACTGGCCGGTCTCGAGAATGCCCATGGAATAGCCCTTCGAGACGAGGGCGGGACGGTTGGTGACCTTCAGCTTCCGCAGCAGCGTGGTGACGTGGTACTCGACGCCACCACGGGACAGGAAGAGCTTGGCCGCCAGTCGCACGGTGGATTCACCGGCCGCCACGCCCTCCAGAATCCGGGCGTCCAGCGGGCTGAGTATCTTCCGCTCATGGCCGGCGAGCTGGGGCACCCGCTCGGCTCCGCCCGGCCTGACCAGCACCATGATCGTGTCCACCCGCCCGGTGGCACCGCGCACCGCGATGCCGGTCAGCTCGCCGACGAACGTCGAACCGTCGCGGCCTGGCGCGACCATGCGCTCGGCGAACCGGGTGTTCTGACCCTCCGCCAGCCGGTGCAGCGCCAGTCGGAGCCTGTCCCGCACGCTGGGGTGCAGCAATTCGCAGAAACTCTGGCCGCGTATTTCTCGGACGGCTCGGCCGAACTGCCGTGAAAACGACTGATTGGCGTCCAGAACCCGCAATTCGAGATCGAGGTTGGCCATGCAGATCCCGGACTGCTCGAATAGCGACCAATAGACGTCGCTGTACTCGATCGGCGCCCGTCCGGGCGCGGTCGGCGACGCTGTCGGCTTCACCATCACCGCACTGGAACTCATCGTTGGGCCGT
>DASVLX010000320.1:0-26644 GCA_036384655.1 Pseudonocardiaceae bacterium
TCCTCCGCCCTGGAGATCACCTGCCCGGGCCCGGAGGCGGCGCTGGCGCTGGTCGGCGCGGCCCGTCGGTTGGGCGTGCAGGCCAAGTCGCGTGAGGTGCGCGGCGCGGACCGGGTGGTCGTGCGGGACGGCGACGCCATCGGCGCGTTGCTCACCCGGCTCGGCGCGCACGAGACGGTGCTGGCCTGGGAGGAACGCCGGATGCGCCGCGAGGTGCGCGCGACCGCGAATCGGCTGGCCAACTTCGACGACGCCAACCTGCGTCGGTCCGCGCGGGCCGCGGTCGCGGCGGCGGCGAAGGTCGAGCGGGCCCTGGAACTGCTCGGGCCGGAAGCGCCGGAGCACCTGACCTCCGCCGGCAAGCTACGGCTCGCCAACCGTCAGGCGTCCCTGGAGGAGCTGGGCCAGTTGGCCGACCCGCCGATGACCAAGGACGCGGTGGCCGGCCGGATCCGCCGGCTGCTGGCCATGGCGGACAAGCGCGCGAAGGAGTTGGGCCTGCCGGACACAGAGTCCGCGGTCACTCAGGAGATGCTGGACGTCGACGCCTGACGGCGGGTCCAATGGATCGTCACCTTCGGTGCGACCGACCCCCTGCCCTGGGACGAATGGCCTTGGACCGGGCGCCGATCCCGTGTGTATCGTCAGAGACAGCGGTAACTGATTCGTTCAAGAGATGCCGCCCGCGTTGCGGAGTACGTCCGGATCGTGGGGCGCTAGTGTGCGAGTTTGGCCGCGACGAAAATGCCGGCTACAAAGGCTACATATCGAAACCCCTGACCGGGGTCGAGCCACGAGGAGACGCATCGTGACGGTTCGCGTAGGTGTCAACGGCTTTGGCCGCATTGGTCGCAACTTCTGGCGGGCCGTGCAGGCCGGCGGCCACGACATCGAGATCGTGGCCTTCAACGACCTTGGCGACGTGGCCACCATGGCTCACCTGCTCAAGTACGACAGCACGGCGGGTGTTCTGGACGTCGATGTCAAGGTGAACGACGAGGGCATCGAGGTCAACGGCAAGACCATCAAGGCGCTGGCCGAGCGCGACCCGGGCAAGCTGCCCTGGAAGGACCTCGGCGTGGACGTCGTGATCGAGTCCACCGGTCGCTACACCAAGGGCCCCGACGCCCGTAAGCACGTGGACGAGGGTGGCGCCAAGAAGGTCATCATCTCCGCGCCGGCCAAGGGTGAGGACCTCACCGTCGTGCTGGGCGTCAACGACAAGGACTACGACGGCTCGCAGACGATCATCTCGAACGCCTCCTGCACCACCAACTGCCTGGCCCCGCTGGCCAAGGCCGTGCACGACGCGTTCCACATCGAGCGTGGCCTGATGACCACCATCCACGCCTACACCCAGGACCAGAACCTGGAGGACGGCCCGCACAAGGACCTCCGCAGGGCCCGCGCGGCCGCGATCAACATCGTGCCGACCTCGACCGGCGCGGCCAGGGCGGTCAGCCTGGTGCTGCCCGAGTTGAAGGGCAAGCTGGACGGCTACGCGCTGCGCGTGCCGGTGCCGGTCGGTTCGGTCACCGACCTGACCGTGGAGGTTGCGCGCGAGACGACCGTCGAGGAGGTCAACGCGGCGCTCAAGGAGGCCGCCGAGGGTTCGCTGAAGGGCATCCTGCGCTACAGCACCGATCCGATCGTGTCCTCGGACATCGTTGGTGACCCGGCCTCGTCGATCTTCGACGCGCCGCTGACCAAGGTGATCGGCAACCAGGTGAAGGTTGTTTCCTGGTACGACAACGAGTGGGGCTACTCGAATCGCCTCGCTGACCTGACCGTCCTGGTTGGCTCGAAGCTGGCCTGAGGGAGCGACAAACGTGAAGACGCTCGACGACCTGTTCGCCGAGGGTGTGCGAGGTCGGCGCGTGCTCGTGCGCGCCGACCTCAACGTTCCCCTCGACGGCACGACGATCACTGACGACGGCCGGGTTCGTGCCTCGGTGCCGACCCTGAAGGCCCTGATCGGCGCTGGCGCGCGGGTCGTGGTCACCGCCCACCTCGGCCGCCCCAAGGGGGTCGTGAACGCCAAGTTCTCCTTGGCACCCGTCGCGGCCCGCCTGTCCGAACTGCTCGGCGTCCCAGTCGCGCTGGCCTCGGACGTGACCGGGCCCTCGGCACGCCAGGTGGTGGCCGATCTGACCGACGGCGGTGTGGCGCTGCTGGAGAACGTGCGCTTCGACCCCCGGGAGACCAGCAAGGACGAGTCCGAGCGGGCCGCTTTCGCCGCCGAACTGGCCGACCTGGCCACCGCGTTCGTGTCGGACGGGTTCGGCGTCGTGCACCGCAAGCAGGCCTCCGTTTACGACGTGGCCAAGCTACTGCCGCACTACGCCGGCACTCTGGTACTGGCCGAGGTGGACGTCCTGCACCGGCTGACCGTGGATCCACGGCGGCCCTATGTCGTGGTGCTCGGTGGCGCCAAGGTGTCCGACAAGCTGGGCGTCATCGCCAACCTGCTCACCAAGGTCGACCGACTGCTCATCGGTGGCGGGATGGCGTACACGTTCCTCAAGGCGCAGGGTCACGAGGTCGGCAAGTCACTGCTGGACGAGGAGCACATCGCCGAGGTTCGCGGGTTCATCGCGGAGGCCGAGAAGCGCGGCGTGGAACTGCTGCTGCCGGTGGATGTGTTGGCCGCCGAGGAGTTCACCGCTGACGCGGGATTCGAAGTGGTTCCCGCGGATGCCATCCCGGCGGATCGCCAGGGCCTGGACATCGGCCCACGCACCCAGGAGCTGTTCGCGAGCAAGGTCGCCGACGCGGCCACCGTGTTCTGGAACGGCCCGATGGGCGTGTTCGAGTTCGCGGCCTTCGCGGGTGGCACCCGGGCGCTCGCCGAGGCACTGATCAGGAGCAATGCCTTCAGCGTGGTCGGTGGCGGCGACTCGGCCGCCGCGGTGCGCGCGCTCGGCCTGACCGGCTTCTCCCACATCTCGACCGGCGGCGGTGCGTCCCTGGAATTCCTTGAGGGCAAGGAACTCCCCGGCCTGACCGTTCTGGAGGCCTGAGGTGGCTCGTCAGACACTCATCGCCGGCAACTGGAAGATGAACCTCAACCATCTTGAGGCCATCGGGCTCGTGCAGCGCATCGCGTTCACGCTGCCCGAGAAGTACCTGGAGAGGGTGGAGGTCGTCGTCCTGCCACCGTTCACCGACATCCGCAGCGTGCAGACGCTCATCGAGGGCGACAAGCTGCAGCTCAAGTTCGGCGCGCAGGACGTGTCACCCCACGAGTCCGGCGCCTACACCGGTGAGGTCTCGCCGACCATGCTGGCCAAGCTGGGTTGCACGTATGTCGTGGTAGGCCACTCCGAGCGGCGCGAATACCACCACGAGGACGACGAGCTGGTCAACCGCAAGGTGAAGGTGGCCCTGAAGCATGACCTGACCCCGATCATGTGCGTGGGCGAGAAGCTGGAGGTCCGCGAGGCCGGCGGCCACACCGAGCACTGCACGTCCCAGTTGATCGCCGGGCTGAAGGGGATCCGGGCCGACCAGGTGAAGGACGTCGTAGTTGCCTACGAGCCGGTGTGGGCCATTGGCACCGGCAAGGTGGCCACCCCGTCCGACGCCCAGGAGGTCTGTGGGGCGCTGCGCGGGGCTCTCGCGGCCAAGTACGGCGACGAGATCGCCGGGGCGACCCGCATCCTCTACGGCGGCTCGGTGAAGTCGGGCAACATCGCCGATCTGGTGTCCCAGCCGGATGTCGACGGCGCGTTGGTCGGTGGGGCGAGCCTGGACCCGGACGAGTTCAGTAAGCTGTGTGCCCTGGCTGCGGGCGGACCGCTGCTGTAAGAATCGCGAGACACCGGCCGTGACTACGGAGCGCGATCGGGGCTGCGCACAAGGCGTACCACGGTCTCGCTACGATATCGGCCGGTTGTCTCTACCACAAGGATGATCATGAAGCTTGCCCTGCAGATCGGGTTGATCGTGACCAGCGTTCTGCTGGTTCTGCTGGTCCTGCTGCACCGCGGGCGGGGTGGCGGCCTGTCATCGCTGTTTGGTGGAGGCATGCAGTCAAGCCTGTCTGGTTCCAATGTTGCGGAGAAGAACCTGGACCGCATCACGCTGTTCGTCGGTGCGATTTGGCTGATTTGCATCGTCGGGACCGGCTTGCTGATCAAGATCGGTTAGCGCATCGAATATCTCCGCACGGCGGCGACGAGAGACCGTCGTGCGGTGGGGGTGTGAGGATCTATGGCTGGTGGCAACGCAATTCGAGGCACGCGCGTCGGTGCTGGCCCGATGGGTGAGTCCGAGCGCGGCGAGTCCGCGCCTCGGCGGCGCGTGTCGTACTGGTGCGCGAACGGGCATGAGTCGCGCCCGTCGTTCGCACTGGACGCCGAGGTACCGGAAAACTGGGACTGCCCGCGCTGCGGGCTGCCCGGTGGACAGAACAGGCAGAGTCCGCCCGCGGCTCCGCGCAACGAGCCCTACAAGACACACCTCGCGTACGTGAAGGAGCGCCGCTCCGACGCGGACGGTCAGGCGATTCTGGAAGAAGCCCTGGCCAAGCTGCGCGCGCAGCGCGGCGAGCTGTAGGCAATACGTGGCCGGTCGGCGCGGGCCGGCCACGTGACATGCCACGACCGCTTTGCACGGTCGTTTGCACGTTCATTTGTGTGCGCATCCCGTTTCATGGTTCGCCTCACGCACAATGGTCAAGAATTCACCATGTGTCCATGAATGCGTCAACTGACGCGGTTCGTCCGTGGTGTTTGTCGGGGATCGATGGACGCTGGCGGGGTGAAGGTGGGCACGCCGTCCACGATGGTCATGGTCCAGTCGCTGTTGTGTAGCAGCATGTGGTGTTGGCGGCACAAGAGCGCCAGGTTGTCGAGTTTGGTGGGGCCGCCGTCGAGCCAGTGCCGGCAATGATGAACGTCCGTCCATTGCATGGGGCGGTCGCAGTTGGGGAAGCTGCACACGCCCTGGTCGCGGAACATCACGGCTTTGCGGAGCGCGGTGGGCACGGTGCGGGTTGTACGACCCACGTCGAGCGGCTCTGATTTGGTGCCCAGCACCATGGGGATCACCTCGGCGTCGCAGGCGATCCGCCGAGCCTCGGCGGCCGACAGTTTCATGGGACCGCCGGGGGCGGCGGTGTGGAGCGTTGCCGTGCCGATGCCGGTTCGCAGGGTTTCCAGCGAGACGGTGACCGTGACGTGAGGTTTCTGGCCACCGTCCTCGGGCAGGCTGCCGCCGTCGGCGGCCCTGTGCAGGATTTCCGCCAGGGCGTCGCCGGCCCGCTCTGCCGCACTCCGCGGATCCTGGTCCGGTGTGGTCAGTGAGGACAGCATGGTGGTCAACAAAGCACCGGGTTCGGGGGCGAGGTCGGCCACTAGGCGGACGCGCCCAGAGGGTTGCACCAGGACGTTGGCCTCGTTGCGAGACGACGCCGCCGGGGCCGGCTCGTTGGTTTCCAACTGGTTCAGCAGGGCCCGGCCCCAGCGGCGTAGGCCCCGGGCGTGATGTGTGGTCGCCTTGTCCGTCAGGGTCTTCTCGACCTGATCGCGGTCGGCGGGGCTGGCCCAGGTGGGCAGTTTCTCGATCGTGTCGCTGATCACCGAAACCTGCTCGCTGGCCACTCGACCCTCGGCCGCGGCGGCGGCCAACACCGGCAGGTGCTCCAGCGACTGGGCGTGCCAGACGAGGCGGAGTGCCGCGGTCGGGGTGATCACCAGGCTGTCGCTCAACCAGGACTCGGTGTCCCGGTAGCCGAAGTTGCGGGCGGTACCCCGCAGGGCGGCCTTGGCGATCAACCGCAGGGCGGCCGTGTGTTCGCGGCGGCTGGCCCCGATATGGCCCTGGATGGCGGCCGCCAGCTCAACGTCCTCGTCCGAAACATCGCTCATACCAGCGAAGCTAGTGGCGCAACGTCCGGGCCGGCCGGGACAATCCGGCCCCTGTGGACCAACCCACCGGCCTGTGGATGGCCGGCCGCGGTCAGGCCATAAGCCCGGTACCCTGTCAGGCCACCGGCTGTGCCATGAACTGATGTGGCAGCTTGCTCGCGGCCGCGCGGTCCAGCAGCCACAGGGTGCGCACCTGGCCGCGCGCGCCTGCGGCCGGTAGCTGCACCTCGCCGGCGCCACCCAGCGCCATCGCGACGGCTGCGGCCTTGCGCACGCCGGTGGTCAGCAGCCACACCTCGGTCGACCGCCGGATCGCCGGCAGCGTCAGGGAAATCCGGGTCGGCGGTGGCTTGGGGGAGTTGCGCACGGCGACAACGGTTCGCTCGGTCTCATACACCGCGGGCGAACCGGGAAACACCGACGCCACATGGCCCTCCTCGCCGAGGCCCAGCAGGCACACGTCGAAGGTGGGAACCCGGCCATGGTCCTCGGGCTGGACCATGTGGGCCAGCAGCTCGGCATACGCCTCGGCGGCGGCGTCCGGATCGTCACCGAACCGGCCGTCGGAGGGCTCCATGGCATGCACGCGCTCGGCCGGCACCGGCAGGGCGTCCAGCAGGGCGGCCCGCGCCTGGGTTTCGTTGCGCTCGGGGTGACCGGCGGGCAGGAATCGCTCGTCGCCCCAGAACAGGTCGACCCGGGTCCAGTCGACCGCGTCGCGCGCCGGGATGGCACGCAGTTGATCGAGCACGGCGGTTCCGGTGCCGCCGCCGGTCAGCACCAGCGACGCCCAGCCCTTGGCCGACTGCGCGTCGACGAGCCTGGTCACCAGCCGGGCCGCGGCGGCCGCGGCGAGCAGGTTGGCGTCGTGGTGCACCACGACCTCGGGTGCGGTCGTCACGACGCGGCCTCCTTGGCTCTCCGTGGCGCCGGCCGTTTACTGGCCGTTCCACGCGTGATCTTCGGCAGCGCGCGCAGCGCCTCAGCGTAGATCTCGTCGTCGTCGAGGCGCCGCAGTTCCTCGGAGATGCACTCGCTGACCGACCGACGCGCCAGTGAGATCCGTCGGTCCGGCTGACCGGGCTGGGCGAGGGTGCCGGTCTTGCCGTTCGGCCGTTCCAGTTCCACGTTGCCGGATTTTCGTTCCAGCGTGGCGTGCACGATGCCCTCGCCGTAGGTGGCCCGCAGCCTGCTCACCGGCACCCGCAGGCAGGACTCCAGCCAGGCGGCGAGCAGATCGGTTGACGGCGAGTCGGCCTCGCCGGTGACGCTCGCGCCGGTCACCCTCTCGTGCGGCGGCAGGTCCAGGGCGGCGGCCAGCATGGCCCGCCAACTGGTCAGCCTGGTCCACGCCAGGTCCGTGTCGCCCGGCATGTAGCCGTCACGACGCTGGTCGAGCGCCTTGATCGGGTTGCGTTCGTTCGCCGCGTCGGTGATCCGCCGAGTGGCGAGCTGCCCGATCGGGTCCTGCGCCGGGATCGCGGGAGCCGCGAACGGCCACCACGCCACCACCGGGGTGTCCGGCAGCAGCAGCGGCACGACGCAACTGGCCCCCTCGTCGGCCAGCGGCCCGTACAGGCGCAGCACGACCACCTCACTGGCGCCCGCGTCACCGCCGACCCGGATCTGCGCGTCCAGCCGGGCCGCCGCGCGCTTGGCTCCCCGGGCCACCACGATGATCCGGCAGGGATGCTCCCGGCTGGCGTCGTTCGCCGCCTCGATGACGTCCTCAAGCCGCGTGCTGTCCTCGGTGACGATCACCAGGTTCAGCACCCGGCCGAGGGTGGTCACGCCACCCTCCTGACGAACCCGCACCAGCCTGTTGTTGACCTCGGACGTGTCGGTCGAGGGGATGTCGATGATCAAGGACGCCTCCAGTGCCGGTGGGTGCGTGCCAGCATCCTGTCCGCCGACGCGGGGCCCCAGGTCCCTGCCTGATAGGGCTCCGGCCGACCCGACGCGGCCCAGTGGTCCAGGATCGGGTCCAGGATGCCCCAGGCCATCTCGACCTCGTCGTTGACCGGGAACAGCGACGGTTCGCCGAGCAGCACGTCCAGGATCAACCGCTCGTATGCCTCCGGCGAGGACTCGGTGAAGGCGTGGCCATAGCCGAAGTCCATGGTCACGTCCCGGATCTCCATCGTCGTGCCGGGCACCTTCGAGCCGAACCGCAGTGTCACGCCCTCATCCGGCTGCACCCGGATGACCAGGGCATTCTCGCCGAGTTCGTCGGTCGCGGTGGAGTCGAACGGCAGATGCGGGGCGCGCTTGAACACCACCGCGATCTCGGTGACCCGCCGGCCGAGCCGCTTGCCGGTGCGCAGGTAGAACGGCACACCGGCCCATCGGCGGGTGTTGACGGCCAGGGTGATCGCGGCGAACGTCTCCGTGGTGGAGTCGGAGGCGAAGCCCTGCTCCTCCAACAGACCGGGTACCTTCTGCCCGCCCTGCCAGCCGCCGGCGTACTGGCCGCGCGCGGTGGTCTCGTCGAACGGGCCCACCGGGCAGGTCGCGGACAGGATCTTGATCTTTTCCGCACGCAGGTCACGCGGATGGAAGGAGACCGGCTCCTCCATCGCGGTCAAGGCCATGAGCTGGATCAGGTGGTTCTGGATCACGTCCCGCGCCGCGCCGATGCCGTCGTAGTAACCGGCTCGGCCACCCAGCCCGATGTCCTCCGCCATGGTGATCTGCACGTGATCCACGTAGTTCGAGTTCCAGATCGGCTCGAACAGCTGGTTGGCGAACCGCAGAGCCAGGATGTTCTGCACGGTCTCCTTGCCGAGGTAGTGGTCGATGCGGAACACCGACTCCTCGGGGAAAACATCGTTCACCAGGCCGTTGAGTTCTTTCGCACTACGCAGGTCATGGCCGAACGGCTTCTCGATGACCACCCGGCGCCACTGATCACCCTCCTGTACGGACACTCCGGACCGGGCGAGTTGCTTCAGCACCACCGGAAACGCGCCCGGCGGGATGGCCAGGTAGAAGGCGTGGTTGCCACCGGTGCCGCGAACCAGGTCCAGTTCGGCGACGGTGGCCGCCAGGGCGTCGAACGCGTTGTCGTCGTCGAAGCTGCCCGGCACGAACCGGATCCCCTCGGCCAGCGTGTTCCACACGTCCTCGCGGAACGGGGTGCGCGCGTGTTCCCGAATCGCGTCGTGCACGACCTGGCTGAAGTCCTCGTTCTCCCAGTCGCGCCTGGCGAACCCGGTCAGTGCGAAGCCCGGCGGCAGCAGGCCCCGGTTGGCGAGGTCGTAGATGGCCGGCATGACCTTCTTGCGGGCCAGATCGCCGGTCACCCCGAAGATCACCATCCCGCAGGGGCCGACGATCCGAGGTAGCCGCTTGTCCCGCTCATCGCGCAGCGGGTTCCGGAACGGTCGGGTCAATGCTTCGCCTCCTGGTCACTCCTCCGGGATGGACTTCGCCACCGCCACCAGCCCGGCGGCCCGGTCGGTGAGGTGCAGCCGAAGCACCGGGCGTCCGTGTTCGGCCAGCACGTGACCGTCGCCGAGTGCCTGGGCATGCTGGAGTGTGCCCAGCGTGTAGGGCCTGCCGGGCACCACGACATCGGTCGGCGCCGCGCCGGTGATCTGCAGGAACACGCCGTTCTGGTGTCCGCCCTTGTGGTACTGGCCGGTGGAGTGCAGGAACCTCGGACCCCAGCCGAACGTCGTCTGCAGGCCGGACCGCCGCGCGAGCTCGGGCCGCAGGGTGGCCGCCGAGGCATCGTCGATCCGGTCCAGATACGCCTGAATGGCCAGGTAGCCCAGGTCGGGCGCGGCCGCCAGCAGTGCGCGGATGGCGCCCGCCGTGGTGGTCACGCCGGCCGGCAGCCAGTCGCCCGAGGCGTGGATCTCCACCGGGCCGTCCACCGCGATCGGGGCGGTCTCCGCACCGGCCGGCCGGTCCAACAGCGCGCGGGCCGCCTTCTTGGCAGCCTCCACGTCCGGTTGGTCGAACGGGTTGATGCCGAGCAGTCGCCCGGCCGCCGCGGTGGCGTACTCCCACAGCAGCAACTGGCCGCCCAGCGGGCCGGTGACGGCGATCCGGGCGGCGCCCTCGGCCGGGCCGATGGTCACCGGGGTGGCGTCCGGGCCGGCGTCGGCGAAGCCCGGCGCCCGCACGGACTCCACCGCGACCGGCAGCAGGCCGGTGCCGTTCTTGCCGGTGGACTCGGCGATCAACTGCTCGGCCCAGTCCGCGAAGCCCTTGATCCCGGAGCCGGAGTCGGCCAGCACCACTTTTTCGGCGCCCTTGGCATGGGCGGCGCCCAGTGCCGCGCCGAGCAGCAGGCCAGGGTTGTCCGCCGAGTCAACGGCCAGCAGCCGGGCCGCCGCGGCCGCGTCGTCCAGCAGGCCGGCGATATCCGCGCCGGCCAGGCCGGACGGCACCAGGCCGAACGCGGTCAGTGCCGAGTACCGGCCACCGACATGCGGATCGGCCAGGAACAGCTTGCGGTAGCCCTCACTCACCGCCAGTTCGGCCAGCGGCGAACTGGGATCGGTGACCACGACGATCCGGCTGGCCGGGTCGATGCCGTGCTGCGCGAACGCGTCGATGAAGATCCGCCGGTGGCTGTCGGTCTCCATGGTGGAGCCGGACTTGGACGACACCACCACGACGGTGCTGGCCACGTCACCGGCCAGCGCGTCGGCCACCTGGCCCGGGTCGGTGGTGTCCAGCACCGTGAGGTGGACGCCCGCCGTGTTGCTGATCACCTCCGGTGCCAGCGAGGAACCGCCCATCCCGGCCAGCACCACCCGAGTGACGCCCTCCGCGCGCAGTTCCGCGCGCAGCGCCGCGATCTCGGCCAGCAACGGCCGCGATGTCTCGTGCAGCGTCGTCCAGGAAAGCCGGATGGAGGCCTCCGGCTCGGCCGCCGGTCCCCACAGGGCGGGGTCCTGGGCGGTCAGCTTCGCCGCGACCTGTTCGCCCGCCAGCTGGCCAGCGATCTCACTGGCCTCGCGGGCCAGGGTCGGGTCGACAACCGTTACCGCTACCTGCGCGTTGCCCATGGGGTGGTCAGCCCTTCACCTTCGTCAGTTCGGCGGACACCGTTTCCAGCAGTTCCGCCCAGGATTTCTCGAACTTCTCCACGCCCTCGACCTCCAACACCCGGAACACGTCATCGGTGTCGATGCCGACCGCGCGCAGCTTCTCGAACAGCGCGGCGGCGTCCGGTCCGGTGCCGCGGACGGTGTCTCCGGTGATCTCGGCGTGGTCGGCGACCGCGGCGAGGGTCTTCTCCGGCATGGTGTTCACGGTCCCGGCGGTGACCAACTGGTCGACATAGCGGGTGTCGGCGTAGCGGGCGTCCTTGACGCCGGTCGACGCCCACAGCGGGCGCTGCGGGCGTGCCCCGGCATCGGCCAGCGGGGCCCAACGCGGACCGCCGAAGGCCTCCTCGAACGCCGCGTAGGCCAGCCGCGCGTTGGCGATCGCGGCCTGGCCGCGCAGCTGCTCGGCCGCCTGGCCACCCAGCCTGTCCAGCCGCTTGTCCACCTCGGTGTCCACACGGGACACGAAGAAGGACGCCACCGACGCGATGCCGGCCAGCTCGTGGCCGTTGGCTTTGGCCTGTTCGAGCCCGCTGAGGAAGGCGTCGATGACGCCCTTGTACCGCTCTACGGAGAAGATCAGCGTGACGTTCACGCTGACCCCCTCGGACAGCGCCTTGGTGACCGCCGGCAGGCCCTCGACCGTGGCCGGAATCTTCACCAGCAGATTCGGCCGGTCCACCGCCTTCCACAGGTCCAGCGCCTCCGCGATGGTGCCCTCGGTGTCGTTGGCCAGCCGCGGGTCCACCTCGATGGACACCCGGCCATCCACCCCGCCGCTGGCCTCCCAGGTCGCGCGGAACAGATCACAGGCATTCCGCACGTCCGTGGTGGTCAGCTCGCGGACCGTGTCGTCCAGCGACGCGTCCCGCGCGGCGAGCCTGGCGACCTGTTCGCTGTAGGCGGCGCCGTGGGCGAGCGCGCCCGCGAAGATCGTCGGGTTGGTGGTCACCCCGGTCACATGCTGGTCGCGGATCAGGGTGGCGAGGTTTCCGGAGGTCAGTCGCTCCCGGGAGAGGTCGTCCAGCCAGATGGACACCCCCGCCTCGGAGAGCTTGGCCAGTCGATCGATGTTCGTCATGGTGTGGGCTCCTTCAGTGGGAACGTCAGCCGGGTCAGGCCGCTCGCACGTTCTCCAGTGAACGCCGGGCGGCCTGAGCCACGTTCTCGGCGGTGAATCCGAACTCGCGGAACAGCGTCTGGTAGTCCGCCGAGGCACCGAAATGCTCCAGCGACACGATCTCGCCGTGGTCCCCGGCGTACCGGTACCACGGCTGGGCGATGCCGGCCTCGACAGTGACCCGCGCCCGGACGCTCGGCGGGATCACGGCGTCCCGGTATGCCTGGTCCTGGGCCTCGAACCACTCGAAGCTGGGCAGCGACACGACCCGCGCGCCGATGCCCTCGGCCCGCAGGATCGCGCGGGCCTCGACGGCCAACTGCAGCTCCGAGCCGGTCGCGATCAGCAGCACGTCCGGCTTACCCGACTCGGCGTCCGCCAGGACATAGCCGCCGCGAGCCACGCCGTCCGCGTCGGTGCCCTCCAGCACCGGCAGGTTCTGCCGGGTCAGGATCAGGGCGACCGGGCCGTCATGCCGCGACAGCACGGTCTTCCACCCGGCCGCCGTCTCGTTCGCGTCGCCGGGCCGGAACACGGTCAGGCCCGGGATGGCGCGCAGCGCGGCCAGGTGCTCGATCGGCTGGTGGGTGGGACCGTCCTCGCCGAGGCCGATCGAGTCATGCGTCCAGACGTAGGTCACCGGCAGCTTCATCAGCGCCGCGAGCCGCACCGCCGGCCGCATGTAGTCGCTGAAAACCAGGAACGTGCCGCCGTACGGGCGGGTCGGGCCGTGCAGGGCGATGCCGTTGAGGATCGAGCCCATGGCGTGCTCGCGCACCCCGAAGTGCAGCGTGCGGCCGTACGGCTGGGTGTTCCACGCGTGGGTGGCGATCGAGGTGGGGCCGAACGAGTCGGCGCCCGGCATCGTGGTGTTGTTGCTGTCCGCCAGGTCCGCCGAACCGCCCCACAGCTCGGGCAGCGTGTCCGCGACCGCGGCCAGCGCCAGACCGGAAGCCTTGCGGGTGGCCAGGCCCTTCGCGTCCGGAGCCCAACTGGGCAGCTTCTCGGCCCAGCCGGCCGGCAGCTCGTGGGCCAGGGTCCGGTCCAGCAGCGCCTTGCGCTCCGGGTTCGTCGCGGCCCACTTGTCGAAGCCAACCTGCCACCGCGCGTGCGCCTGACGGCCGCGCTCGGCGACCTTCCGGGCGTGCGCCAGCACCTCGTCCGCGACCTGGAAACTCTTGTCCGGGTCGAAGCCCAGGATCTTCTTGACGGCGGCCACCTCGTCGGCGCCCAGCGCCGCGCCATGCGCTTTACCGCTGTTCATCTTGTTGGGCGCCGGGTAGCCGATCACCGTGCGCAGCACGATCAGCGAGGGCCTGGCGTCCGCCTTGGCGTTCTCGATCGCGGCCAGGATGCCCGCGACGTTCTCGCCGCCCTCGACCCGCTGCACATGCCAGCCATACGCCTCGTAGCGGGCGGCGGTGTCCTCGGACAGCGCGATCGCGGTGTCGTCCTCGATCGAGATGTGGTTGTCGTCGTAGAACACGATCAGGTTGCCGAGTTCCTGCGTGCCGGCCAGCGAGGACGCCTCCGAGGTGACGCCCTCCTCGATGTCACCGTCCGACGCGATCACGTAGATGTGGTGGTCGAACGGGCTCTCACCGGGGGCGGCGTCCGGGTCGAACAGGCCGCGCTCGCGGCGGCTGGCGAACGCCATGCCGACCGAGGAGGCCAGGCCCTGACCGAGCGGGCCGGTGGTGATCTCCACGCCGTCGGTGTGGCCGTACTCCGGGTGGCCCGGGGTCTTCGAGCCCCAGGTCCGCAGCGCCTCGATGTCCGAGAGCTGCAGTCCGTAACCGGACAGGAAGAGCTGCAGGTAGAGCGTGAGGCTGGAGTGGCCGGCCGACAACACGAACCGGTCGCGGCCGATCCACTTCGGGTCCGCGGGGTCATGCCGCAGTACCCGCTGGAACAGCGTGTAGGCGAGCGGCGCGAGACTCATGGCGGTGCCCGGGTGGCCGTTGCCGACCTTCTGTACCGCGTCCGCGGCCAGAACCCGGATCGTGTCGACCGCCCGCTTGTCCAGGTCCGTCCAGTCGACGGGCAGGTGGGGGGTGGTCAAACGGCTCAGTTCTGCTGCGATGGCGTCGTCTGCGGTGGCCACGGCCAACAAGCTCCCACTCTCAGGTCGTGCGGGCGCCCGGGGCTACCCCGGGAATCGATCACGCCGGGACTGAATGCCCGGTCGGCCCGCGGTTGTCCCTCATCCAGGCGCCAGCCTAGACCCGAGGCGGGCCTCGTGTGATTCGGAAGGGCGCAACGCGGGCAGACGGAACAACAAGGACACAACAAGGGTCAAACGGCTTCAGATCCGCCGACTTTCGTGTGGAGTGTTTACGATCCGGTAGAGGATCTGCTGAGATCTGGTGAAGCCTTCCACCCGCTGCCCGGCCCTAGGAGGGACGTGACCAGCACCATCGGCTCCGACGTTGGCGTCGAGCGGGCTACCTCCCGCCGGGCCCGCGATGTGGCGATTGGCTATGTCGCCCTGACCAAGCCACGGATCATCGAACTGCTGTTGGTGACCACGATCCCGGCGATGTTCCTCGCCGCGCGTGGTTTCCCGTCGCCGTGGCTGGTGCTGGCGACACTGGTCGGCGGCACCATGGCGGCAGCCAGTGCCAACGTGCTCAACTGCGTGTTCGACGCCGACATCGACGCGGTGATGAAGCGCACCAGGGCTCGCCCGCTGCCCCGGCACACCGTGCCCACCCGCAGCGCGCTGGTCTTCGGGCTCGTGCTCGGCGTGGCGTCGTTCGCGATGCTGCTGCTCACCACGAACCTGCTGGCCGCGGTGCTGGCGGTCGCCGCGATCCTGTTCTACGTCCTCGTCTACACGATGATCCTGAAGCGGCGGACATCGCAGAACATCGTGTGGGGCGGCGCCGCCGGCTGCATGCCGGTGCTGGTCGGCTGGGCGGCGGTCACCGGAACCGTGGAATGGCCGGCGTTGGTGATGTTCGCGGTGATCTTCTTCTGGACGCCGCCGCATTTCTGGGCGTTGGCCATGAAGTTCCGGGACGACTACGAGGCCGCCGGCGTACCGATGCTGCCGGTCGTGGCGACGCAGCGGCAGGTGTCATTGCGGATCGTGATCTACACCTGGATCACCGTGATCACGACGCTGCTGCTGGTGCCGGCGACCGGCTGGCTGTACGCGGGGCTCGCGGTGCTGTTCGGCGGGTGGTTCCTGATCTCGGCGCACCGCCTGCACAACTCCGTCAGGCGTGGCGTGCGGACCAACCCGATGACCGTGTTCCACCTCTCCAACACCTATCTGATGCTGGTGTTCGTGGCACTGGCGGTCGACTCGGCATTGCGCCTGCCGGTGCTCGGCGCGCGGCTGTAGAGCGGCGGGTGGCTGTGGTCGGGAGCGGGTCGCCGACCACAGCCACCATTCGCCACCTGCCGAGTCACTCCGAGGGCTGGTCGCCGTTCTCGGAGCTCTGCTCCTCCGTCTTGGTGCCGTTCTCCGTCTTGCCTCCGGTCACCGTGGTGAGGTCGACCTCCAGCCGCCGGGCCAGTTCCACGAGCAACACGATGGTCGGCAGGTTGCGCGCGGCCTCGGTGTGCTCGGGGGACAGGCGGTCGACGGGACGGAAGTCTCCGGAGATCAGCTCCTTGACGTAGCCGCGCAGGTCACTGGCACGACTGCCAGGAAACGGCGGGACGCTGGCCGTGAGTACCGCCTTCGCGGCGCCGGTCGGCCACTCCAGTGCCCGGTCGAGCCCGCTCAGCGTCTTGCGTTGCGGGTTGTCTCGCCGGCCACTCTCGATGTTGCGCAGAACGGCGATCGAAACGCCGCCCTTGAGCTCAACATCCCCCTGCCGCAGACCCTTGTGCTTGCGGCGTTCGAGCACTGCCTCGGCAAGCAGCTCGGTTCCTTCTGAACTGTCGGTCACGGGACAAGGATGACGCAACGCGCCCGAGACGTCCAGACAGACCGCCTTACATGAGCGCCCGGAGTGTGCTAAGGGGGGTCACTCGTTCAGGTACGTTACGTCGGAAAACTCCATGTGCGGGCGCTTAACGGTGTGGTGAGGATCTCGACGGCGGCCCGGACGCGGCCATCCGTGACCGGATCATGCGGTCTACCGATAACGGTGCCGGCACGGTTGGTCACTGCCCGTATCGTTCGCAACGTTCATCCGATAGAGTTAGCGGCACGGTATGTCGACGAGGAAGACCTGGTGATGCGGTCCGTGAACCAGCCTCGGGACCTGGCTCACCTGCTCAGTCAGGTCGAGCGCCGAGTAACGAACCAGTTGCGTGAGATCCTGCGGCGCGAGGGCTGTGCCATCGAGGAGTGGCGGGTGCTGACGCTGCTGTCCGACGGCGTCGGCCACACCATGACCGAGATCGCGGAGTACGCCCTGCTGCCGGCGCCAACCCTGACCAAGGTGATCGACCGGCTGGTGGCCACCAAGGTGGTCTACCGCCGGATCGACGCCGAGGACCGGCGCCGGGTGCGCGCGTTCCTCACACCTCGCGGCCGGGACCTGTACCGCCGGCTCGCGCATCAGGTGGAGCACTGCCAGACCTCCCAGTTGGCCGCCACCCGGGACGGCCAGGCCCTGCGTGAGCTGCTTGTCCGGCTCGCCGACACGCTGTCCGACGTGTCGGCCGTTCAGCCGGCGCGGTCCAGGATGGTGGTCGCCACCACCAGCAACGCGAGCACCACGCCGGCCAGCGGCACCGCGATCGGGGTCAGCGTGCCGGCCAGCACCAACACCGCCGCGATCGGATAGCCGGCGTCATGTAGGACGCCACGCCGGTGCGGCCGGACGTGCAGCAGCCACGCGGACAGCAGGAACAGCGCGACCGGCAGGGTCAGGGCGAGCGCGGCGCCCCGCGCCGACAGCCCGGTCTCGCCGATGGCCTCGTCCACGGCCACCTGCAGGCCGGCGCCGATGGCGGCGATCGAGGTGAAGATCACGAAATGCCCGTAGCCCCAGGTGAAGGCCGCCCGGCTGGTTCGGAGCACGCGATGGGTGGGCTGGGCGAAGTACAGCCACCAGATGGAGAACACGATCAGCAGCCCACCGGCCGCGACCCGCAGTAGCGCGCCGACCGGATGGCCGGCGTCGAAGGCCGGCTGCAGCGCGGTCGTCGCCGCCGTCACCGACTCGCCGAGCACGATCAGCGTGAAGCAGCCGTACCGCTCGGCGATGTGGTGCGGATGCCAGGACGTTCGGCGTCCCCATTCCGCCCAGAACGGAATGGCCAACTCCACCGCCGCCATCAGGACGAACAGCTCCAGCCGCGCGCCGCTGGGCGCGACCACCACGCCCAGCCAGCCCAGCATGGCGACCGTGATGCCGCCCGCGTAGCGGACGGCGGCCGCCCGCCCGGCCGGGTCGCCGTACGCCGCGCGCAGCCACAGGGTGGCCAGCGCCAGCCGCATGATCGCGTAGCCGACGAAGACGATCGTGATGTCCTCGTGGTCGAACGCGCGGGGAACACCGGCGGCCAGCACCAGGACTCCCGCGATCTGCACCAGGGCGGCCAACCGGTAGGGCACGTCGTCGGTGTCATACGCGCTGGCGAACCAGGTGAAGTTCATCCAGGCCCACCAGATGCAGAAGAACACCAGCAGGTAACCGGCCACGCCGTGGCCGATCTCGCCGGCGGACACCGAGTGGTGCAGCCTGGCCGCCGCCAGCGACACGGCGACCACGAAACACAGGTCGAACAGCAGCTCCAGGGGAGTGGCCACCCGGTAGGGCTCGTCGGTCGCCCGGCCCCGCATGGGCAGATACCAGGGTGCGCGGGACCGGCCGGCGGCACCGCCACCCCGGGGAGTGGCGCCTCCGCCGGCCGGCCCGGTCACCGGCTCAGGTCGTAGACGGTCGTGCCGCCCACCGTCTCGGCCGTGTAGTGCTGTTCGACCCAACTGGTGATCGCGCTGGCGGTGCCGTCCGAGTCACTGCTCGAACCGCGACCGCCGCCCGGGAAGCCCGCGGTGTTCCCGGTTCCCGAGCCGATGAAGTAGTGGATCTCGCCCTGCCGCACCCACTCCTGGAACTGGGCGAGTGTCGGTGACGGGTCGGTGCCGTTGAACCCGCCGATCGGCATCACGGCGTCACCGGTCGCCAGCTGATAGGTGGCCGCCTCGTTCGAGCCCACCGTCGCCGCGACCCAGGTGTACGAACCGGCGTTCTTGGCCAGCAGCGCGGTGACCTCCTTGTTCGCGGTGCCACCACCGAGCACGCCGGCCATCCCGCCACCGGGACCGCCACCCAACTCGGCGGGCGCGCGGAAGCTGCCGGTGCCATTTCCGGTGCCATTTCCGCCACCCCCGAATCCACCGGGACCACCGAATCCGCCCTGGTTGTTGCCGCCGGGAGCACCGAATCCGCCGGCGTTGAGGCCGCCAGGACCACCGTTGCCACCGGTCGGACCGGTCCCACCGCGCCGGAAACCCATGGGTGAGCCGAAGCCCGACCCACTCGGTCCCGCCGACGGGATCGCGCCCTCGTGTGGCGTCGCCGCGGTGACCACCGCGTACGCGGTCGGGCCGGCGATGCAGAACACCATCGCGACCAGGCAGGTAACGACCACCAGGGCACGCCCGAACCGGTGCACCAGCAGCAGCGCGGCGGCCGCCGCGAACCCGCCGAGCAGGATCGTCCAGCGCAGCCGGGGCTGCCAGGTCGAGTTCTGGGACAGCAGCGCGAACGACCACACCACGGTGACCGCCACCGTGCCGGCCAGCACGAAACGCGCGGCGATGTCGCCGCGCTCCCGCCACAACAGCACCAGCCCGATGCCGACCAGAGCACCAATCGCCGGTGCCAGCGCCACCGTGTAGTAGGGGTGGATGATCCCCTGCGACAGGCTGAACACCAACCCGCTCACGATCAGCCAGCCGCCCCACAGCAGCAGCGCGGCCCGGGTGCTGTCGGTACGCGGCGCGCGCCGGGTCAGCACCAGCCCGACGACCAGCAGGATCAGCGCGGCGGGCAGCAGCCAGGAGATCTGGCCGCCCATCTCGCTGCCGAACAGCCGGAACAGGCCGGCGTCCTGGTTGGTGTTGCCCAGGCCGCCGGCCTCGTCGCCGGTCAGCCGGCCCAGGCCGTTGTAGCCCAGGGCCAGTTGCAGCACGCTGTTGTCCTGCGAGCCGCCGATATACGGCCGGTCGGCCGCCGGTACGAGCGCAACGGCCAGTACCCACCAGCCGGCGGCCACGACCATCGCCAGCCCGGCGGCGAGGACCTGCCGGATCCGCCGCCACGGCCCGGTCGGCGCCACCACCAGGTACACCAGCGCGAACGCCGGCAGCACCAGGAACGCCTGAAGCATCTTCGCCAGGAACGCGAACCCCACCAGCGCGCCGGCCAGCACCAGCCAGCGGGTCGAACCGCGCTCGATCGCCCGGGTCACCGCGTAGGCGCCGGCGACCAGCAGCAGCACCAGCAGCGCGTCCGGGTTGTTGAACCGGAACATCAGCACGGCGACCGGGGTGAGCGCGAGCGTCGCGCCGGCGATCAGTCCGGCCGCCGGGGTGGCCACCCGGCGCACCGCCGCGTACAGCAGGCCGACCGAGGCGACGCCCTCCAGCGCCTGTGGCACCAGGATGCTCCACGCGTTGACCCCGAAGATCCGGGCCGACAGGTCCATCACCCACAGCGACGCCGGGGTCTTGTCCACGGTGATCGAGTTGCCGGCGTCGGAGGACCCGAAGAAGAACGCCTTCCAGCTCGTGGTGGCCGCCTGCACGGCCGCCGAGTAGAACGAGTTCGCCCAGCCCGACGCGCCCAGGTCCACCAGGTAGAGCACGGCCGTGAAGGCCAGCAACAGCAGCAGCGCCGGCCGCACCCACGCCGGATCGGCGGGTTTGCCGAGCAGCAGGCGGGCCAGCCGGCCGCGCGGTGGGGGCTGATGGTGCGCGGGATCGGAGTCCGCGGCGCGAACGCCCCCGCCGTCGGGGGCGTGGTAGGAGGGGCCGAGTTGTGAACCGGCGGTCGTGGTCATGGTCGTCAGTGTGCGGAGCGTCGCTGGGAGTCGTGTAAGGCTTTCCTGGACGAATCCTGTGATCCACTGACCCTAGCGCGCCACACCCCGTCCCGCCGGCCGTTCGGATTTCCCCGATGGGCGCTGCGCGACGCCGGCCGTTATCGGGCCGGCCTGAGTACGTATCCGGCGCCGCGCATGGTATGGATCATCGGCTGCCGGCCGGCGTCGATCTTCTTACGGAGATAGGAAATGTAGAGCTCAACTATATTGGTGTTGCCGGCCTTACGGCGGCGACCGTCGCGCCGGTTCTCACGTTCGTCCCCCTCGGCCTGTTGCGGCCATATCTGGCTGAGCAGATATTTCTTGGACAGAACTCTTCGGGCGTTGTGCATCAGTTCGCGGAGTAACTCGAACTCGGTGGCGGTCAGATCGATCCGTTGGCCGCCACGGGTGACCAGCCGGTTGTCCTCGTCCAATGTCAGATCGCCGACGACCAGCAGCGACTCGTCATCGCGCGCGGCGGTGCGCCGCGATCGCCACAGCAGTTCCCGCAGCCGCTGCACGACCTCCTCCAGATTGCACGGCTTGGCCAGCCAGTCGACATCCGCGTCCTGTTCGGACGGCCGGGTCCGGTCGACGTCCTCGGGTTCCGGACCGGCGTCCGAGGCCAGGAAGAGCGCGGGCAGGCCGGGATCCCGCCGCCGCAGTTCACGCAGCAGCAGCCGGCCACTCTGGTCCGGCAACACCGTGTCGAGCACGACCAGATGCGGCACGAACTCGGGTGCCATCCGCCGAGCGGTGGCGCCGTCCCGCGCGCAACACACCTGCCAGCCCTCATGGTGCAGCGCGATGCTCACCAGATGGATAAGGGCCTCATCGCCGTCCACCACCAGTGCCCGCACCTGCGGGCCGAGGTCCGATATTCCGGGGTGCTGATCGGCGTGAGCTGTTGGCATACGGCGCTGTGGTCCAATCTCGTGAAGCGGAGCTGTCGGTGGGGCGGAGCCGTCGGTGGAGCGGAGCGCCCTCCTGTGGAGATCCCTTCGCTCGGTGTGGCCGTTGTGTTACCAAACTGTGCGACCGCTCTCAGCCGGGGGGTCCCGGGTGGTCGCCGGTGGTAGATGGCCGGCCGATGTGGACAGCCGAAGAGGATCCACCGCGAACCGGGCACCGGCGGCGGCATGGTTGGCAGCCGTATTGACGGCAATGTTGGCACCATGAACGGTCTCGTGATCGACCCCATTTCCAGTCAGGATTTTCGGTCGGGACCGGCGTCGGATCGTGAAATGCGATCGGATGCCGTGCGCGTGGTGCTCCCGGTGAGCCATGTTGCCCGGCCGCGACAATGGCCGATCTCGCCACAACGCCGAGAATGCCCGATCAGCCGCTGGAAAACGGCGACACCTGGGCCCATCATGAGGAGATGACCAGGACGCTCCGGTGAAAATGATCACGGCGGTCATCCGGCCGGCGAAGCTCGAGCGGATCAAGGACGCCCTGACCGTGTTCGGCGCGCATGGGCTGACCATCGATCAGGCGCGATGGGCGGATCCGGACGCCAATGCCACGCAGGTCTATCGCGGCCGCCGGATCGTGACGAACCTCGATCCCCGGCTGCGGATAGAGCTGGTGGTGCCCGACGAGGAGGTCCACGACCTTGTACGGATCATCGACAGGGTGGCGTTCGGCACCGAGCTCGGCGAGCCGCTGCTGTGGATCAGCGACGTCGACCAGCTGATGCGGGTGCGCACGGGCGAACGCGGCCTGGACGCACTCTGAGTAGACGACCTACTCCGAGCATGCTTCCGGCAACGTGCCGTGACGACTGTCGGTGACGACACGACTGGTCACGCAGCGTGGCCGTGTCAACCGTTGAAAATCTCTTCCCCCGGTGTGACGACCGCCTGACGGGACCATTCGGGCATCCGTCAGACGGCCGTCGCTCGCGGCGTCAGCTCAGGGCGGACAGCAGCGCGGCGCGCTGCCGCTCGCCAAGACCGGCGGCCCGGCGCTCGGCCGGGATACCGGCCTCGTCCAGGACCGCTGTCACCTTGGCGGGTCCGTAACCGGGCAGTGCCCGGATGAGCTGGGCGACCTTTGTCTTTCCCACCACGGCGTCTTCCTTGGCTCGGGCGAGCACCGTGGGGATGGTCTCCTTGCCGGACTTGATGTCGTTCAGCAGCTTCGTGCGGGCCTGTCGCGCCTCGGCCGCCTTGGCCAATGCGGCCTGCCGCTGCTCCGGAGTCAGGTTGGGGAGGGCCACTCGTCGTCTTCCTTCCATTCAGGACGGTCCATCCGCGCACCTCACGCGGGCTTGGACCCCCATCATGACAAGCCCAGACGGTACTTCCGTCCAGCGACACGTGCATGAGGTACCCGGTTTAGCCTGGACCGACGCTCGGTCGGGTGAATGGCGTTGACAAGCCATTACGTCCTGTGGTTACCGGGCTCCATGCCCGCATCGCTATGCAAGAATGCGGTAGGTAGTCGACCAGGCACCTACCGTTGACCGGTGCGGGTGACCTCGGCACAACGACGGCGACCCGTTGGGGGTGTAGTGACGACCACACGGACCGGACTTCTCACGGCGCTGCGTGTTGCCGAGTTCCGCGCCTTATGGCTGGCGGAGGCCGTCTCGGTGGCGGGCGACCAGCTGGCGAAGGTCGCTCTGGCGCTGGCGGTGTACTCGAGAACCGGGTCGGCACTGTGGACAGCGGTCGTCTACGCACTGAGCTTTCTGCCCGCACTCGTCGGCGGCCTGGGCCTGTCGCAGCTGGCGGACCGCTATCCGCGCCGCACCGTGCTGGTCACCGGAGCGGTGATCCAGGCCGCGCTGGTGGCCGTGATGGCGATCCCGGGCATGCCGCTCGTGGCGATGTGCCTGCTGCTGGTCGGCATGGGAATCGCGCAGGCCCCGGCGTTCGCCGCGCAGAACGCGCTGACCCGCGATGTCATCCCCGACGACACGCTGTACTTCCGCAGCCAGGATCTTCGCGGCGTGACCACGAACACGGTCCAGCTGCTGGGACTGGCCGGCGCCGGCGTGCTGGTGATCCTGGTCGGCTCGTCCACGGCGCTGTTCATCGACGCGCTCACGTTCGTGTTCGCCGCCGTCATGGTCCAGATGATGGTGGCCCCCCGGCAATCGGCGGCCAACGGCCGGCGGGACGTGCGGTGGTCCAGCGGCATGCGCTACCTGTGGAGCCAGCCACGGCTGCGCATCATGCTCGGCCTGGCCTGGCTGGTCGGGCTGGCGGTGGTGCCGGAGGGGCTGGCCGCGCCGCTGGCCCAGCAGCTCGGTCTCGGGTCGCAGGCGGTCGGCTGGCTGCTGGCGGCCGACCCGCTCGGCTATGTGGTCGGCACGTACGTGTTGTCCCGCTATGTGTCCGCGGCGGGCCGGCAGCGGCTGATGGGGGTGCTGGCGCTGGCGTCGGTGCTGGTGCTGCTGCCGTTCGTGTTCCGCCCGACGCTGGGGCTGGCGTTGCTGCTGCTCGCGGTCGCCGGCGCGACCGGCGCCTACCAGATCACGGTGGCGGCGACGCTGAACACGTGGGTGCCCAACGAGATCCGCGGCGGGGCGTTCGGCGTGGCGCGAACCGGCCTGCGGGTCTCCCAGGGTGTGGGTGTCGCGCTCGGTGGCGGGCTCGCGCAACTGATCGGCTCCGCCACCGACGCGATCACGATCGCCGCACTGACCGGCGTGCTGCTGGCCATCCCACTCGTGGCGTCGTGGCGTCATCTCTTCCGTGTAGCGGTCGAAGAGACGCAGAATGTATAGAAAGGGTCACCAACCGTGCGCGGACGGAACATCTTCCGCCACTCAGACGATGGTGTGAGTAACGGATGCATGACTCGACGCACGGCGTTGCGCCGAACGGCCCAATGTGAAGGAAAGAGCGGTGAGCATGAACATCAGAAGTCACGGTCACACATGGTCACTGCCTCCTCACTGGAATGAACTGGAAGTGCCGACACAGCGCGCGAACCGGCTGCGCGGACATGGGAAAAAGGGGGAGCCAGACATGATCAGAAGTCGCGGTCGGACACAGCCGATACCTCCTCACGAACGACGGGTTCGCGGGACGTGCCCCCAGGTGCGATTGATCGCGAGGCAGGCCCTGGCGAACATTGTCACCCAATGCGGAAGCGGTGGGCAGAGGGCCTGGGCCGCGTTCCGCCATCCGGAGTCCTGGGAACTGGTGACGCAGCATTCATGGCGGGAGATCGCCTATGTGGTGACCTGGGACATCATCGCCGTCGGCACCATGATCTGGGCTCTTTTCGGTTCAAGTGTACCCGGTGTGTCCGATTGGGCGCGCTTTGTGACCATGGCCGTCTGTGCGACTGTTTACCTGGTTTTCACCAGAAGGTATGAGGAATCGCGACGCAGCCGGGCGGTCGGCCCGCATATCGACGTGACCTCGGTCTGGACGTTCGCGGGCCTGGTGGTGTTGCCAACGCCACTCGCACTGGGCCTGATCCTGATCATTCGCGGACAACGGTGGTTCGCCGCGCGCCGGCCGCTGTACCGCTTCATCTTCTCGACCTGCAACATGGTCACGGCGGCCCTGCTCACGAAACTGGTGTTCCAGTCCGTGGGCGGCATGGTGGGCGCGTCGGGCAGCGGCACCAGCGTCCTGGCTCTCGGCTGGGTCGGGTCGCTGCGCGATCTGACGGTGCTCGGCTCGGGCGGTGCCGTCTACCTGGGCCTGCCGGCGCTGATCATCGCCGGTGCCGTGCTGTTGCGGACGCCGCGGTCCATGCCCACCGTCCGGGAGATGTTCGGCTCCCGCTTCGACAATGGCCTTGAGGTGCTCAGCATGCTGGTCGGCATCGTGACGGCACTGCTGATGGCCTACCTGCCCGTCGCGGTCGTGCTGATGATCCCGGTGAGCGTGCTCATCAACCGGGCCGGCGAGATCCAGAAGCTGCTGCGGGACGCGCGCACCGACCCAAAGACCGGCCTGATGAACATGCGTGGCTGGCAGGAGGCCGCGCACAAGGAGTTCGCCAGGGCGGACCGGTCCGGCAACCCTCTCGCGTTGTTCATGGTCGACCTGGACCACTTCAAGTCGATCAACGACACCTGGGGCCATCCGGCCGGCGACGACATGCTCATCGCGGTGTCGAAGGTGCTGCGCTCGGAGACCCGTCCGACCGACCTCGTCGGCCGGTTCGGCGGCGAGGAGTTCGTGGTGCTGCTACCGGACACCAACGCGGAGGAGGCGGTGGCGGCGGCCGAGCGCATCCGGGCGCGGATCGCCGGCCTGGCGGTGCCGACCACCGACAAGCGCGGCCGGCCGGTGGTCATCGGTGACCGGACCACGTCGATCGGGGTCTCCTCGCGGCCGATGCACGCGCTCACCCTGGATCCGCTGCTGCAGGCCGCCGACGCGGCCGTCTACGTGGCCAAGGAGACCGGGCGGAACCAGGTCCGGCTGGCCGAGGTCGGCGACATCGCGCTGGCCGAGGAACTGGCCGACGAGCTGGCGGAGGACCTGGTCGGGCAGTTGGCCGAGCCGGCGCCCGCACCGGTCGAACCCATGCCCAGAACCGGGGCCAGGTCCCGGGCGAAATCCACCGTCAAACCCCAGGTCGAGCCGCAACTGGTGTAAGGGGAGATGCGCTGCTCGGCCGCGAAGCACCGTAGATCCTCGGCGTAAACTGCCTCGCGTATGCTTGTAGCTACCAACTAATTGCGTAACACATGCAACGGTGCGAGGAGGTGGCGGCCGTGGTCGGCGAGACGTCCGGGGCCGCTGACGACCGTGCGGGCGCGACAGAGCAGCTCTGTCAGACGTTCATGCGGGTTAGCAGGTTGATGAAGCGTGGGATGACACGCGCGAACGTGCTTCGGCCGAGCGGGGTCGAGTTCGCCGCCTATGTCTTGCTCGCGCATCTGGTCGTGGAGGGGCCGATGCGGACCACCGCACTTGCCGAAGTGGTACACGCTGACCCGTCGACGGTCAGTCGCCAGACCGCCGCTCTGGTCCGGCACGGGCTGCTGGAGCGCCGTGCCGATCCGGTGGACGGGCGCGCCTCACTGCTGGCCGCCACGCCGGAGGGACAGCGGGTCTTCGACACCCACCGGAAGCACTACAACGACGCCGTCGCGGAGGTCGTCCGCGAGTGGCCGGTGTCCCGGATCTACCAACTGGTCACGCTGCTCGACCAGTTCGCGAAGGACTTCGAGGTGTACGAGTTCGGCCAGCCGGCGCCACGCCCGGCAGTGAATCCGCAGCTCGCGCGTCAGCCGAGCCAGGAAGGGGCGAGACAGTGACCGCCCCCAGCGCGCAGGCGCCGAGGACCGCCGCCCTCACCGCCGAGGCGGTCGAGCCGGCACCCGGCGCGCTCAGCCAGCGCCAGATCATCTGGGTGTTCATCGGGCTGATGCTGGGGATGTTCCTGGCCGCCCTGGACCAGACGATCGTGTCGGTCGCGATCCGCACCATCGCGGACAGCCTGCACGGCCTGAACCTGCAGGCCTGGGCGACCACGGCGTACCTGATCACCTCGACCATCGCCACCCCGCTGTACGGCAAGCTGTCCGACATCTATGGCCGCAAACCGTTCTTCCTGCTGGCCATCTCGATCTTCATCGTCGGTTCGATCGCCTGCACCTTCGCCAGCACGAT
>DASVLX010000321.1:0-22813 GCA_036384655.1 Pseudonocardiaceae bacterium
CCGGTGGTCGCGGCCGCGGACAGGGCCGTGGTGGCCGCGGCCGTGGCGGCGGCGGTGCCGGCCGGGAACCAGCCGGTCGCCGAGCCGGCGGCGGTGGCCGCCGTGGTGGATGCCTCAGTGGTGGATGCCTCCGTGGTGACAGCCGTGGTGGATGCCTCCGTGGTTGATGCCGACGAGGCCCAGGCCGCCGGCTGAACCGGAGAACGGAGCGATCTCATGCGTTTGGCCGAGGACGGCGAGCGAGCGGAGGTTCATCGTGATCCGATGCCGATGCGCCGCCTGCTCCTGGTGGATGACCACCTGATGCTGACCGAGGCGCTGGCCGTCCGTCTGCAGGAGGCCAGCGACCTCTGGGTGGCCGGCCGGTGCGCGGCCAGTGACCCCCGGCTGCCGGACATCGCCCGGCGGCTGCGGCCGGACGTGATCACCATCGAGGTGGAACAGCTCGGCCACGCCTTCGAGGACGTGCTGGGCGCGCTCACCGAGGCCTGCCCGGCGGCGGCGATCGTGGCACTGTCCTCGGACGCGGACGTCGAGCACGCGGTGCTCGCCGCCCGGGCGGGCGTGCCGGCCTGGGTGCCGAAGGACAGCACCGCCGACGAACTGGCCGCCGTGCTGCGCGGTGTGTGCCAGGGCCAGGCGTGGTATCCGCCGCGGTTCCTCGGCCCGGTGCTGCGGGGACTGCTCGCCGACGTGCGCCGGGCCCGGGATCACAGTGGCCCGCTCGACGGGCTGAGCCCACGCGAACGGGACGTGCTGACCAGCATGGTCGCCGGTCTGCACGGCCGGCAGATCGCCGAGCATCTGGTGATCTCCACCGACACTGTTCGCACACACACCAAGAACATCCTGGCGAAGCTGGGCGTGCACAGCCGCCTGGAGGCGGTCCGGGTGGCCCGGGCCGCCGGGCTGCGGCCACCGGGCCAGGACGGCTGCCCAGGGACCGGGAGCCCGGCATGACCGGCATGGCCGGAGCACCGCCGCTGTCGGTCGCGACGATCATCACCCGGTTCTCCGGTGGTGCCGGCGCGCTGGCGCTGCGCGGGATTCTCGCCCTGGACCGGGATCGTTACCGGCCGACCATCATCACCGGCGAGCCGGGCGGTCTCGGCGAGCGCGCCCGCAGGGCCGGGGTCGAGGTGCTGGTGGAGCAGGCGTTGCGGGCACCCGTCGCGCCCCGGCACGACCTGCTCGCCCTGCGTCGGCTCACCGAACTGCTCGACCACGGTGGGTTCGACATCGTGCACACCCACTGTGCCAAGGCGGGCACCCTCGGTCGGCTGGCCGCCGCCCGGGTCGGCGTGCCGCGCGTCGTCCATACGTATCACGGATTTCCGTTCCACCGTTTCCAGTCGGCCGCCCGCCGGATGTCCTATTTGGCCATCGAACGGCGGATGGGTCGTTTGACCGATCTGGGCCTGTGCGTGGGGGCCGGGGTGGCGGCCGAGGCGGTGCGTTGTGGGCTGCTGCCCGCCGATCGCGTCCGCACCATCGGGGTGGTGGTCGACCGGGGCGGGCCGACCCGCGCCGACCTCGACGCCGTCGCTCGCGCCCGGCACGCGTTGGGGCTGCGCGCCGACGCGCTGGTGGTGGGCGCGGTTGGCCGGCTGACCTATCAGAAGGCACCGGAGGATTTCGTTGCCGCGCTTGCGATCCTGGCCCGGATTCAGCCCGCTCTGCCCGGGCTGGTCGGCGTGTGGATCGGCGGCGGCGAACTCGCCGGTCGCGTCGCCCGGCTCGCGGCGCGAACCCCGGAGGTGCCGTTGGTGTTTGCCGGCGAACGCACCGACGTTATGAAATTGTTGCCAGCACTGAATGTCTTCGCACTGCCCAGCCGTTACGAGGGCCTGCCGACCGCGGTGGTGGAGGCGATGGTCGCGGGAGTGCCGGTGGTGGCCACCGACGTGAACGCGGTGACGGATGTGGTGCGACCCGGTCACAGCGGGCTGCTCGTCCCGCCCCAACGGCCGGATCTGCTGGCCGTGGCGGTGCGGCGGCTGCTGGACGAGCCGGACCTGGCGGCTCGGCTGGCCGCGAATGCATCCGCGCTGGTCAGTGACCGCTATCACACAATAGAGTTGCGCAACGCACTCGACTCGGCATATACGAGTAACCCGCCCACCCGAGTTCGGCCGGGCGGTCAACCGGGAAACAGGGCCGAAGGACCCGCGCACTTGGGACTTTGACCGCTGATCATGGAATGGTGCGGTTTTCCTGCCTATGCTCGGGAAGACCGCGACGACCTCCCTCGACCAGTTCCCCATTGATCATCTTTGTGTAACGCCCGCGTTCGAAACCCGACACACCGCACAGCGGAACTCTTTTGGAGAACTATGTTTCCCCAGGCAGGCGTGATGACTGACCGGCTCGACCGACGCCGTGGGTCCGGACGTCGAAGTACTGACGGTTACCACCCGCTCGCGTTTCGCGGTCTGCTCCATGACATCGAGCACGGCCTTGCGACATTGTCGGCGCTGCTGGAGGTCGTGCGCGGAGACCGCGGCATCTCGGCCGATTCAGTGATTCAATTGGATCGCGCCCAACGCGAGCTTTCGATGCTTTTCGGGTTCATCGCGCGGTGGTCGGCCGGATCCGTTGACGACGGATCCGTTGACGGCCCGGCCACCAATGTCCGGGCGATGGCCGGCGAGATCGCGCCGTTGGCCGAGATCGAGCACGGCGTGCCGGTGGAGATGAATCCCGGTCCCGAGGTCACCCTGCCGGTCACCGCCGAACTGCTCTGGCGGGTGCTGGCCAACATGGTCGACAACGCCGCGCGGGCCGCCGGACCGGCCGGGCGGGTCGAGATGACGGTGCTAGACCGACCGAACGCGACCGTCATCGAGGTCACCGACAACGGGCCGGGATTCGGCGACATCGGCGAGGGCAACAGCCCTCTCGGTGACAGAGAATCCCTCGGACTCAGCGTGATCACCTCACTGCTGCATTCCGTGGGCGGACATTTCGAGATATCCGAGGGATCGTCCGGCGGCACCACCGTGCGCGCGGTGTTCCGGCCGGAGACTGGGTCTGGGACTGGGGAAAGACAGGGGGGTTGACGACATGACCGATCTCGTGCTCGCCGATGACCACGTGGTGTTCGTGGACGCACTGTCCACTGTGTTGGTTCGAAACGGCTTCACGATCAGCGCGGTCGCCTACACCGTCGCGCAGGCGGTCACGGCGGTGCGGCTGCGGCGGCCACGAATGTGCCTACTGGACCGGCATTTCACCGACGGCGACTGTCTGGACGCGATCGGTCGCGTGCTCGCCGCCAGCCCGAACACGAAGGTTGTGGTGTTGTCCGCGGACCGTGATCCGGACGGTGTACTCGGCGCCCTGCGCGCCGGCGCCTCCGGCTATCTGCACAAGAGCCGGTCGATCGCGGCGCTGACCGCCGCGATGGCCCGGATCCTGCACGGCGAGGTGGTCTCGGACATCGCGGCACCACCGGCCGCCGCCGACCCGGTGAACGGGGCCGACATACGCCGGCTGGCCGAGCACCTGACCGGCCGTGAGTGGCAGTGCCTGGCGATGTTGGTCGAGGGGCTGAACACCACCGCGATGACCGCCCGGCTCGGGGTGTCCCGGACCACCGTGCGGACACATGTCCAGGCGCTGCTGACCAAGCTGGGGGTGCACTCGCGACTGGAGGCCGCCTCGCTGGCGGTGCGCTACCGGCTGCTGGACGAGGACTCGACCGGCGGTGGCGCCTCGGTCTCCGGGGTGGCGATCTGAGCCTTCCGCTCGCGCGCCGCGCGGACGCTCCGCCGCCGAACGGTGTAGATCACGAACACGATGATCGTCGCGCAGATCAGCGCCAGGAGGTCCAGCGGTAGGCCGCCGGGCAGCCATGCCGGGCCCACCGACGTCTTCGCCGCCGGCGCCACGGGCACCGCGCTCAGCGCGTAGTCGTCGGTGGTCAGCGTGCCGACGGCGGACACCGCCAGGCCGAAGCTGATCGCGCTGGCGTCCGCCGGCAGGGCCGGTGTCTGCCAGCTGGCCTTGGACCACATGCCGGACGGCGCGAAGAACGGGCTGGAGATCCAGTACTGCCACCGGCCGGTCGGAGTCCGGTAGTAGACCGAGAACTGGGTATTGACCGTGCTCTCGTACCAGGTCGTCAGCTGGTAGGACCGGCCCGCGGTGGCCGGTGGCGCGCACTGGCCGAGATCCAACTGCGGCAACAGTTTCGCGTCACCGCTGCTGTGGCTGGTCATGGTCAGCTGTTCGGCCCACGGGCCGTCATGCCCGCCGGGAACCCGCTGCCACCGCACGGTGTTGGCGCCGTAGCCGGTCTGGGTCCAGCAGTACAGATCGTTGATGCGGGGCGCGCCGGGCGTCTCGCTGTCACCGAGCCCGGACGGGCCGTCCTGCGACATCCCCGCGTTGACCACGCCATGTGGCGCCGCCGCGGCGGCCGACACCTGGGGAGCGCTGGCCCCGCCCATCACCTCGCCCACCGTCTTTACCACGGTGCCCTGCCCGGCGCGGTCGCCCAGCCAGGTCAGGAAGGCGCTCAGGATGGACGAGTCGACCGACAGCGGCCCGCAGGCCTCGCCGTTCTCGCAGACGTGGTGGAACACCAGCGGCACCCAACCGCCGGTCTTCTCGGCCTTGGTCACCGTGTCTTCCAGGGTGGCCAGGCTCCAGGTGGAGTCGACCTGGCTCGGGGTGGCGATGGCGTACGGATCGCGCGGCGGCAGGGAGGTGACGGCGGCGGTGCCGCAGCCCGGGCAGGCGGCCGACGACAGCCCGCCGTCCAGCCGGGCGCTGTTGAACCCGCAGTCGTGCGCGATCTGTTCGACGGCCGGATTCGTCGCACCGTCCGGATACGCGAACGACGTCGGCTGGAAACCCCAGCCCTCCAGGATGTTCCGGCCGCCGCAGATCTGCCTGCGCGCCTCGTCCGTGGACACCTCGGTGAGATCCACATGGGACACCGTGTGTCCACCGATCTCGTTGCCCGAGGCGGAGATCTGCCTGATGTTGTCCAGCGTCAGGTACTCGGGATCGCCCACCGCGCCGGTGATGATGTAGAAGGTTCCGGCCATGTGGTCGCCGGCCATCATCTTGGCCGCGATCATCTGGTCGGCGTCACCGTCGTCGAACGTCAGGCTCACCACGGTCTGGGTGGACCGGGTCGCCGCCTCGGCGCCCGGAGCGGCCAGGGCGACCATCCCGAAGGCCAGCAGCAGCACGGCCATGAGCGCCACGAGCGGTCGACCACCTCGCCGCTGCCGCTGATGTCCTCGGTCTCGCCGTAGCGCCCGCAACAGATCCTCCGCCCTCCGCCTGCATGTCCACGCTAGGGAGGTTGCGGCCAATTGGGCTCGGCTGAGGTGGGGAGGCGACCTACCGCGTTCGGATGAGCCGGCCAGCCGGTGACCGGCAACGGACCCTGCGGAAACCGCTGGTCGGGCCTACTGTTTGGGCATGGTTCCGCCGTTTCGCCAGCGTCTGGACGAGCAACTCGGTCGCCGCGAACGGACACTGCTCGTCGTGCTCGCCGCCGCGGTGCTGTTGATCGGAATCGCCGCCACCGCGTGGACCATCCACCAGTTCGCCGCCGACCGGCAGGCCGGCTGTGTCAGCGTGACCGTGCCCGGCACGCTCGGCGGGGACTACTTCCGTTACTGCGGCGACGAAGCGCGACAGTGGTGCGGCGCGGAATACGCCACGCATGACGATCTGGCGGCACGCGCCCAGGCCGCCTGCGCCGCCGCCGGATATCGGCCCAATATCACGACCGGGCAGTAACCGCCAGTGGTCGACCGTCATCGAAGTGTTGTGAGAATCACCACCATCCCCCCGCTTCCACCGAGCCGAGGACCCGCTAGATTGGGTTCATTCCAGAAAACGACTCGGAGGTTCGGGACAGATGGCACTCATCAGCACGGAAGTGAAGCCGTTCAAGGCGAACGCCTTCCACAACGGATCGTTCATCGAGGTGACCGACCAGGACCTGCACGGCAAGTGGTCGATCGTCTTCTTCTACCCGGCGGACTTCACCTTCGTGTGCCCCACCGAGCTGGGCGATCTCGCCGACCACTACTCGGAGTTCCAGAAGCTGGGCGTGGAGGTGTACTCGGTGTCCACCGACACCCACTTCACCCACAAGGCGTGGCACGAGACCTCGTCGACCATCGCCAAGATCCAGTACCCGATGGTCGGTGACCCGTCCAACGAGATCGCCCGCAACTTCGACATCCTGCGGGAGGGCCAGGGCCTGGCCGACCGTGGTGCCTTCGTGATCGACCCCGACGGCATCATCCAGATCATCGAGATCACCCCCGAGGGTGTCGGCCGTAACGCCACCGAACTGCTGCGCAAGGTCAAGGCCGCGCAGTACGTCCGGCAGCACCCGAACGAGGTTTGCCCGGCGCACTGGGAAGAGGGCGACGCCACCCTGGCGCCGTCGCTGGACCTCGTCGGCAAGATCTGATCAACCCTCACCGGTGGCCGCCCGCCAACCTTCTCCGGCGGTCACGATGAACACCGACCCAACGCGGGGGCGGGCTCCGGCTCGCCCCCGCGGGGCGGAATCCCTTGTCCCCTTCAACTCCCGCCGATCCGAAATGTCCTGTGGAGGTCACCGTGGCACTCGACCCGGGATTGTCCAAGCAACTCGCCCAGCACCTCACGCTGGTGCGGCAACCGGTCGAGTTGGTCGCCTCACTCGATGACAGCGACAAGTCACGGGAGATGCTCGACCTGCTCAACGAGGTCGCGGCACTGTCCGACAAGATCACCGTGGTACGTCGCGACGATGACGAGCGCCGCCCGTCGTTCGCGATCGTCCGAGTCGGCACCGATGTCTCGGTGCGGTTCGCGGCCATCCCACTCGGCCACGAACTCACCTCCTTCGTGCTCGCCCTGCTGCAGGTCGGCGGCCACCCGTCGACCGCCTCACCCGAGACCATCGAGCAGATCCAGCGGCTGGAGGGTGAGTACGACTTCGTCACCTACCTGTCGCTGTCCTGCGTGAACTGCCCCGAGGTCGTGCAGGCGCTCAACCTGATGAGCGTGCTCAACCCGCGGATCACGCATGTCGCGGTCGACGGGGCGCTGTACCGGGACGAGGTCGAGGCGCGCAACGTGCTCGCGACGCCAACCGTCTACCTCAACGGCGAACTGTTCGACCAGGGCCGCATGTCGCTCGACCAGATCGTGTCCAAGTTGGACACGTCCGGCGCGGAGCGGCAGGCCCGGGCGCTCACCGAGCGGGAACCGTTCGACGTGCTCGTAGTCGGCGGCGGGCCGGCCGGCGTGACCTCGGCGATCTACGCCGCGCGCAAGGGAATCCGCGCCGGCATCGTCGCGGACCGGATCGGTGGCCAGGTCAACGACACGATGGCCATCGAGAACCTCATCTCGGTCCCCTACACCGAGGGCCCGAAGCTCGCGTCCGCGCTCGAACAGCACGCCCGCTCCTACGACGTGGACATCATGGCCGACCAGCATGTCGCGCGGCTGCTGCCGGCCGAGAACCCCGGCGACTACGTCCGTGTGGAGCTGGAGAACGGCGCGGTGCTGCGCGGCTCGACCGTCGTGCTGGCCACCGGCGCGCGCTGGCGCAACCTGGGCGTGCCCGGTGAGCTGGACTACCGCAACAAGGGCGTCACCTACTGCCCGCACTGCGACGGCCCGCTGTTCAAGGGCAAGCGCGTCGCGGTGATCGGCGGCGGCAACTCCGGCGTGGAGGCCGCCATCGACCTGGCCGGCGTGGCCGGTCACGTCACCCTGCTGGAGTTCGACGACCACCTGCGCGCCGACGAGGTGTTGCGCCGCAAGCTGGCCAGCCTGCCCAATGTGGACTCCACCGTGAGCGCCCGCACCACCGAGGTACTGGGCGACGGCAAGAAGGTCGTCGGACTGACCTATGAGGACCGGTTTTCCGGCCAGTCGCACACGGTTGATCTCGATGGCGTGTTCGTGCAGATCGGCCTGCTGCCCAACACCGAATGGCTGGACGGCACGGTGGAACTGACCAAACGTAGGGAGGTCGTGGTCGACGAGCGCGGCGCGACCAACCTGCCGGGCGTGTTCGCCGCCGGTGACTGCACGACCAGTCTGTACAAGCAGATCGTCGTCGCGATGGGCGCCGGTTCCACAGCGGCGCTGAGCGCCTTCGACCACATCATCCGCACGTCCGCGGAGGCGGCACCGGCCGCCGAGGTCGCCTGAGTCACCATTTCAACGTGGCCATTCGCACGCTCATGTGTGAATGGCCACGTTGTGCATGGTGACGTTCGTGGTGAGCGGGCAATAGTCCCAAAGTTCCAAGAAAACCCCAAAACAGCGCGGATAACTTCCGTAATCGGTTGGCTGCCCACGGCAACCACACACCGCAACGGAAGGATCATCCATGCCGACCGTCATCAACGGTCTCCCGGTGCATGTTCTGCTCGTTCACGTCGTCGTCGTGTTCGTGCCGTTGGCCGCGCTCCTGCTGCTGGCCAGCGCGCTGTGGCCGGCCGCGCGTCGGCGCCTCGGCGTCATCACCCCGATCGTGGCGCTCATCGCCGTCGTCGCCATCCCGCCCACCGCCGAGGCCGGCGAATGGCTGATCAAGCGGGTGGACAAGACGTCGTTGGTGCGGAATCACGCGCATCTCGCGGATGGTCTGCTGCCCTGGGCGCTCGGCATGCTCATCGTCGCGGTGGCGATCTGGGCGCTGTACGAGAAGGCGCACTGGTTCACCCGTAGGACGCGCCCGGTGGTCCAGAGCGACCGGGCGCTCGTGGCCAGCTCCGTCGGCGGTTCTCCTACCGCCGAGCAGGCGGCGGCCACAACCGCAGCCGGCACGACGGCGGCGACAACCACGGCATCGGACGACCAAAACCGGCCCCGGGACACGCCGGCCTGGTTGACCGTGACGCGGATCGTCGCCGTTGTGCTGGCCGTGGTGGTCTCGGTGGGTTCGGTCGTGGAGGTCTATCTGGTCGGCGACTCGGGTGCCAAGGCCGCCTGGACCGGCGGCTTCTCGGCCGCGCCCGCCGCGCCGACTCTGCCGGCCACGCACAACTGATCCGGCGAGCGAGTCCGGCGATCAGGCGACCAGCCGGGCCCGCAGCCTGTCGATCGTCTGGGCGTCCGTGCCGGCGGACCGCAGCCAGGCCGCCGCACCGCCCCGCTCGGAGTCGACCTCGTCCAGCACCGCGGTGATGGCGTCGGCGGACACCCCGAGCAGCGCGGACTCCGGCGGCAACGTGAGTCCGGCGCGGCGCAGCCGCACCAGCAGATCCGGCAGCCGATCATTGGTGCGCAGGTAGTCGGTGAGAATCGCGGCCCGGCTGACGTCGACCGCGCGCAGCAGGATGCCGACCACCATGCCGGTGCGGTCCTTGCCGGCCGCGCAGTGGATCAGCACCGGCCCGTCACAGTTGGCCACGATGGTGGCGATCTCGGCGATCTGCTCGGCGGTCACCTTGAGCAGATGCCGGTAGAGCGGCACCAGACCGTCGTCGGCGGCCTCGATGCGGGCCACCGCGTCCGGTGCGAGCGCCGGATCGAGCGGCATGTGGTGCACCCGGGAGCCGGCCGTCCGGAACGGGTGCGGTTGGAACAACTCCGCCTCGGACCGCAGGTCGATCACGGTCGACACCGGCCAGGGCGCGATCCCCTCCGGGGCGGCGTCGCCCTCCTGGGGCGCCTCACTGCGGTAGAGCACGCCATGTGGAACGAGGCGTCCGTCGTCGGTGGGCAGTCCCCCGACATCGCGAAAGTTGACCAGGGATGACCGTGGATCGGTGGCCAGAACCATCTGTGTTGTCCCCACTGTGCGGTTTGGCTGGGCAGTCTCACAGGGACCTACCACGGCATCGTGCCCGGCCCACGCACTTCGACGCTAGCAACGTGGGCACCGGCACACCAGGTCCGACCGGGCGACCCGCGGCGGTCACCGATCCTGTTGGTCACCGATCCTGTTGGTCACAGTGCATTTCCCTCACCGAACAACCGGGCCGCGTTGTGGTGACAGACCGCGCGTAGCCAGTCGTCGCCGAGGTCGGCACGTTCGAGCGCGCGCAGCGCGTGAGCGTAGGAGTACGGGATGTTCGGGAAGTCGCTGCCGAACAGCACCTTCTCCGCCAGGTCCGCGAGCCTCGGCCGCTCCGAGCGCGGGAACGGCATGCTCGCCTCGACGAAGTCGGTGAACGCCATCGTCGTGTCCAGGTAGACGGACGGATACCGCTGCACCAGATCCAGGAACTCGCCGTACTCGGGCATCCCCAGATGCGCCACGACCAGGCACAACCGCGGATGCCGGGCGAGCAGCCTGGCGATCGACTCGGGTCCGGTGAACCGGCCCGGCGCCGGCCCCGACCCGCAGTGCGTCACGACCGGCACGCCCCGCTCGGCGAGCAGCCCCCACACCGGATCGAGCAGCGGATCATTCGGGTCGTAGTCGCCGACCTGCACATGTGACTTGAACACCCGCGCGCCCGCGTTCAGCGCCTCTTCGACATAGTCCGCGGCGCCCTCCTCGGGGAAGAAGGTCGCGGTGTGCAGGCAGTCCGGGGTCCGCGCGGCAAAATCAGCCGCCCAGGAGTTCAGCCAGGAGGCCATGCCCGGCTTGTGCGGGTAGAGCATCCCGGTGAACCGGCGGACGCCGAAGCCGCGCAGGGTGGCCAACCGCTCGTCCTCGGCCGCGCGGTAGGCGATCGGCCAGCGCCGGCCGACCAGCGGCCCGGCGTCGTCGAAGTACTGCCAGACCTTCGCGAGTACCCGTTCGGGCATGAAATGCGTGTGTATATCGATCAGCCCGGGCAGTCCCAGGTCGCGCCAGAACGCGATCACCTCGTCGGTCTCGGCCGCGACATTCGGGTCCGCCACCTGTCCTCCTCAGCCACACCGCCGGGCGATCTCCCTCGACGGTAGCTCACGGTCGATAGAATCGGATGCCGATATCGGTTTCGTCACTGATCGGTCGGCCGGCCTGGAGGGGTGGGATGCGCGAGTTCCAACGGGGTGCGGTGAAGCTGCACATCCTGCATCACGCCGCCGAGGACGAGGTTCACGGCGCATGGCTGGCCGAGGAACTCGCCCGGCACGGCTACCGCATCAGCCCCGGCACCCTCTATCCGACCCTGCACCGGCTGGAGGCCGCCGGACTACTGGTGTCCGAACAACGCGTTGTCGACGGCCGAGCCCGCCGCGTCTACCGCGCCACCCCCGCCGGCCGACAGGCACTGGCCGACGACCGACGGGCACTGGCCGAACTCGCCCGGGAAGTCCTCGGCCCCAACGGCGACTCCGCCGGGCCGAATACCTGAAATCGGACAAGAATCTTCGGACGGACATTTAGCGCGCCGGTCGGGCTACCCCAAGTTTTGTCCCAAACGACATCGCCGATCGACCATGTCGCGAAAAACGCCGGTACGATGGCCGTGCATGTGTCTTGTCACACGAAAGGACAGGATCGGTGCCGGAACCGACACTGGCTGGGCCAACACTCACGGGACCGACGATCCCGGAGAAAATCATCGATCGAACATTAGCAGGCGGAGCCATCGGAGCCTTGCTAGGTTTCATTTTCAATCGGACATATTTATGGGTACTCGCCAAGGAGGCGCAGGCTTGTGGCTCTTACCCAGGCGCCGACTGTGAAAGCCTTGCTCCCATTGGTTACGATTTCGAAGGTATCCTGATCGGCGTCGCCGCAACACTGGTCATCTGCATCATTGGATTCAGCCTGATCCAGAAGCGAACCGCGGCGGTCAGCGCGGCCGTGTCGGTGTTCGTCACCTGGCTGGCTGCGATATTCTGCCGCACACGTCTTGGCAACCTCTGGATTCCCGTGACGGTTCTCGCCGGAGCCTTCGCACTGATCGCGCCAGCATCCGCCTTGACGGTCGAAATAGGGCCGATATGGCCGATATGGCGACGAACGAAGTCGACTCTACCATCGGAATCGGGAAGCCATCGCGACTGATCGGATCCGGCGCCGCGTTTACGCAGGCTCACCTGCTGTGCATGATAGACCACATCAGTGATCTGGTCTCGCCGACCGGGCAACATGAATGATGACTCACCAGTTGAAAGGACAGGATAGGTCGTGAGGAAGGCGGCAATCGCAACGAGAATCGCACTGCGGACGTTGGGAGGTGGAACGGTAGGTGTGGTCCTAGGGTTCACTTTCAACGGAATACACTTGTGGGCTCTCGCTGGGGAAGCACAGGCGTGCGCCCCTGATCCAGTCGCTCTCTGCAAGAGTGATGCTCTCCTTGGCTACAGCTTCGATAGCGTCCTCATCGCCTATGCCGCCACGATTGTCATCTGTATCATCGGTTTCGTTCTCATCCAGTGGCGCACGGTCCCGGCGACCGCACCGTTGGCAGTGATCGTCACCTGGCTGCTGCTGAGATCGTACAGTTCCCGTCTCGGTGACACTCTGATTCTCGCGGAATCCCCGCGGTGTGGGTCAGAGGCGTCGTCTTGCCGTGCGCGTCGATGGTCACGACAGACTCGCCGATCGCGGCAGCGATGCCATTGCGAAAAGGCACCGCCGACGTCACCTGGTGGTCGACGGTGGTTGTGTACAGCGCGCGGCCGGTGGTCGTGTCGACCATCTCGTACTTCGACCCGGGTTGCGGAACGGGCGACGACGCCGTACTCACCCGTGGCGGTGGAATGGCCAGCGCCGCTGCGACCTGCTCATAAGAAAAGTCTTCCCACGCGATCAGCAACAGCCCGTTTCAATCGCCGACCGATAGCCCTGCCAGTGCGCCAGCAAGAGGTGCACGCAACGCCTCCGCAGTCACCAGTGCTTCTACCCGATCGTCGGAACCAGAGGGCTCAGTGCTGTCGCTAGCGGCAGCCTGGAGGAGACGGTACCGACGCAGTTCACTACGGCGGTGACTGCTGACGAGCCTGGTTGCGATCCCGATCAACCATGGCCTGGCGTCGCTGCGCGTGACGTCATACCGGCCACGCGCTTGAAACGCTGCCAGGAAGGTGTCTGCCAGGATGTCGTCCGCTACCTGTGGCCCTAACCGCCTCGCCAGATACCCATGGACATACAGTGCATGCCGGTCGAAGATCAACGCGAAGCTCTCTGGGTCCGTCTTCGACGCCCCGATGGCCGTCGCGTCATCCAGCGATGTGTCCTCTAACACGGCTGCGGCCGAGCCAACCAGCGGATCTCCGGATCGTTGGCCCATCGACTGCCCCTCCACGTGCGGTCCATGCCTTGTATTGGCTTGGCACCCCAACATGGTTCACGGCCGAGTCCGGACCTGGGTAATCCCGGGCGCCGGGTGACGGTTCAGGCGCGCACGCGTTGGCGGGTGGGTTTTTCGGGACGGCGAGGCAGATCGCGGAGCCGGTGGTCGGTGGTGAACAATCGGGCCACCAGGCCGAGCGAGACGACCACGCTGGTGGTCGCGACCGCGCCGAGGATCAGGAACATCACGACCGCCTGCACCAACACGGCCTGGACCGGTGGCACCCCGGCCAGGATCAAGCCGGTCATGGCCCCGGGCAGGAACACCAGTCCGGTCGCCTTGGTGGTCTCGATCTGCGGGGACAACGCCGAGCGCAGCGCCGCCCGCACATAGGGCGTGGCCGCGCGGCGGGACGGCTGGCCCAGCGCGAGCCGCGCCTCCACCTCGTCCCGCTTGTCACGCAGCTCGTCCACCAGCCGCCGGGCCGCCAGCACGGTCGCGGTCATCGAGTTGCCGACCATCATCCCGGCGATCGGCACCAGCGTCCGGCTGTTCAGCGGCAGCACATGCGCGCCGAACACCACCCCGAGCGTGATGGCCGCGGCGGCGCCGAACGACATGATGCTCAGCGACGCTATCCGCGGCACCTCGGGCGCCCGTCGGCGTGCGACGTCTCCGGCGTAGGCGACCATGCCGGCCGTCCAGGCCCATGACCACCACAGCGACGTGCCCGGCTTGAGCAGCAACGACAAAGCAGCGCCGACCAGCAGCAACTGCACCAGCGCACGAAAGGCGGACCAGGCGATCTGCCGTTCCAGGCCCAGCCGCTGCCACAGCGACACCGCCGCCGCGACCGCCACCAGCGCCAGCGAGGTGGCCAGACCGACCCAACTGACATCACCGTTCATCGCCGCACCTCCCCCGGCTCTTGTTCGGGCAGCGGGTCCTTCTCGGGCGGCGGGCCGAGCCCGGCGCAGCGGCCGTGTTCGACGCGCAGCACCCGGTCGGCGATCCGGCGCACCTGATCCTGATCATGCGTGACCCACAGGACGGTCATGCCGGCGTCGGCCAGTTCCCGTACCGCCTGTTCGATCAGTTTCGCGGCCGCCGCGTCCACGGCCGACGTGGGCTCGTCCAGCAGCAGCACGTCCGGCCCGGTGATCAGGGTGCGGGCCAGGCAGACCCGCTGCGCCTCACCACCGGACAGCGCGGTCGCGTCGCGGTCCAGCCAATCGCCGGTCAGCGCCACCCTGGCCAGCACCTCGCGCAGTTGACCGTCGGTGGCGCGCGGACTGGCGACTCGCAGGTTGTCGGCCACCGTGCCGGGGAACGGGGTCGGCTTCTGGAATCCCATGCCGACCTGGCGGCGCAGCCGCAGCGGGTCCAGACCGGCGATGTCGCGCTCACCGAACAGCACGCGGCCCGAGGTCGGCACCTCCAACCGGTTGCACAGCCGCAGCAGCGTGGACTTGCCCGCGCCGGACGGCCCGAACACGGCGGTCACCCCGTCGCCGGGCACCGTCGCGGAGAATCCGTCCAGCGCCCGCACGCCGGCCCGATCCACCACGACATCCTCGAAGGTGAAACCGTTGTCGTCCGCCGCCACGATCCCTCCTCAGCCCGCTGTCAGCATGATATCGCTGACCGATATCGGTCTTCGATACAGTGGTCGATGACCAAGGTGTGGGACGTTCCGGGACCTCGGACATTCCGGACAGGCAACTGGTCCCTTGCGATCGATGGCGGAACGGGGTGCGCTGGACCACATGACTGGGCAGACGGCTGGACACCCCGAAGAGGCCCCCACACATGTCCCGAGCCATGTTCCGACGCAGGCCGTAGGCCATGTGCCGGGGAACGTCGCGACCCACGTGTCGGCGCTGTGCACGGATCTCTACGAGATCCGGATGGCGGTCAGCTACCTGCGGCACGACATGCACGGGCTGGCCACCTTCAGCCTGTTCGCTCGGCATCTGCCGGCCACCCGCGGCTTCCTGGTCGCGGCCGGTCTGGACGACTGCCTGACCCTGCTGGAGGGCTTCCGGTTCGGCCAGTCCGATCTTCACTACCTCCGGCACGCCGTCGGGCTGACCGAGGAGGACCTGGACGCGCTGGCCCGGATCAAGTTCACCGGCGACGTGTGGGCGGTTCCCGAGGGTCGAGTGGTGTTCGGGGACGAGCCGTTCCTGGAGGTCACGGCCCCCATCGCCGAGGCACAGCTGGTCGAGACCGCGCTGCTCAACCTGATCACCTTCGAGACCTCGGTGACCACCAAGGCGGTCCGCTGCCGGCTCGCCGCGCCCGACGCGGAGCTCGTCGAGTTCGGCGCTCGCCGCGTGCACGGCCTCGGCGCGGCCATGTCGGTGGCGCGCTGCTGCACGCTCGCCGGGTTCACCGGCACCAGCTATGTCGCGGCGGCGCACCGCTACGGCCTGCGCCCGGTCGGCACCATCGCACACTCCTATGTGGAGGCCTTCGGCGACGAGCGCACCGCGTTCCGCACCTTCGCCAGGGACTTCCCGGCCGCGTCGGTGTTCCTGGTGGACACCTACGACACGCTCGCCGGGGTACGTACCGCGATCGAGGTCGCCCAGGAACTCGGCCTTGCGCACGGCGCGATCGGTGTCCGACTGGACTCCGGCGACCTGGCCGACCTGTCCAAGCGGACCAGGCAACTGCTCGACGCGGCCGGGCTCCCCAAGGCGCGGATCATGGCCAGCGGCGGGCTGGACGAGTACGCGCTCGCCGCGCTCACCGCCGCGCAGGCGCCCATCGACATGTATGGCGTGGGCACCAAGGTCGGCGTTTCGGCGGACGCGCCCAGCCTGAACAGCGCCTACAAGCTGGTCGATTACGACGGCCGCCCGGTGATCAAGACATCCGAGGGCAAGGCAACTCTGCCCGGCGCGAAGCAGGTCTACCGCGGCGAACCCGGAACGCCCGACCTTCTCGCGCTGCGCGACGAAACCCCACCGCCGGACCGCGAACCGCTGCTGGTGCCGGTGATGAGCCGGGGTGAGCGGCTCGATCCGGAGGAAGACCTGGCGACGGCTCGCCGACGCCTGTTGGAGGATCTCGCCTGGCTACCCGAGAGCGCCAAGCGCATCACCGATCCCACACCGGTCCCGGTGCACATCTCCGCCGCCCTACGCCTACTCACCAACCAGGTGCGGGAGGACCTGGCCGCTCACCAGTTCGTGCGTTGATCATTTGGGTCACCAGTGCTCGCGGTGGACGACCTCGTCGAATGGGCGCCGGTTGGGCTTCTTGATCGGCTTCAACGGCCGGTCGGCGGGATAGCCCAGACCGATCATGTAGGCCAACCGCCGATCGTCCGGCAGCCCGAGGATCTTCCGGGCGAGATCCTGGTCACCGACCGACGAGTGGCCGGACCCAATGCCGAGATCGGCCGCGGCCAGCGCGATCGCCATGGTGGCCTGCCCGAGGTCGTACTCGATGCGCTCCCGCTCGGCCTCCTCAACCGGTGCGACCAGCGCGATGGTGGCGGCCGAACAGGCGATATGACCCGCGCCCTTCCACACATGGGAAAGCTGGCAGAGCGTGTCGTGGTCGGTCACCAGCACGAAGTCCCAGGGCTGGCTGTTGTGCGACGAAGGGGTCCGGCGGGCCGCTTCCAGAATCCGGTCCAGATCCTCGGCCGCGATGGGCCGATCGGTGTAGGTACGGACATTCCGTCGAGAGATGATCACGTCCCAGGTCTGCACGGCCCGACCGTACGCCACCTGATCGCGGCGAATGTCTACTGTCACGGGCCGTCCACCCGCGCGGGCACGGCGAGGAACCGGCCGTAGCGACTCGCGGCGCGGGCGGCGCGGCCTCGGGCTCCCGGCGAAATCGAGTCGAAGGGCTCCAGGGCGAGCTGCACCGAGGTCGCGAGCGTGGTGCGCCGCCAGACGCCGACAACCTCGCCATCGATGACGACCGTCGGCCGGAACAGCCCGTTGCCGCCGGGCGCGACGATCGCGGAATCGGCGCCGGCGAGCGCCGCGGAGCGGTCCGCGTAGCCGAGCAGGTACTCGTCGAAACCCGGCAGCAGCCAGACGCCGTCACTCGCCGGCTCCAGACCGGGCCTCATCAGATACTCGGTCCCCTCGACCTCGACAGCCTCCAGCCTGCCGCGCGCGGAGGCGGCCGCGCGCCGGGCGTCCGTCAGAGTGAGGGACGACCACCGGGCCAGGTCCCGCACGGTCGCCGGGCCATGCGAACGGAAGTAGCGCACCGCGAGCTCGTGGAGCGCCTCATCATGCGCGAGCTCTCGCGAGCGCGTGATCCACTCCTCCGCCAGCGTCCAGGTGTTCTTGCCGCGCAGCACGAGGTGTCCACGTACGGCGAGAGCCAGTAGGAGATGCGCACCGCGCTGCCCGGCGGTCGAGAGCCCCGCCGCGTCGAACGTCCTCAGTAGCTCACGACGCTCCAGGCTGCGCCCGCCGTGCAGCGCCTCATACGCGATCTCGGCTCCGCGATCGAAATCGCTCGCCCCGAGTTCGAGCTGGCGGTGGCGACCGGCGGCGGAACGCAGGATCCGCTCGGCGGTGAGCGTCAGCATCCAGCCGAGATCCTCCGCGGCGACGAAGTGGAGGGTTCCGCGCATTGGCCAGGATCGCACAATGGCTCCCGCCTCATGAGCTGCCTCGATCTCGGCGCGGGATGCCGCCGCGGTACGAAGCCCGATCGCCCACAGCGCGCCCTCGTAGTCCTGCGCCTGAACCGCGAGCAGCTCGCGCACGACCTGAACCGGATCGTTCGATGCCGGACGGGAGATGCCGAGCGCCGCCAAGCGCAGCGTGGCCAGTCGCCGCCGATCCGTTGTGAAGCCCCGCACCATCGATCCAGTATGCCGAGCGCGTCTGACAACAAAGCTGACCACCGGGCAGTGTCATGTTGATCAGCACCGCTAGACTTCCCAATACGGGCGATCGTTCCGATCGTTCCATGATGAGAGGAAGGACACGGGCATGTCGGCGTTGAGTGAGACGGTCGAGTACACGCGGCTGGCCACCGCCAGTTGCCAGGAGGTCGCGGGCTTCCTGCTGCAGGCGAGCCGGCTCATGGGGGACATAACGCGGTCGCTGCGTGCCGGCCTCGACGGCACTGGGCAGATCACCGAGGCAGCTCAGTACCACCAGCGTGCCGCCAGTTCACTGACTGACAGCCAGCAGGCGGTCCAGTTGCTCCAGCAGCACCTTGAGGGACTGGTCGCCAGGTTTCACGAAGCAGCTTGAACCACTGCGCGCGGCGGAACTGCCGGCTGCGCCCAGACCGCAACCGCCATGGCAGAAACCTGGAGCTCCGGGGATATCCGACAGCGGCAGCGATGGAGATAGCGTCCGCGCCGCCCAACATATTCTGACAACTCCAGATCTGCTTCGCGGGCTGACAGTACAGGATGTCGACTCTCTGGCACGCCAGGCCGGCTACGAAGTACTGCCGGGCAACCCAGCGAAAGTCAATTCCGCGACCCGGTACTATATGCCAGGTACGCTCAGGTTCGTTGGATTCCGTGTCCTGCCCGACGGTGTCAAAGGTCAGGACGGCATCAAGGCGGGCGCCTACCTCCGATACTTCGGCGACGCTCATGACAGAATCCGTGTACCGCTGGCTGGAAGTCCGGAACTATGAGTATCGACGCTGAGAAAACCCGACAGGAACTGCTTGACCTAGGGCTCGAAGACTGGATCCCGGTGCCAGAAGCGGTGGGAGCGGCGCGAGCGGGTCAGGAAGACCGCATACGCGAGGTTCGTGAGGTACTGACCGATCTGGTCCAGGATGGCCTGGTCCGCCTGTACCGGGGACCCCGGGACGCGGACGAGCCTGCGCCAGTGACGACCGAAGAAGCAGTGGAACTCCTCCGGGACCCCTACTGGTATCGCTTCCACCTCGGCGAACCCAGCGAAGAGCGGCTGTACTTCGTGAACGTCGAGAACATCCGCGAGTCGTGATCTCCCGCCGCAACCACCGGCGCCAGGCCGTCAGTGCCGCCAGTGCCTGGCCCCGGCCTCGAGCATCAGATTCTGCGAGTTCGGTCCCATTATGAGCGGATGTAGCTGTCGAACGCACGCGGCCTGCCAGGCAAGCGACTGCCGTAGGTTGTGCAACGTATGTGCGTTTTGGCGCACCTTCCCAACTGAACTGATCCCTGCCACCCGGACAAGCTGCGTTACCTCGGACTCGAAACAGCCACCGTCGACATCCTTCTCAACGTCTCGGCCGCCGAGCACCGGTTGCGGGCAACGGGACCAGACCGCATCACCAACTCACGCGAGACCAGCGGGAGGAACTCAACCACTATCTTTCTCTCTTGGAACGACTCAATCCGGAAGAGTTCGCGGCAGCGGCGAAAGATCCCGATCACGGAGGCAAGGTGACCAGCAGTTCGCCGGATGAAGCGCGAGTCGCGCTCGATCTCTGGGTGCGAGGTATCTTTCCGCGGGGCTTCTCACGGCCCACCGAACCAGGCTGAGGCGACTTCATTGAACCTGACGGGACACGTTGGGATATCAAGAGTATCCATTCCGACTGGCCACCGGGGGTTCGCGACAGCCTGCGCAGCAAACCATTTCCGAACCCATATAATGGGCAGGACTTCCGGCAAAAACTCATCGAACAGTTCGACGACGGGCGGAAGGTATTGATCGACACCAGGAATGCGAATCAGGCCGCCATTGACGATATGGAACGAATTGTCGAAGAGGAGGGTTGGGGTGGACGAATCATCTGGTACCCGTAAAACCTGGACGCCGGCCCGGTGGCCGGTAGACAAGACTGCGGCCAACCAACTGCGCCAGTGGCTGGATGAGAGCGGCGAGCTGGAGTTTGACGGCCTGGATCTTGATTTTCGTAGCGCGGACCTCTCGGATGCCGATTTCACCGAGTCCTGGCTGAGCCGCTCGGATCTGCGCGGAGTCGGCCTGCGGCAGATGGTGCTGTATCGCGGCCATGCCGAAGAGGCAGATTTCTCGGGCGCTGATATGGAAGGTGCGGATCTGGTACGGGCATCACTATCCCGCGCGAACTTCACCGGAGCGCGGCTTGTCGACGCACGCCTCGGGCGCGCCGAGGTACTGCATGCCGTGTTTGTGGACGCGAATCTGGCGGGAGCTGATTTCGGCGACGGAAGTCTCAGCGGCTCCGACCTGACAGGCGCCGACCTCACCGCCGCGCGGGCGAACGGGCTTGGCCTGATGGGCTGCCGGTTCGACCACACGCACGTCACCGGCTTCCATGGCACGGCGATCGGGCCGATCACCGTGTCTGACCAGGGCAAAGACGTCGAGCTCGACGGCGAGGACATGGAGCACTGGTTCGCGCGACATGGCGCGGAGGTTACCTGCGTGCATCACGTGGAGTAGTCGCGTGACTACACTGCGAACCTCACCCCGCATGAGCGCCGCAGATGCGAACTTCACCAGGCGCTTCCTAGGCTGTGGGGGTGCGTGCCACGAGGAACCTGGCCAGGATGCTCGGTTTGTGTGTGCTTGCCGGAGTGCTGTTCGCCGGGGTCATGGCGCCGGTCGCGCTCGGTGTGGGTGCGCTCTCGAACCAGTTGAGCCAGTCGGTGAACAGCATCTCCGCGAGCATGGCCAATGTCGCGGTGCCGCTGGTGACGACGGTCGAAGATCGAAATGGCGCCCCGATCGCCTACATCTTCGACCAGTACCGGCTGCCGGTGAGTTTCGACCAGATCGCCCCGGCGATGACGGCGGCGATCGTGTCGATCGAGGACCGGCGCTTCTACTCGACCAACGGCATTGACCTGCGCGGAACGCTGCGCGCACTGGTGAACAACTCCAGCGGCGGTAGCACGCAGGGCGCGTCCACGATCACGCAGCAGTATGTCAAGAACTATTTGATCAACGTTATCGACCGGAACGACGCTGCGGCCCAGGAGGCCGAGCGCGCCGACACGCTGGCCAGAAAGCTGCGCGAGGCCAAGATCGCGCTGCAACTGTCCCGCACGATGGCCAAGAACGACATCCTGACCGGCTACCTCAACGTGGTCGAGTTCAGCGGCAATGTCTACGGCGTCGGCGCGGCGGCCAAGGCGTACTTCAACACCACCGCCGACAAGCTGACCGTGCCGCAGGCCGCGCTGCTCGCCGGGATGGTCAACAACCCGAGCCTCTACAACCCGTACACTCACCCCGTTCAGGCGCTCAACCGACGCAACACCGTCATCGACACGATGGTGCAGAACAAGGTGCTGACGGCGGATGCCGGCAAGGCGGCCAAGGCGACGCCGCTGGGAATCGTCCCGAACGGGCCGGACGTGCCGGGCAGCACCTGCATGGACGCGGCGCCGGACGCCGGTTTCTTCTGCCAGTACGCGCTGAGCTACCTGCAACAGGCCGGTTTCACCGCCGACGAGCTCACCACCGGCGGATATGTGATCAAAACCACAATGGATCCGGTGGTCAGCCAGACGGTGAAGGACGCCGTCGACGCGAACGTGCCCACGACCCAGGATGGGGTCGCGAACGCCTTCTCGGTCATCCAGCCGGGAAAGGACCAGCACCAGGTGCTGGCGATGGTGGCCAACCGTAATTACGGCACGAACTCGGCCGCCGGCGAGAACGCGACCAATATCGTCTCGAACGCCAGCAACGTGTTCGGCTCCGGATCATCGTTCAAGATTTTCACCACGGCGGCCGGACTGGAAACCGGCAAGGTGGGCTTCAGTTCCACCCTGCCCAACCCGTTCAGCAACTGTTTCACCCCACCGAACGCCAACCGGTACACGAGTTGCTATCCGGTGTCGAACGACGGCAACTACCCGAACCCGATCAGTCTGCAGACCGCGCTGGCGACCTCGCCTAACGTCGCTTTCGTCGATCTGGAAACGCAGGTCGGTATGCCGGCGGTGCTGAACATGGCATACCGGCTGGGTCTGCGCAACACGCTGTCCACCAGTGACGCCGGACACACGCCGATCACCGATCCAAACAATTCGCTGTCCAAGAATCCGCAGTACAACCAGCCGCAGTCGCAGTACTTCCAGAACCTGTTGTCGTTCACCCTCGGCAACAGCCCGGTCAGCACGCTGGAGATGTCGAATGTCATCGCGACGCTGATGAGCGGCGGCGCCTGGTGCCCGGCCAACCCGATCATCTCGGTCACCGACCGGTATGGGCATCCGGTCACCGTCGAGCAGCAGCCCTGCGAGCAGGTCGTCTCCACCGGACTGGCCGACACGCTGATGGCCGGCCTGAGCCAGGACACCACGATCGGTACGTCGGCGGCCGCCGCCAAGGCCGCTAGCTGGACCCATCCCGACATCGGTAAGACCGGAACGACCCAGGAGAGCAAGTCGGTCGCGTTCGTCGGCGGTGTCAGCAACTACGCCGTCGCGTCCATGGTGTTCGCGGACGGTTCGTCGCCACAGGAACTGTGCCCCGGCCCGCCGGTGCATCTCGGCAACTGTGGTCACGGCGCGTTCGGTGGCACGGTGGCAGCGCCGCCCTACTTCACGGCGTTCACCCAACTGCTCGCCGGCAAGCCCGACGTTGCCATTCCCGCGCCGGACGGCGGCTACATGACCGCCGGCAACCGTGGCCCGACGGTGCCCTACGAGGTCGGCCAGCAGGTCGCCGCCGCCAGCGCCGCGCTGCAGCAGGCGGGGTATCCGTCCA
>DASVLX010000322.1:0-8426 GCA_036384655.1 Pseudonocardiaceae bacterium
CGCGCGAGCCGAAGGCAAGCGCGGCGGCGAGTTCTACACGCCCGCCAGCGTGGTGAAATTGCTGGTGAGGGTGCTGGAGCCGTACGCGGGCCGCGTCTATGACCCGTGCTGTGGATCCGGTGGCATGTTCGTACAGGCCGAGAAGTTCGTCATCGCCCACCGCGGTCGCCGCGATGAACTCGCCATCTACGGCCAGGAGTCCAACGAGCGGACCTGGCGGCTCGCGCAGATGAACCTGGCGATCCACGGCCTGCGCGGTGACCTGTTCAAGAAGTGGGCCGACACCTTCCGCGAGGACAAGCACCCCGACCTCAAGGCCGACTTCGTGCTCGCGAATCCGCCATTCAACATGAGTGACTGGGCCCGCAACGAGAACGACCGCCGCTGGCGTTACGGAGTCCCGCCCGCCGGCAACGCCAACTTCGCCTGGCTGCAACACATCGTGTCCAAGCTGGGCGAGAAGGGCAGCGCCGGTGTGGTGCTGGCGAATGGGTCCATGTCGTCCAAGCAGTCCGGAGAGGGCCAGATCCGCGCGGCCATGGTGGAAGCCGACCTGGTGGCCTGCATGATCGCCCTGCCGCCGCAACTGTTCCGCACCACCCAGATCCCGGCGTGTTTGTGGTTCTTCGCCAAGGACAAGACCCCGCAGGGCGGGAAGCATCTGGCCGAGCGCCGGGGTGAGGTGCTGTTCATCGACGCGCGATCCATGGGAACGATGGTGGACCGCACCGAGCGCATCCTCACCGAGGACGACCTACACAAGATCTCCGGCACCTACCACGCCTGGCGGGGGACGGAGTCAGCGCGCGAAGCGAAGCTGACCTACGAGGATGTTCCTGGGTTCTGCTACTCGGCCACGCTAGAAGAGATCCGGAAGCAGGACCACATCCTGACGCCAGGCCGCTATGTGGGCGCGGCCGAGGTCGAAGACGATGACGACGAGCCGATCGAGGAGAAGATCGAACGCTTGAAGAAGGAACTCTTCGCCCACTTCGAGGAATCCGCAAGGTTGGAAAAGCTCGTCCGCGACCAGTTGGAGCGCATCGATGTCTGATTGGAAGCGGACAACAATCGGCGACGTACTGACCCTTCAGAGGGGTTTCGATATCACGCGAGCGAGTCAGCGTCCAGGGAACGTTCCAGTCGTATCTTCCGGCGGCATAGGCAGCTATCACGACACTGCCGCTGTTGAGGGCCCCGGCGTGGTCATCGGAAGAAAGGGAACGCTCGGAAATGTATTCTATCTGGATCATCCATATTGGCCACATGACACGACTCTTTGGGTCAAGGATTTTAAAGGAAGCTTTCCCAGGTTTGTATACTACTTCTTCAAGCAGCTCGACGTGTCGGGGTTGGACGTAGGTTCCGCAAACCCAACGTTAAACAGAAATCACGTGCACCCTATTATGATTCTGTGGCCTTCACGTCCGGAGCAGCAGGCGATCGCTGCAATGCTCGGTGCACTCGACGACAAAATCTCCGTCAATGAGCTGATCGCGCGGATCGGTCAGGAGCTGGCTGGCGCCTACTTGGTCAGCATGTTGTCTCCAGTGCAGGATGTACCGTTGGCGGATATCGCAGACATAACAATGGGATCCTCTCCTCCGGGAGATACCTATAACGATTCTGGTCTAGGTCTACCATTCTATCAGGGGACGAAGAACTTTGGCTCCTGGTTTCCGTCTCGCCGCGTGTGGTGTTCTCAACCTGTCCGGATCGCGCGCTCCGACGAGACGCTTCTGAGTGTCCGCGCGCCTGTAGGTCGGGTTAATCGTGCTTGGGAAGAGTGTTGCATCGGTCGAGGTCTGGCGGCCCTATCTACAAAAACAGGTACTCCATCTGTCCTGTTCCACCTGCTCTTGGAACTTCCTGATAGGTGGCTCCCCTACGAGTCCGAGGGAACCGTATTTGGCGCGGTCAACAAGAATCAGATTTCGACCGTCATGGTGCCATCAACAAGTGGTGACAAGGCGCAGCGGCTAGAAGACTTGCTACGACCGCTTGACGAGCGCGTAATGCGCGTCTTCGTTGAGAACGAGACCCTCGCCGAACTCCGAGACACCCTGCTGCCCAAGCTGATGTCCGGGCAGTTGCGGATCAAAGACGCCGAGAGACTTGTGGAGGATGCGGTATGAGTGGGATGTCGGAGGCGGACTGGGAGGCTCTGGCCCTCAACACTCTCGGCGAGCTGGGCTGGCACGTCCTCGAAGGCAAGCAGATCGCCCCAGGCTCGGGTGAGCGGGACACCTGGTCGGATCTCGTCCTGCAAGCCCGGTTACGAGACGCGATCGCCCGTCTGAATCCCGAACTTCCGCCGGCCCAGGTGGACGAGGCCCACAACATCGTCATCGCCCCAAGCTCCCACGATGCGATCTCCGAGAACTACCAGGTCCACCAGTTCCTGACCGAGGGCATCCGGAAGGTCACCTACACCGACGACTTCGGCGCCGAGCACACACCGACGATCCGTCTGCTGTCCGACAATCCCGCCGACAACGACTGGCTGGCGGTCAACCAGGTCACGATCGTGGACGGCGACCACAAGCGCCGGTTCGACGTCGTTCTTTACGTCAATGGCCTGCCACTGGCGGTCTTCGAGCTGAAGAATGCCGGTGACGCGCAGGCCACTCTGGTGGGTGCGCATGCCCAGATCCAGACCTACGTGCACGAATTTCCGCTGGCCTTCCGCTACAACATGGTGTGCGTTGTGTCGGACGGGATCACCGCCCGGTACGGCACTCCATTCAGCGGATTCGAGCACTACCACCCGTGGAACGTCGACAATGAGGGTGTGCCCGCGGCCGGCTCTGACCTCGCGATGAACCTGGTGCTGCACGGCCTGTTCGACCAGTCCCGGACGGTGGAACTGCTGCGCGATTTCGTGGCCTTCGCCGAGACCGGCAGCGGCCTGATCAAGCGAATTGCCATGGCACATCAGTATTTCGCCGTGACAAAGGCGCTCGCGGCAACCGTGGACGCGGTGCGTAGCCACGGCCTGGCCGGCGTCGTCTGGCACACCCAGGGTTCCGGCAAGTCCATGGAAATGGAGCTGTACGCCAACCTGGTGCTGAAGGATCCGGCGTTGGGTAACCCGACGATCGTGGTCATCACCGACCGTACGGACCTCGACGACCAGCTCTACACGACGTTCAACACCAGCAAGATCCTGCCCGAAAAGCCCCGGCAGGCGGCCAGGCGCGACAACTTGCGCACCGAGCTGGCCAACCGCACCACCGGCGGCATCATTTTCACGACGCTGCAGAAGTTCGGCCGCACCAAGGAGGAGCGTGACGCCGGGCGTCCGCATCCACTCCTGTCACGTCGTACCAACATCATCGTGATCGTCGATGAGGCGCACCGCAGCCATTACGACAACCTGAACGGTTACGCTCGCCACCTGCGCGACGCACTGCCGCATGCCACGCTCATCGCCTTCACCGGAACACCGATTTCGAAGGCCGAGCGGGACACCCGCAAGCAGTTCGGCCCGTACATCGACATCTACGACCTCACCCGCGCGGTGGAGGATGGCGCCACCGTCCCGGTGTTCTTCGAGTCGCGATTGATCTCTGTCCAGCTTCCTCGGGACGTTGATCCGGAAACCATCGACGAAAAAGCCGATGAGGCCACCGCCGGACTGGACGACGATGAGCGGAACCGCATCCAGCGGGCCGTGGCGGCGATCAACGCGGTCTACGGAGCTCCGGACCGGTTGCGCAAGCTCGCCAACGATGTGGTCGAGCACTGGGAGACCCGCCGAGAGCTGATGGTGCCGTTCATCGGCTGTCACGGCAAGGCAATGATCGTCTGCGGCACGCGGGAGATCTGCGCGAACCTGTACACAGAGATCATCGCACTGCGCCCAGACTGGAAAGACATCGTGAAGGTCGTCTACACCGGTTACGCAACCGACACGGACCCGGTACGCCAGCATGTCCGCCGGCCGTCCGAGAACGCGAAAATCGCCGAGCGGATGAAGGATCCGGACGACCCGCTGGAGATCATGATCGTCCAATCGATGTACATCACCGGCTTCGACGCGCCTCCGCTGCACACCCTCTATCTCGACCGGTCGATGCGCGGCGCGCAGCTCATGCAGACGCTGGCCAGGGTCAACCGCAGATTCCGCGACAAACAGGACGCGCTGATGGTCGGCTACGCACCACTGACCGACAACCTATACAAGGCGCTGGCCGAATACACGCGACGCGACCAGGAAACCAAGCCGGCGGGCCGCGAGTTCGACATCGCCACCGACCAGGTCCGCGAACTGCACGACACGATCGGCAACGTCATTCTCGAGGGCTATGACTGGCGCCGCGCGCTCAACCGGAAGGGCCCGAAAGCGTTCGCCTACGCCCTGAACGGCGCGCTCCAGTTTCTGCGCAGCCCCAGCACTCCCGGAAACCAACCGGAGGAGGGCGAGCCCACGCTCGCCGAGAGGTTTCGTTTCGCGTCCTTGAAACTCGCGCGTTTCTACGCGATCTGCGCCAACTCGGTTAACTTGACCGAGTTCCGCGATGACATCGCGTTCTTCGATGCCGTACGGGTCGGCATGGCGAAATGGGACGCGGATGAGCGGGCCGCGCGCGGCCTGCCTATCCCCGCTGAGGTGGAACTGCTGCTCAAGCAGCTGACCGCCGGGGCCATCGAAGCCGGCGGGGTGAAGGACATCTACGAGATGGCCGGCATGGAGCGGCCGGACCTGTCGCATCTGAATGCGGACTTCATCGCCAAGATGCAGCAGTCCCCGTACCCGCAGCTGCAGATCGAGGCATTGCGGCGGCTGGTCGAGCAGGAGATGCGCCGCGTCACCCGTCACAACGTCGTGCAACAGGAGGCCTTCTCGGCCCGGCTGATCGACGTGATGCGCCGGTACACCAACCAGAACATCAGTGCCGCCCAGGTCATCGCCGAACTGGTTGCGATGGCCCGCGAGGTGTCCGAGGACGCGCAGCGCGGGAAGAGGTTCGACCCGCCGCTCACCGACGACGAGCTGGCCTTCTACGACGCGGTCAGGAAGAACGAGTCCGCCGTGCAACAGATGGCCGAGGGCAAACTCGCCGACATCGCACGGGACCTGGTGAGGGCGCTGCGCCGAGGTGTCACTACCGACTGGGTGTCACGGGACGATGTGCGAGCCAGGCTGCGGAGCACAATCAAGCGCTTGTTGGCCAAGCACGGCTACCCGCCGGACGCCGAGCCCGGCGCGACCCAGTTGGTGCTGATGCAGATGGAGACCTTCGCGGAGGAGTGGGGCACCGACGGCCGGCGCTGACCGTCAGAATGGCGCTGGCTCGTCCTCGACGGCCGCGAGGGCAGCGAGCGATCTCGGGGTGTCGTCGGCACGGTCCGGGCACCATATGCGGACGGGACACCGATCGCAGTCGCCACCGGGTCGGGCGAGCCAGGTGGTGTCCCGTGCCCAGGGCGTCGTGTGGGCCTTGAGATGCTCGCGCGCCGCGGTGATCGTGTCGGGATCGTCGGTGGCGTAGCTGAAAACGGCCGCACCGTGCGGAGTCAGCACCTCCAGTTCGACCTCGCCGCGCGAGCACTCGTGGTGTTCGGTGAGTCCGTGCGCCAGGAGACACAGCGTGAAGGCCACCTGGAGATAAGGTCCGGCGGCGAGCGGGCAGACGTCGACGTGCCGAAGGAGATACGGTCGCGCGGCCTGGTATTGCGTGCGGGTCAGGATTCCCTCGGCGAGCCCCAACCCCGCGTCCGGATCCGGCAGATCGGCCGCGGCGCAGGGAATGCCGCGCTGGTGGGCCGCGGCGATCCAGTCGTGGGCGGCCTTGCCTCGATCACGTGCTTCGCCGTGATCTCCATCGGCGGGTAGATGCAGGAGACGGTGCAGGTACCACTGCGCGGGACACTGCTCGTACAGCGTCAGGTCGCTCGCTGATACGGATCGGGTCCAGGCAGCATGTCGATCGACCTGGAGTGCTCCCGGTACCGGGACAAGGTCGGGACACCCGCCGCAGAACGAGCAGGACGCGCAGTCATTCCCGGTTGTCCGGGATATACCGGCGGCGATATCGAGCGCGATGTGGCGGGCGGATTCCGCGTATCGCGTTCGTGCGTCATCGGGGCTGACGCCGGGGAGAACATGCTTCTCGGCTCCGTCGCGCAGACCGACCTCGGTCACGAACACCTGACGGACGGGTCGCCCTGTGTCAACGGCGGCCGCGACCAGGGCGGCGTACTCGGCCCATGCCGTGGGGGCGGATGACGCCTTGTCGAGGCGCAGGCGGCGGATTTCCCGGATACCCGTGTCCGTTTCATACAGCGGAGCCCACGCCGTGATGGTCAACGGGAGTTTGAGACCGAACTCATGGGAGAGACCGAGGTAGTGCAGCGACCCGATCTCGTGCTCGCGGGCATCGTGGTACTCGACGTAGTTGTCGAGGGCGACGTCGAGGAACCGCCGTAAGCCGGGGTGGGTCGGGCCAAGGTCATGGTGTGCGTTGCGCAGGGCGGTATCGAAGTCGATGCCATTGTCACGGTCGTGGTGGAACGCCTCGATGGCCTCGGTGAGCGGCCCGAGCGCGAAGTCGCGGTCGCCGCGTCGTCGTCGCCAGCCACCGGTCTCCGGCCAGGTGCGCGGTCGGACCTTGAGAGCCTGGGCCAGCGCGCACCTTTCGTGGTCGGACCGCCCGGCGGTTTCGGCATCGGACGCCGAGACGCGGAAGACGCGCGCGTCAGATGCTAAGGCGATGCCGGGTTTCCATGGCCACGTCATGATCAAAGTTTAGGACGCGGTGTCCTCAGTGAGCGCCACTGCGGGGACCGTGCTGCTGACGACGCCAAGGTGGGAGGGCGACAGGTCATAGAGAGCCTGGATCCAACCGCGCCAGGCCCGCACTGCTTTGGACAGATCATCGGCGATCGCGTCGAGTTCGGCGGTGAGGCTGTCCTGGTCGAACTCGCCGTCCTCGGCCTTGTTGACGGTGTACGGCCAGAACTCGTCGGCGAAGTAGTCGAGCAGGTGACGGATGCGGGCGGCACAGGTGGAAACGTGCTCGCTGAGGATTTCCGCGACCTTCTCGCGGGGCATCCTCTTCTGCTCGGCAACCGGCTGCGGACCGGGAAGATCGACCTGTGTCAGCCGGGGTTTCTTGCTCTTTTCCCGCTGGTTCGAGGATGACGGTTCGGGATCGCCGGGAAGCGTGATGGAACCGAGCCTGGCGACCTCTTCCAACGATTCGGTATCTGTGCCCCTGATCACACTGATGGCGAGCTGTATCGACTGATCCACCAGACCGACCTCGGCCTCGGCCAGTTGCACCTCGACATCCGAGGCGATGTCGTTCACCTGGTCTCCGACGTTGTTGAGGTCGTTGGCAAGCGCATCGATCGCTTCGTCGCGGCGCTCGCGCAGCGCGTCGAGCTCTTGGAGCAGCCCGTCGGCATCGATGAGCTCTTCAAGGTCGGACATGGCCGTGATCCCTTCACGCCTGCTGCTGGACAGTGCCCCCAACATAGCGTGACCAGCCACCGGTCGCTGGATCTTGACCGGCCGGCGTGCGGGTAGCGCACCGCTACTACCCGGGTGCTGGCCCGGGGAGCCGGTTGGTTCGGGGTTCCTGTTGTGGATCAATGAAAGTGGGCGGGATGAAGGTGGGGATGCCGTTGTTGATGGTCATTCGCCATTCGGAGTGGTGCAGCAGTGTGTGATGCTGGCGGCAGATGACGGCGAGGTTGTCGAGTTTGGTGGTGCCGCCGTCGAGCCAGTGCCGGGCGTGATGGATGTCTGACCATTGGGCGGGTCGCTGGCAGGAGGGGAAGGCGCAGTGCCCGTGGTCGCGGGTGATGACGGCCTTGCGCATCGCGGTGGGGACGGTGCGGCTGGCCCGGCCGACATCCAGGGGCTCACTGCGGGCGCCCAGGACCATGGGCACGACCTCGCAGTCGCAGGCGATGCGGCGGGCCTCGGCGGCGGACAGTTTGATCGTGCCGCCGGTGGTGGCGGTGTGCAGGCTGGCCTTGCCGATGCCCGTCCGCAACGTTTCGAGCGGGACCGTGATGGTGAGATGCGGCTTCTGGCCGCCGTCTTCGGGCAGCGTCCCGGTGTCGGCGGCCCGATACAGGATGTCGGCCAGCCCGTCGCCCGCCCGCTGGGCGGGAGTGCGCGGATCGGGTTGTCCGTCCAGGGTTTTCGGGGTGGTCAGCGAGGACAGCAGGGTGGTCAGCAGGGCGCCGGGTTCGGGATCCAATTCGCCGGCGAGCCTGACTCGCCCCGACGGTGTGACCGTGACGTCCAGCTCGTTGTGCGGTGCCACCAGGGGTTCCGGCTCGCGCGGCTCGGGTCCGTCCTGGTCGAGCCGGTACAGCAACTCCCGGCCCCACTTCCGTAGGCCGTTGGCGTGCACGGTGCCGGCGGCGTCGGTCAGGGTCTTCTCCACGACCTCACGGTCGGCGGGGGT
>DASVLX010000323.1:0-2596 GCA_036384655.1 Pseudonocardiaceae bacterium
ACCCCCGCCGACCGTGAGGTCGTGGAGAAGACCCTGACCGACGCCGCCGGCACCGTGCACGCCAACGGCCTACGGAAGTGGGGCCGGGAGTTGCTGTACCGGCTCGACCAGGACGGACCCGAGCCGCGCGAGCCGGAACCCATGGTGGAACCGCACAACGAGCTGGACGTCACGGTCACACCGTCGGGGCGGGTCAGGCTCGCCGGCGAGTTGGATCCCGAACCCGGCGCCCTGCTGACCACCCTGCTGTCAGCGCTGACCACCCCGAAAACCCTGGACGGACAACCCGATCCGCGCACTCCCGCCCAGCGCGCGGGCGACGGACTGGCCGACATCCTGTACCGGGCCGCCGACACCGGGACGCTGCCCGAAGACGGCGGCCAGAAGCCACATCTCACCATCACGGTCCCGCTCGAAACGTTGCGGACTGGGATCGGCAAGGCCAGCCTGCACACCGCCACCACCGGCGGCACGATCAAACTGTCCGCCGCCGCAGCCCGCCGCATCGCCTGCGACTGCGAGCTGGTGCCCATGGTCCTGGGCGCCCGCAGTGAGCCCCTGGATGTCGGCCGGGCCAGCCGCACCGTCCCCACCGCCATGCGCAAGGCCGTCATCACCCGCGACCACGGCCACTGCGCCTTCCCCTCCTGCCAGCGACCCGCCCAATGGTCCGACATCCACCATTGCAAGCACTGGCTCGACGGCGGCGCCACGAAAATCGACAACCTCGCCGTCATCTGCCGCCAGCACCACACACTGCTGCACCACTCCGAATGGCGAATGACCATCAACAACGGCATCCCCACCTTCATCCCGCCCACTTTCATTGATCCACAACAGAAACCCCGAACCAACCGGCTCCCCGGACCAGCACCCGGTTAGCGAGTGGGCGGCGGCGGTTCGGTGATCGAGGGTGTGGCGAGGCCCCGACAAGCATGGATTGCCGGGGCCTCACTCTTTGCGATCAGGAGTGATCGAACTGTCCGTCTGTCGCTGCGCGGAGGAACGCGCGGTTAGCGGCCTCGCCGAACAACAGGATCGGCCTGTCGTGCAGTCCGGCCTGCTTGGTGTCGCGGTAGCCGACCTGGCCGGCTGACCAGCCGACCTCGACACATGTCGCGTTGTTGGCGCTGTGAGTTGACTTGCGCCAGTTGGCGATGGACGTCTGGTGGCTCGTCTAGCCCTGAACCTCTACCCACCACAACTGCACGAAGTGATCCGGCCCGGCTCCGATCACTGGTACCCGCTCGGCATCTGACACAGGACAGGGACAATTCGCAATGGATCAGCAGGTCATGGAGGCCACTCTCAGCCTTCGCACCAACACCGACGGCGCCGACGCCGAGATCGGCATCTTCCGTGCCAGCCCCACCCACCTCCGCTTGTACGTGCAGGCCTCGGACGGCTCCGGCCGCGTTGACTTCGTCCACCTCGGCGTCAATTGGGATCGCTCAGCCCACTTCCTCCGGGCACTCGCCGACCAGGCCACCCGAATGGCCGAAGAGCTTCTCGCCACCGCGCCCACCTCGGCCGTCTGAACGGAGTAACACGTGGCTCGGGAACGGGTGGCCGGGATTCGTCAGCCCCGGCCACCCGTTCCCGACTCCGCCGCACGGGACTACTCCGCCGGTCTCACCAGGAGGGTTCGGTCAGGAGCCGGTGTTCCTCGTTGAGCCGTTGGACCAACATGTCCGTGGTGGCGGGGGCGAAGCTGACGTAGCCGCCGCTGATCGTGAGCAGCATCCGGCCGGACCGGTAGTCGGTGTAGAGGACCGGCCGCTCGTCATTGATCCGGTAGCCGCCGTGATCACGCACGCTGACATACAGTTCGCCGCGACCCAGCTCGGGTTCGTTCATCAGCGTCCGGAGCGTTTCGAGATCGTGCGGGGCGCGGCGGCGGTCTGAACCGTCCGCGCGCAGATTCACCGAGCCGAGTCGGGCGGGCGGCTGGTCCGGCAGTTGATGGATCAGCGTGTACGCCGGGGACCGGCCGCGAACACCGCGCAGGTGGACGTCGCCGCTGTCACGCCAGGCCACCACGGATTCGTAACCGCCGCCGGCCACCACGATGGAATACCACTGGTCTCCGTCGGTGACGTAGGCCAGATACCGCACCGGCGCGCTGGTCAGGCAGGACAACGTGTCCAGCGCGTCGCCGTCGAGGCGACCGCTCCCGTCGACCAGTCCGAGCCGCGTGAACTCGGCCCACATGGCGTGATCGGCTTCGCGTTCGGCTTGGCCGGCGTCGGTATCGACGTCGACGGACCGCACCGGGCCGCGTAGAAATGGGGACAGGTCACCGAGATCCTGGACCCGGCACATGCGTTCTAGCGCGGTCGGCGAGACCGCGATCGGTTTCCGCAACACCTCGCGCTAGTCCAACCGTGTCTCGCCGCGCTCGGTCGCCTCGATGCGTGCCCGGCGATGAGCCTCGGTTTCGCCGATCACGTCGGGAGCCGTCAGTTCGTCGTTCTCATAATCCTTGGGATCGAAGCCGTACTGGTATTTGCGCTTGTGCTCGGCGTCCTCGTCCTTGCCGGTGCCGCGCGCACCCGTGCCGCCCATCGCACCACCGGTGGCGCCGGCCTTCTCGCCG
>DASVLX010000324.1:0-29267 GCA_036384655.1 Pseudonocardiaceae bacterium
CACGGTCGGCGAGGTTGTCACCAGCGGCGCGAACGTCATGCTCGGCTACTGGAAACAGCCCGAGGCCACCGAGCAGGCGCTGCGCGGCGGCTGGATGCACACCGGTGACGGCGGCTACATGGACGAGGACGGTTACATCTATATCGTTGACCGCATCAAGGACATGATCGTCACGGGCGGCGAGAACGTCTATTCGGTCGAGGTCGAGAAGGTGGTCGCGCGGCATCCGGCCGTGGAGTCGTGCGCGGTCATCGGCGTCCCGGACGCGCAACTCGGTGAGCGTGTGCACGCCGTGATCGTCCTGGCACCCGGAAAGACCACCACGATCGAGGAAGTTCGGGATTTCTGCAAACACCATATCGCCGGCTACAAGGCGCCACGCTCGATTGAGTTCGTCAACGCGCTACCGCTGTCCGGCGCCGGCAAGATCCTCAAGCGGGACCTCCGCAAACGGCACTGGTCAGACGCCAACCGCAGGGTCCACTGACAGCCGGCAGGTTGCCTGGCTCGACACGCTGGCCGGCGTGTCGAGCCAGCGCGGCACGCCGGCCGGGCTCGGGTCCGCTGCCCACCCGACCGGCCGCGCGCCCGGATAACCTCGGACAACCCGGCTGATCAGGCATAATTAGTTTCTTCGTAACCTGTGTTTGATCAAGTCGCGAGCCCTGGCCACGCGTGATAATCTCCCCTGGGATTGATTTCGTGGTCGCCGGACCACGAAACAGTTTGTGCGGAAGGGGTTTGTCCCGATGAGCATACCGGTCCGCCAGGCAGTCAAAATCGGCATATATCTGTTCCGGCAGAAACTTGCCGGCAAGAAACGGTTCCCGATCACGTTGGAGTTGGAGCCGCTGTTCGCGTGCAACCTGTCCTGCGAGGGCTGCGGCAAGATCCAGCACCCGGCCAGCGTTCTCAAGCAGCGGATGCCCGTCGAACAGGCGTTGGCCGCGGTCGACGAGTGCGGCGCCCCGGTGGTGTGCCTGGCCGGCGGCGAACCGCTGATGCACCCGCAGGTCGAGGAGATCGTCGAGGGCCTGATCAAGCGCAAGAAGTTCGTCTACCTGTGCACGAACGCACTGCTGATTCCCCGCAAGATCGACAAGCTTCGGCCGTCACCATATCTGTCGTTCGCCGTGCATATCGATGGTCTGGAGGACCGGCACGACGCTTCGGTGGGTAAGAAGGGCGTGTTCGCGCAGGCCGTGGACAATATCCGGGAAGCCAAACGGCGTGGATTCCGGGTCACGACGAACTCCACCTTCTTCAACAACGACACGCCACAGAGCGTGATCGAGGTCCTGAACTTCCTCAACGACGAACTCGACGTCGACGGCATGATGCTGTCTCCCGCCTATGCCTACTCCAAGGCGCCCGACCAGGACCACTTCATGGGAGTGCAGGAGACCCGGGAGTTGTTCAGTAAGGCTTTCGCCGAGGGACGCCGCAAGCACTGGCGGCTCAACCACTCGGCGCTGTTCCTCGACTTCCTGGAGGGCAAGGCCGATTTCGAGTGCACCGCGTGGGGCATCCCGTCCTACTCGCTGTTCGGCTGGCAGAAGCCCTGCTACCTGCTGGACGACGGCTACGCCCAGTCCTACCAGGAGCTGCTGGACGCCACCGACTGGGACTCGTACGGGCGCGGCCGTGACCCCCGCTGCGCCAACTGCATGGCCCACTGTGGCTACGAACCGACCGCCGTCATGGCGACTCTGGGTTCCCTGAAGGAGTCGATTCGCGCCCTGCGGTGACCTCCTGCCCGACTCGGGCGACGAAGTCCCCTACTACCATGAGACGCCGCCGCTCATGGTGGTTACTGACGGTGAACTAAGGGGAGAGGGACGATGAGCCGGCGGGTCAGCACACCACCACCAGGTGACCGACCGGCGCCGACCGCGCCTCCCTCCCCGCCACCGTGGCGGCACTGGCTGCTGCTGGCCGCCGCGATCATCATGATCGTGCTGGTGTGGATCGGGCTGTCCACCACCAGCAGTACCAACTCGAGCCCGCCGTCGGAGACCCTGTCGTACTCGCAGTTCCTCGCGGATGTGAACGCGCACAAGGTCAAGGACGTCACGATCCAGAGCACCGGGCAGGCCACCGGCTCGCTCACCAACGGCAGCACCTACTCCACGGTGATCCCGTCCCAAGCGGGATCGGACCTGTTGACCCAGCTGCAGAAGGCCAACGTGTCCATCACCGCGACCCCGCCGTCCAGCGGCTCAAGCTGGACGGACGTGATCGGCTGGGTGCTGCTGCTGGCGCCGTTCATCTTCCTGATCTGGTGGTGGAGCCGGCTGTCCCGGGGCGGTGGCGTCGGCCAACTGCAGGGCGCCATGGGCGTCGGCAAGTCCAAGGCGAAACTGTTCGACGCCGAACAGTCGAAAACCAAGTTCGCGGATGTCGCCGGGTATGAGGGCGCCAAGGCCGAGATCGTCGAGATCGTCGACTTCCTGCGCGCCCCCGAGCGCTACCAGCGCGCGGGGGCGGTGGCGCCGCGTGGCATCCTGATGATCGGCCCGCCCGGCACCGGCAAGACCCTGCTGGCACGCGCGGTGGCCGGCGAGGCCGAGGTGCCGTTCCTGTCGGTCGCCGGCTCGACGTTCGTGGAGATGTTCGTCGGCGTCGGTGCCGCGCGCGTCCGCGACCTGTTCGCCGAGGCCCGCAAGCGCGCCCCCGCCATCGTGTTCGTCGACGAGATCGACGCCATCGGTGGGCGTCGCGCCGGCTCGGGTTCCCTGATGGCCAACGACGAACGCGAGCAGACCCTCAACCAGTTGCTGTCCGAAATGGACGGCTTCGACCCGGCCGTCGGGATCGTCGTGCTCGCCGCCACCAACCGGCCCGAGGTACTCGACCCGGCGCTGCTGCGGCCGGGGCGATTCGACCGGACCGTCACGATCCCGCTGCCGACGTCCGCCGAGCGCGCCGCGATCCTGGCCGTGCACTGCAAGAAGAAGCACCTGGACCCGAGCGTCGACCTCGACGTCGTGGCCCGTGGCACGCCCGGGTTCTCCGGCGCAGACCTGGCCAACCTCGCCAACGAGGCCGCCATCGGCGCCGTGCGCGACGGCCGCTCGATCCTGAATCCCGACGACTTCGCGACCGCCCGCGACCGAATCCTGCTGGGCCGCCGCGAGGGTTCGAACGTGCTGCTGCCCGAGGAGAAGCACGCCGTCGCCGTGCACGAGGCTGGGCACGCCCTGGTGGCGGCGCTGTCGGAGCATGCCGACCCGGTCGCCAAGGTGACGATCCTGCCCGCCGGCCAGACCCTCGGCACCACCGAACAGCTCCCGCTGGTCGAACGGCACCTACACGGCGAGGACTACCTCACCGACGCGCTGACCGTGCGGTTGGGCGGGCGGGCCGCCGAACTCGTCATGCTGGGCCAGGGCTCCACCGGCGCCGCCAACGATCTCGCTCAGGCCACCGACCTGGCTATCAGGATGGTGCGGGAGTTCGGCCTGTCCCCGGCGCTGGGACCGGTCGGCTATCCGTCGGGTAGTCCGATGTTCCTGCAGGGCAGTGGGCGCCAGGTGACCAGTCGGCCGTTCGCCGAGGCCACCCAGGCCGCCATCGACGCCGAGGTCGCCCGCCTGCTGCGGGAGGCCGAACAGCGCGCGACCGACCTGATCCGCGGCCACAAGCAGGTGCTGGAACGCCTGGCCGGGCTGCTCGTCGAACAGGAGACGGTGGACGGCAGCACCGTCTACGAGCTGTGCGGCGTCGAGGAACCGACCGATCGCTCCAACAGCCCGGACGGCTCCACGGTGGCGCCTCACCGTGCGCACTCCGGCATGGGCGCCGGCACCGGCGGTGCCAGCGGAAGCGGCGGCGGTGCCACTGTGAGGGCCAGTGACTAGGGCCGAACGTCCACACTCCTGGGACCTGCTTCCCTACGTTGATTCCACCTCCGGACGGCCATAATTGATCTCCGGACGGAAACGGGCAGATGGCGAGGGGGCCGGGCAGCTCAGGGAGTACGCGGTGGAGCAGCAGGTGACTCGCGACGATATTGCCGTGCACACGATCGGGGAGGTTCTCGACAGCGCACGGGAGTACGTCCAGAAGCAGGTCGCGGCATTCTTGAGACGGGTGCCCGACACCGTCGCGTCGGCACGGGTCAAGCTCACCGCGTTCACCAGGTCCAACGCTCCCTGGCCGGCCCTGGCCCAGGCCAACCTCACCGTGGCCGGGCGTCCGATCCGCGCGCAGGTCGCCGCGACATTCTTTCCGGAGGCCGGTCGGCTGCTGCGCACCCGGCTGAAGGAACAGGCCGCCCGGCTCGCCCATCCCGAGGCACCGCGCCCCTGGCCCGGCTCCGCCGGCGACCGTCCGCACCCCGACCCCAGGACACGGGCGGGCCGGCGGGAGATCGTCCGCCGCAAGGCGTATGAGCTGATCCGGTGCCGCCCGGATGAGGCCGCTCTGACCATGGACGTGATGGACTTCGACTTCCACCTGTTCATCGACGCGGAGACCGGCTGCGACAGCATGCTGTCCCGGGTCGGTCCGACCGGTTACCGCCTGACCCGGCTGGTCGGCATGCGGCCGCCGATGCCTCCGGTCGCGGTGCCGCTGACCATCGACGTCTACCCCGTCCCCGACCTCACCCCGGAAGGGGCCATGGAGCGCCTGGAGGAGACCGAACTCCCTTTCCGGTTCTTTCGCGACACCCGGACCGGCCGCGGTTCGGTGCTGTACCGCCGTTACGACGGCAACTACGCCCTGATCACCTCGGCCGCTCAGTAGGCCGCCGAGTCAGTACGGCTTGCCCACAAAGATCGGCCGGGCACCGGTGCGGGTGCCCGGCCGATCCGGTCGTTGTGTCAGGCTTCGACGGGCACCTCGACGATCTCCGCGGCCGCCGCCTCGTGCCGGCTTCGGTAGCCGAGGATCGCGTACAACCCGGCCGCGATCACGAAACCGACGAAGAACGTGATATCACCGATCGCCGGCAGGGCCTTGGGCACCAGCCCGGTGTAGATCGACTGGTTCGCGAAGAACGCGATCGAGATGATCGCGCCGGCCAGGAACGACACCAGCCCGGCCCAGCCGTTGCGCGACTTGTCCGTCAGCAGGCCGTCGAGCTGCCGGCCACGTCGCAGGTACTGGTCGACGAACATCACACCCAACCACGGCGCGATCCAGTAGGAGATGACCAGCAGGAAGTTCTCATATGCCTCGCCCGCGTCGCTCAGGCCGAGCCAGGCGAGCACGAACCCGATCACACCGAAGCCGACCGCGACGATCGCCCGCCGCCATGCCAGCGGCAGCCTGATGCCCAACGTCAGGAACGACAGGACCCCGGAGTACACGTTGAGCGCGTTCGCGGCGACGGCGCCGAGCACGATCGCCAGCAGCGTGATCGCCGCCAGCCAGCCCGGCATATGCCCGGTGAACGCGGCCGTCGGGCTCCCGGTGCCCGCACCGCCGGCGATGGTCACCGACGCGGCGCCGACCGCCATGAGCACGGTGCAGGACACGAACAGCCCGAGCCCGGCGAACCAGCCGACCGCCCGGGTGCTGACCGACTTGGGCAGGTAGCGAGTGTAGTCGGCGGCGTACGGGTTCCAGCCGACGGCGTAGCCGAACGCCGCGCCGACGGTGAGCAGGAAGCCGCCCACGCCGCCGTGACCCGCGACCGCGGCCGGGTGTGCCTGGGAGAAGATGGCCACCGTGCCGATCGCGAAGATCACCGCGAGCACGGCGAAGACGTACTTCTCATACGCCTGAACGAGGTTGTGGCCGAAGAACGCGATGCCGATCTGCGCCACCACGATGATGGCCAGGCAGAGCACGAGTGGCCAGCCGGTCAGCGTGTTCAGCGCGAACGCGCCGCTGACGCTGTTCACCGCGAACCAGCCGATGCCGGCGGTCACCGACATCAGGCCGGCGGGGATCAGGTTGCCCCAGTAGCCGAACCCGAGGCGGGACAGCACCATCTGCGGAACACCGTGCCGCGGCCCACGCGCGGAAAGGACGCCGTGAGTCACCGAGCCCAGGGCGTTGCCGAGCACGATCGCGGCGAGCGCCTGCCAGAACGACAGGCCGAACGCCGACACCGCCAGCACACCCACGAAGATGGTGGCGAACTCGAGGTTGGGTGAGGACCAGGTCCAGAACAGTTGGTGCGGTCTACCGTGTCTGTCGGCATCGGCAACGGGTTCGATGCCGCCCGGTTCGACCGCTACGACTCTGTCACGATATTCGCCCGCTTCTGCTTCTTCCGTTGCTGCCACCGTCACGGCGTGCCTTTCTCGTTGTTCGGACGTTGGCACGCTAGACCGATGATGTTTCAATCGAGTTAGCCCACCCGTTTAAATGGTGTCACATTCCGCAGATCAGCGGCATGTGACGCTGGACGTGCCCGGTGAGTGGTCGACCGGGCACGTCCAGTATTCAATATTGGATCGAGATCAGACCAGTGCGGCGGCCAGAACGCCGTCCAGTGCTCCCGCCTTGGCCTGTGCGACGAGGTCCTGCCACTGATCCGGGCTCATCTGCACACGCTGACCGAAGTCGTCGGTGATGACGATCCGCTTGTCGAGCTCCGCGGTGACATCGACATGCAGCGTGGGACAGCCACAGTCGCACTTTCCGCAGAACGTGGCGATCGTGTGCAGAGTCGAGGGCGTGCTCTTGTCCATGGTGACCTGTCCAACCTTTCGTCGGGAGTTGTGGTCGCACAGAGGTCGTGCGCGGACGGTGACCCGGTTCCCAGCACAGTGTGACTTCACCCGAATGGACGATCATCGGGCCTTCGGGGCCAACCGAACCATACGGAACGCGATCACCCGCCAGACTGGGGCGGCCGGTAGGTGGATCCCATCGCTCAGCGCTGAAGCGGCCAGGTCAGTGGGCCTTGTAGGCCATGCGGAGCATGCGGAGGTTGAGCCAGGCGAAGCGCCAGAGCTGGTAGGGGACGAAGGAACGGATCCACAGGGTCCTGGACGTGGGTAGCGGAGCGGCGGTGAGCCGCTCTTCGGTGGCGTTCATCGAGGTCCTCTTCGGGAGTGGCGGAGTGGGGAGGAATGCGCTGGCTACTCCGGCAGCAGCCACCAGCCGGGTCGGGCCTTGGCCTTGTACAGGAACACGATGTGCAGCAGGTGCTTCATCCAGTGCCCGGCCAGGCCGATCTCGCCGTAGGTGCTCTTCACATCGCGGCCGTGGACCGGGAACCGCTTGAAGTCCGGCACCACGGGATACATCGTCATGGCGGCCGCGCTGCCGGTCCGAACGCCGGCGCCCGCGGAGGCGACGCAGGCGGCACCCATCGCCGCCATGGAGGCGGTGTGTGTCGGCTTGTCGGCACGGCCCTTGATCATGTCCGCGATGCTGTGCGCGACCTCGCGACCGATGACGCCCGAGGGCATGCCGGTTCGCGGTGGGGCCGGAGAGATCACCGTGCCGTTCGGGCTCTTGCGAGGCTTGGAGATCGGGTGCGGCGGGGCGAACGCGATACCGATCCCGAAGACGTTGGGGTACCTGGCCGACTGGTAGGTCCTCGGCCAGTCCTCGGCCTGCCAGTCGTCATAGGACTTCGAGGAATAATCCGCGTCGACCTTCATGAATCCATTGGAAGCGAACACATCGGTGGTGACCTCCTCGCCAAGGCGGTCAAACGCCTTGAGTGGCTGGCCGCGGAACGGCGGAAGCAACATGGCGAAGTCGAATGCCAGGCTGAAGTGCTCGCCGTCCAGTGTCTCGTACCAGATCTTGCCCGGTTCGATCCGCTCGGCATGCGCGCGCAGGATCGCCTTGACCTTACGTTCGCGGAACAGCGACTCGGTCCACGTCTCGCTGGACATCACGAATCCCTGTTGCTCGAAGGACAATCCGCCGACGCCGAAGTCGCCGAGTTCGTACTCGTTGCTGAAATAGATGATGTCGGCGAGATCGCGCACACCGCGCATGCGCAACTCATGTTCGACATTGAATGTGAACTCGAATGCGGCGCCCTCACAGGTGCAGGTGCCGTGTCCGACGCCGATCACCAGGGTCTGGCGCTCGCCCGCGCGCAGCCGCTCCACGACCTTTTCAAAGGCGGCGGCAGCCTGAGCGGCATGGCCGGCGGTGCAGACCGACAGGGAGTTGCCGTCCGGCCCGAGCCCGGGCGTGGCCTCGAAGGTGAGCCTCGGGCCGGTCGCGTTGATCAGGTAGTCGTAGGTCACCCGCTCCTGGTCGCCGGCCCGGTCCGGCGCCGTGTACACGATGTCGACGCCGGGACGGGGATCGGTCGTGTCGCCCTCCGGGTGCAGGGCGACCGCCTTGGCCTGCAGGAACGTGATGCCCTTGCGTTTGTAGACCGGCGCCAGGGGGAAGGTGACCTGCTCCGGCGTCATCCTGCCCACCCCGACCCAGATGTTGGACGGGATCCAGTTCCATTTCGCATTTGGACTCACCACGACGATCTGATGCTGCTTTCCGAGGAGTCGTCGCAGGTAGAGGGCAGCGGTGTGCCCAGAAATGCCAGCTCCGAGGACCAGCACGCGCGCCATTTGCAGCCTGCCTTCCTTCGGCCCGCGACAGTGAAGGCCGATTGGCCCGGCAGCGTATACCCCTGGGGGTACTTTGGCAAGCGAGGTTGGACAAGATCATCTGAACGGATGAACGGCAGTTGAACCGACCGGGTGAACGCGCATGTCAGGGCATGTGACCAGTTGAATCATGGCGGCGGGCCGGCCGCTCCGAATGGTTGGCCTTTCGGTTCAGAGATCGTCGCTCGCCTGCCGGGCTTCGGCTCGTGGTCGAGTCCGCCAGGCAACGGCCGATGCTCTGAGGCGAATTCCGCGTCACTGAAATGCGACTCAACGGGGGAAGTGGTCCGGTTATCGAGGATCCGCGAACACCACGAGCAGAATTCCCTATCGCTCGTTCGGTGCGGAAGTTCTGATCACCATACTGTGGGCCTGGACAAAGGGCGCACGCTCGGTGCTGATCTTGAGTGGAAGGAGTTCGTCATGACTGTGACGAAGGCGATGGTCACGACGGTGATCTTCCCGGACCGGCAGCTGCCAGCGGGCGTGCCGTACGGGACACGTGGGGATGTCATCTGGCCGAAAGCGTATTCGGACCAGGAGCGGAGGATCCTGATCGAGGAGATCAGGGCTGAGCTTGACGGTCGGCGGCGCGGCGAGTGCAGCGTCTACGCCTGGGATCGACCGTGCCGGTCGACGATGGTGTGCGGGCCTCTTCAGGTGCGCGGTGTGCCTGATACCGCGGCATGGTTCAACTCGGCCGAGGACGAGTTTCCTCCGCAGGGCATGGCGGCGGTGGCCGAGTTCGGCTATGGCGCGTTGAGTTTTTGGGATATCACCGAATCCGGCAAGCGAATTTTTTGGCTGAGCGAGAATGACGAGCCTTTTAATTCGCCGCCGCTCATTCGCTACGACTTGTGTGGCTGTGATCTGTTCACTTGTACCTCGGTACTGCCGCTTGACCTGTTTCATGCCGTGATCGAGGAATTCATCATGACCGGCCTACGCCCGACCTGCATCGACTGCCGGGAGATCAGGCGCGAGGATCTGCCGCAGTTGGACCCACGTTGGTAGCTCAGGTGGTTGGTCCCTCCTCTTCCAGCTTGATCAACACCAGGGTGTCAGCGAACTCGTGACCCTTACCGCGGCGGCCGGTGAGGCGGCTGAACGACTTGACGAGCGGCACCAACCATCGGTACCTCGCTCGCAGCCGCAGCCGGGCCTCCTCCAGGAGCGGGCCGGGACCGGTGATCTCAGCGGTGCCGTGATAGGCCAGCGCGCCCGGAACGGCCTGGCCGCGCGCGGTGCAGGTCTGGACGGCGACCCGCGGATTGGTCCGGATCCGCTGGCATTTACCCGTCCCGCCGCTCGTCAGTACGCCGATGCGGCCGTCGCCCATCGGCACGTTGCACACCGGACTGCTCACCGGTTCGCCAGAGTCGAGAAATGTCGTGAGGAGTATCAGCTTGCCCAGGTGCGCCACCGGCTCGCGGATTCCCTTCTCATGAGGTGGTGAGGGCGTCGGCTTCGCCGTTGAAGCCGGCACCCTGGGTCGAGACGAGGGAAGGTTATTCCCTGGGCGGCAGGTCCTTGATGAACTGTGGGTCGTTCGAGACCTTGCCGAGGTTGGCGGCGCCACCGGGGGAGTCCAGGCCCTCGAAGAACTCCGCGTTGGCCTTGGTGTAGGGGCGCCACTTCTTCGGCACCTCGAGGTGGTAGAAGATCGCCTCCTTCGGGCACAACGGTTCGCAGGCACCGCAGTCCACGCATTCGTCCGGGTGGATGTAGAGCATCCGGTCGCCCTCATAGATGCAGTCGACAGGGCATTCGGCGATGCACGCCTTGTCCTTGACGTCAACGCAGGGTTCGGCGATCACATACGTCACAGGGTTCCTCCAAAGTGGTCGGAAAACCGGGGGTCAGGCGGAAACGGTCCAGGTGTCGGTGCCGTGCAACAGCTTCCGCACATCCGAGGGACCCTTCTGGTGGGCCTCGTCGAGCTGCCGGCGGTACCGCCCGTCGTAGGTGGGACGGTCGACCGCGCGGAACACTCCGATGGGCGTGTGCCGCAGGTCCGGATCCGCCAGTTGGGCGAGGCCGAACGCGTACGCGGGGTTCGCGGTGGCCGCGTCGTGGACGACGACGTTCGGGCCGTCCGCCGCGCCGATGGACAGCTCGTAGGTCTCCGGGTCACGCACCACGGCCCGCTCGTTGTTGGCACCGAACAGGATCGGTTCGCCGTCCCGCAGCCGGATCGTGAAGTCCTGTTTGGTTTCCGCGGAGTTCAACGCGCCATAGGCGTCGTCGTTGAACATCATGCAGTTCTGGTAGACCTCGACCAGGGCGGTGCCGTTGTGCTGGTTCGCCGCGTTGAGGGTTTCCAGCATGTGCTTGCGGTCGAAGTCCACCGTCCGTGCCACGAATGTCGCGCCGGCGCCGAGCGCCACGGAGATTGGGTCGAACGGGTTGTCGATCGACCCCGACGGGGTGGACTTGCTGACCGTGCCCAGCTTCGACGTCGGCGAGTACTGGCCCTTGGTGAGCCCGTAGATCTGGTTGTTGAAAAGGATGATCTTCAGGTTCACGTTGCGCCGCAGGGCGTGGATCAGGTGGTTGCCGCCGATCGACAGTGCGTCACCGTCGCCGGTGATCACCCACACCGACAGGTCGGGCCGGTTGATCGCGACACCGGTGGCGATCGACGGTGCCCGGCCGTGGATGGAGTGCATGCCGTAGGTCTCGACGTAGTACGGGAACCGTGACGAGCAGCCGATCCCGGAGATCACCACGATGTTCTCGCGGGGAATCCGCAGGGACGCGAAGAACGACTGCACGGTGGCCAGCACGACGTGGTCACCGCAACCGGGACACCAGCGGACCTCCTGGTTGCTGCGGAAATCGGCCGGCTTGAGCGGTTCGGCGAGCTGGGGAAGTTCGATCGCGGTCACGCCTTCTCTACCTTTCCTGCGGTCTGACCGGTCTCGCCGGCGACTGAACGGGGTTCCAGGTTCTTTCCGGTGACGAATCGTTCGAGCAGCTTCTCCAGTTCCGACGCGCGCAGCGGCAGGCCACGCACATGGGTGCTGCTCACCGTGTCGACCAGCGTCTCGGCGCGGATCAGGCTGGAAAGCTGGCCGAGGTTCATCTCCGGCACGACGACGGTGTCGTAGGCGGCCAGCACGCCGAGGTTGGCCGGCAGCGGGTTGAGGTTGCGCAGATGCGCCTGCGCGATGGGCAGGCCACGGCTCCGCAGCCGCCGGCAGGCCGCACCGATCGGCCCATACGTCGAGCCCCAGCCCAACACCAGCACCCGCGCACCGAACCCGGGCGGCCCGCTGGGATCGTCGATCTCCAGGTCGGGCACCGGGATCTCGTCGACCTTGCGCTGCCTGATGCGAGTCATGTACTCGTGGTTGTCCGCGTCGTAGCTGATCTCACCGGTCAGGTCGGCCTTCTCCAGGCCACCGACGCGGTGCTGCAGCCCGGGCGTGCCGGGCACGGCGAGCGCCCGGGCCAGGGTGTCGGGGTCACGCGCGTACGGCAGGAACACCGGGTTGCCCACCTCGTCCAGGCCGTTGGGCTCGACGGCGAAGTCGGGACTCAGGTCGGGCAGCTGGTCCAGGTCTGGGATCCGCCATGGCTCGGACCCGTTGGCCAGGTAGGCGTCGGCGAGCAGGATCACCGGGGTGCGGTACTTCACCGCGTACCGGCAGGCCTCGACCGTCACGTCGAAACAGTCCGCCGGCGAGCGCGGCGCCAGCACCGGCACCGGGCACTCACCGCTGCGCCCATACAACGCCTGCAGCAGGTCGGACTGCTCGGTCTTGGTCGGCAGGCCGGTGGACGGGCCACCACGCTGCACGTTGATGATCACCAGCGGCAGTTCCAGCGCGACCGCCAGGCCGATCGTCTCGGTCTTGAGCACCATGCCAGGCCCGGATGTGGCGGTCACGCCGAGCATCCCGGCGTAGCTGGCGCCCAGCGCCGATCCGACCGCGGCGATCTCGTCCTCGGCCTGGAACGTCCGCACGCCATAGGATTTCAGTTTGGACAGTTCGTGCAGGACGTCGCTGGCCGGCGTGATCGGGTAGGCGCCGAGGAACAACGGGATCCTGGCCTTCTCCGCCGCCGCGACCAGACCGTAGGCGATGGCCAGTGCGCCGTGCATGTTGCGGTACTCGCCGGGCGGCAGTGCCGCCGGCTTCACCTCGTAGGTGATCGCGAAACTCTCGGTGGTCTCACCGAAGTTCCAGCCGGCCTGCAGCGCGGCGATGTTGCCGGCCAGGATCGCCGGCTTCTTCGCGAACCGCCGCTTGAGGAAGTCGACCGTGGGCTGGATCGAACGGTTGAACATCCACGACACCAGGCCCAACGCGACCATGTTCTTGGCGCGGGCCGCGTCCTTGCGGCTCAGCCCCTGCTCGGCGACGGCCTCACCGGCGAGCGTGGTGAGGTCAGCCGCGTGCACGGTGAACGCGTCCAGCGACCCGTCCTCCAGCGGGTTGTGGGTGTAGCCGACCTTGCCGAGCGCGCGCTCGGTGAAGTTGTGCGTGTCGAGGACGATCACGCCACCGGGCTTGACCTCGGCGATGTTCGCCTTCAGTGCCGCCGGGTTCATCGCCACCAGCACGTCGGGCTTCTCGCCCGGGGTGAGGATGTCGTAGTTCGCGAAGTGCAGCTGGAAGCTGGACACACCGCGCAGCGTGCCGGCTGGTGCGCGGATCTCCGCCGGATAGTTCGGCAGCGTGGACAGGTCGTTGCCGAAGGCGGCGGCCTGGGCGGTGAACCGGTCACCGGTCAACTGCATGCCATCGCCCGAGTCACCGGCGAACCGGATCACCACGTCGTCCATTTCCTGGACGGTCCGCTCAGGCAGTTGCGCGGTCATAATCAGCCTTCCTCGTAGGGTTGTTCAGTTCGCGCACCCGGGCCACGGCCTGGGCGACAAGCCCGGCCGCGGTGCGGATCTCGGCTTCCGTGGTGGGCCGGCCCACGCTGAACCGCAGGGATTCCTCGGCCGCGGTGGGTGTCACGCCCATGGCCAACAGGACATGCGACGGTTCCGGGATCGCCGACGAGCAGGCGGCGCCGGCGGAGATCATCACGTCGGGCAGGCAGCTCAGCACGGCGTCCGCCTCGACTCCGGGGATCCGCACGCACAGCGTGTTGGGCAGCCGGGGCGCGCCCTGCCCGTGCACGCTGATCGGCTCACCGCCGGTGTCGACCCGCACGGCCAGCTCGTCCCGCAGCAGCCGCACCAGGTCGGACTGCCGGTGCGCCCAGTCGGGCAGTTCCTTGGCCGCGAGCGCCGCGGCCGCGCCGTACCCGACGATCCCGGCGGCGTTGCTGGTGCCGCCGCGCAGCCCGCGTTCCTGGCCGCCACCGCCGAACAGCGGCGGCAGCTTGGCTCGCACCGCGCGGGTCGCGGCCAGCACGCCGACCCCCTTGGGGCCGTAGATCTTGTGCGCGGACGCCACCGCCAGGTCGATGCCCCACTCGTCGAGAGTGACCGGGACCCGGCCGGCGGCCTGGGTGGTGTCGCAGAAGAACAGCGCGCCGGCCTGGTGCGCCAGCCGCGCGGCGGCGGCGACATCGTGCAGCACACCGGTCTCGTTGTTCGCGGCCATGACCGCGACGAGCGCGACATCGGTGTCGAGCATCCATCGCAGGTGTTCGAGGTCCAGGGTGCCGTCGGGGAGCACCCGGATCGTCTGGGCGTCGGGGCCGGCCGCTTCGAGCACCGCCTTGTGTTCGGTGGCGCCGACGAGCACCCGGTGCCGGCCCGGCCGCGCGGCGGCCACCAGCGCCACCGCGCCCCTGATGCCCAGCGCGGCGGATTCGGTGGCGCCGCTGGTGAAGATCAGGTTCTTGCGCTGGGTGCCGAGCAGCTCGGCGACCTGGCCGCGCGCCTTCTCGACCCGTTCGGCGGCCCGCTGGCCGGCGGGATGCTTGCTGGACGGGTTGGCGAACTCGATGCCGAACATCGGCAGCATCTCGGCCAGCACACGCGGATCGACCGGGGTGGTGGCGTTGTAGTCGAGGTAGATCACCCGGCATCACCCGGACCGGTTTCACCCGAATGACTCGAGCAGTCCGGACAGGCCGGGTCGCGGTGGGTGCGCACGGTGCGGAAGGCGTTGTCCCACAGGTCGAAGGTGACCATCCGGCCGACGGCCGGCCGGCCGAACCCGGTGATGACCTTGATCGCGTCCATCGCGGCGAGACAACCGGCGGTGCCGGCGACCGCGCCCATCACCGGGAATCCCAGCGGCTTCCAGGACGGGTCGCCGGCGGCGAACACGCAGCGCAGGCAGGGCGCGCCGGGCAGCACGGTGAGCATGAACCCCTCGGTGGCGTTCATGGCCGAGACGACCAGAGGCCGGCCGGCGTCCACGCACATCCGGTTGATCAGGAACCGTTCCGGGAAGTTGTGCCGGGCGTCGACGACCAGGTCCGCCGAGGCGATCAACTCCGGCATGCCGGGGTCGTCGAGATGCCAGGGCAGGGCGTCGACCTCGACGTCCGGGTAGTGGGCGCGCAGGGTCAGCGCGGCGCAGTCGACACGGGTGCGGCCAAGCCATTCCGGCAGCATCAGCGTCTGCCGGTTGAGGTCCGGTAGTTCCAGCGCGCCCGGGTGGACGAGCACCAGCCTGCCCACGCCGGCGGCGGCGAGATAGGTGGCCGCGGTGCCACCCAGCCCGCCGATCCCGGCGACCAGAACGGTCGCCTGCCGCAGCTTCTCCTGCTCGCCGGGCCCGAATCCGGGAATCGTCAGCTGCCGGTCAAATCGGGTGATCGTGATTTCTTCGGTGACTTCTTTGGCGCCGACGGGTTCCACGTTTTCCTGTGTCATGGTTTCCATGGTCGTCCCCGTAATGACGCCGCTCAGTTAACTTGGACGACCTGTTGGACCTCCGGCAGGAGTTCCTTGAGTCGTCGCTCGATGACCCGGGCGAGGGTCACGGTCGCCAGCGAACAGCCGCCGCAGGCGCCGGTCAGCCGCACCGAAACCACGCCGGAACGCACGCTGACCACGGCCACGTCGCCACCGTCGCCGCGCAGATACGGCCGGACCTCCTCCAGTGCGTCCTCGACCTTGCCGAACAGGGCCGCGTCGGCGGCGTTCTGCTCGGCGGAAGCGCTGGCGGAGAAGGAGTTCCCGCATCCGCAGGCGTCCGAGGCGTTCGGGTTGTCGAAGGTGAAACCCGAGGACGCGATCGTGTCCACGTAGTCGATGCGGATGCCCTCCAGCAGCGGCGCGACCGCGTGCGGGACGAACACGTCGAAACCGTCCTGCGGCACCACGGCCTCGTCCTCGCTGGCCTCCGGCGCCAACGCGAGCTTGTAGCTGTAGCCGGCACAACCGCCGAGGTCGACGTCGATGCGCAGCCCGTAGCCGTCGGCCTGCTGGGCGGTCAGCAGGGTGCGGACCTTGTTCGCGGCCCGGTCGGTCAGGGTGATGGGAACCATGTCAGGCGACCTCCTCGTTCTCGGCGTCGTTCCTCGCGGTGTCCAGATTCCCACTGTCCTGAATGGACTCGGGAGATTCTGGGGACTCGGTCAGCCTGGCGCCGGCGGCCGCCACGGCGTGCTCGATCACGTCGTAGACCTCGATCGGCTCGATCCCGGCCTCGCGCAGCGCGGACCGCGGTTCCGGTCCGACCTTGCTGCACAGCACCGCGGCGCAGTCGGACAACAGCCGCAGGGTCTTCTGCAGCGTCGTCTCCTCCTCGCCGCAGTCCGACGGGCCGGCGCAGTACCGCGCCACGCTGCGGGTCTGAACGAGCTTCGCCCAGTTGCGGCCGGCCTCGTAGATCCAGAACTCCTCGGCGTGACCGAAGTGCTGGTTCACCACGCCGGAACCCTTTGTGGCCACGGCGACCAGCACGGTCCGCTCCGGCGGAAGGAATGTGTCGCCGGTGTTGATCCCCTGGGCCTCCCGGACCGACTTCAGGTCCTCCCGCCAGTGCTCGATGTCCGCGTGCACCTTCTGCCTGCCCGCCAGGTCGTACTCAACCTCGTCGGTCAGGTAGGTCTCCGGACCGAACTCCTCGCCCCGGTCCTCGCCGAGCAGCCCGACCGCGTCGGCCCGGCACTGCCGGCAGTGCCGCATCATGTTCATCTCGGCGCCATCGGTGTCGGCGCAGCGGTCCTGCAACGCCTTCAGCTCCTGCGGGGTCGGCCCGCGCTGCCCGGCCAGCCCGAACACCGTGCCATGCTCGGGCGCCGATACCAGCGGCATCACGTTGTGCAGGAACGCACCCAGGCCACGGACGGTTTTCGAGACGTCGACCAGGTGGTCGTCGTTGACGCCCGGGATCATCACCGAGTTGACCTTGGCGAGGATCTTGCGGTCGCGCAGCGCCTCCAGGCCCGCCAACTGCCGCTCCGACAACACCTTCGCCGCGTCCTTGCCGGTGTAGAGCTTGCCTCGGTAACCAACCCATTCGTAGATCCGGGCGCCCACCTCGGGGTCGATCATGTTGACCGTGACCGTCACGTGGTCGACGCCGAGGTCGGCGATGCGGTCGGCGTATTCGGGAAGCCGCAAACCGTTGGTGGACAGGCAGAGTTTGATGTCCGGGCACTCCCTGGAGACCATGTCCAGCGTCCTGAACGTCCGCTTCGGATTGGCCAGCGGGTCACCGGGACCGGCGATCCCCAGCACGCTCATCTGCTTGATCTCACTGGCCACATGCTTGACCTTGGCCAGCGCCTCCTCCGGGGTGAGCAGCGTGCTGGTGACGCCCGGCCGGCTCTCGTTGGAGCAGTCGTACTTGCGGTTGCAGTAGTTGCACTGGATGTTGCAGGACGGCGCGACCGCGACATGCATCCGCGCGTAGTACTGATGCGCCTCGGCGCTGTAACACGGGTGCTTGGCGATCCTCGCCGCGATCTCCGGGTCGGCGATCGGGCCGGACGCGCCGCAACTGCTCTTGCTCTTGCACCCAGCACTAGTCGGTGGCGCTGATGGTCCCGTCACCCCGGACGGGCCGGTCGTGCTGATGATGGGCAGATTGATCGTCATGCCGTGGCCTCCGGTTCGCCGTCGGGGGCGGATGTCTCGGATGTCTCGGATGGCACCGCGGGGGAGTCGGGCGCGGGCGCCGGTTCGAGCTCGCGGGTCAGGCAGCCGACGACCCGGCGGTTCTCGAACGCCACCGCGTACACGACGTGCTCCTGCAGATACAGCCCCACCTGCAGCACCTCACCCCGGGTGCCCTCGGGCACCAGCACGTCACCGACCGACACACCGGGGTCGGGGTGGGTGCCATCATCGCGCAGATCCTTGGTGGCGACCACCAGGTCACCCACCTCGAACTTCGTCGCCACACCGAAGACGCTCACCGCAGCACCTCCCGCTGTACCTCCTGCAGCGGCACGAACGCGCGCGGCGCCCGGTCACGCAGCACCTTGAACAGCCGGTGGTCCAGCGCGGTGGACGTGGTGAACTCGCGGTAGGACGCCTCCAGCGCCACCCGGTAGTCGGCGAGCACCCGCTCGGCCGGCTGCTCGGCGGTGCGCTGCTCATGCAGCTCCGCGACCTTGGCGGCGAACAGCTTCAGGATGTGCAGCCGGTTCACGTTGACCACCCGCGGATCGAACGGCACGTCCAGCAGCCGCAGGAACTCTTCGGCGGTGCCGCACTGGTGGAACCGGATGAGCCGCTCGGTCGCCGACAGCTCCTCACTCTCGTCACTCATGTCGCGCTCCCCTCGGCGAGCTGCTTTTTCAGACGGTCGATCTCGGCGTAGGCGTCGTAGGTGCGGGCGGCCAGTTCGGGGATCTGCTCCCAGTTGGAGGGCAGGTCCTCGGCCAGGTCGTGCAGGTCGAGCTTGAGGCGGCTGGCCTTGCCGGTGAGCTTGCGCAGCCGCAGCGTGAGCTCGTCAGGAGTCGTCACGGGCCACCTCCGGGTACTGGGCGACGAGCTTGGCGCCCTTGTCGACGAGCGTCTGACCCTTCGCGGTCAGCTTCTCGACGGTCGGGAAACCGAACCGCTGCGCGTCCCGCAGCACATCGGCCACCACGACCAGCCGCCCGGCCAGCACGATCGCCCGGCCGAAACCCTCATGCGACATGTCCAGCACGGTCGCCGTGAACACCCCGGTGGCGTTCTCGATGCCGGCCGCCACGGCCTGGTAGAAGGACCGCAACCGGCCCTCGGTGGCCGCGTCCACCTCGCAGTCGATCGGGATGTCCCGCTGTCGCTCCCGCGACACCAGGTACGGGCGCAGCAGCACCTCGTCGGACAACCGGTCCAACTGGCCGTAGGTGTCGCCGGCGCGCAACTGCGAAATGAGGTCGTCGAGGAAGGTCATCCCACACCCCCGGGTGTCCAGGCGGGAGCCGCGTCGTGCGCGCGCAGCACCTTGCGCAGCCAGGGCGGCGGGTTACCGGCAAGCACCCCCTGCAGCCGGGTGATCAGCACATCGATCGAGGTGTCCTCGGGCACCTTGACCGGGAAGATCTGGGCGTTGACGACCCGCGCGGCGGCCGATCCGCCGATGTCGCAGATGTGCAGGATCGCGCAGTCCCGCACCTTGTCCAGCCGGCTCTCGATCTTGTCGGACTCGTCGTCCGGAATGCTCATCAGCACACGGACGTCGATCAGGTGCGCGTCCTCGGCGGTCACGTCATAGATGTCGAACCGTTGACACCAGCCGAAATGCTGGTCGACGGCACGTCCGTCGCTGGTGGCGAAGGCTATCTTCAGCACATCGACTCCTCGTGAGATTCCGTGATGACATCGGATGCGCGGGTGTCCGATTGGGAACGCGGTTCGGATTTGCCGGTGTCCCAGGTGGATGCGACGGAAGGCCGCAGGTCGCGTGGCGTACAAGTAGTACGCGAGCGACCGAGAACGCCGTGTCGCGCCGCCTGTGACACCGGCTCGCGGTGGTCCAAGAGGGTGTTGGTCAAATCGGTCAGCAGCTCCCGGCTGCCGCGGTAGCCGCAGGTCGGGCGCAGCGTCGCGCCGAGCCGGTCGTAGACGGGGAAACCGAACGGCAGGAACGCGGCGCCGATCCGCGCGGCGGTGGCGCGGGCGTGACTGGACGCGAGGACGACCTCGGCGCCGGCCGACCGGGCCCGCCTCTCCAGTTCGGACAGATCACCGACGGCGACCTCGTCGCAGGGCACCCGCTCCAGCGCCGGATCGGCGGTGGGGGAGACCGCGGCGACGACCTCCGCGCCGACATCGCGCAGCAGGCTCGCGGTGGCCAACAGTTGTTCCGGTTCCCCGGCGAGCGCCACCCGGGCACCGCCGAGGAAGAAATGCGTGTCCAGCAGCGCGTCGGCCAGCCGGGCACGGTCCCGGGCGACCCGGCGCGGCGGCGTCGTCCCGACAGCGGCGCCGGCCGCGTCCGAGCCGGCCCTGTTGGCGAGTGCGGCCAGCTCACCGACCAGCGCGTCGGTCGCGGCCAGCCCGGCCAGGTGGTCGAACTGGCTGACCTGGGCGCCGGTGCGGCCGGCCAGCACCTCAGCGGCAGCAGCGGTTGTCGGGCCGACCGCGATGATCCGGCCGCACTCGCCGAGGCGGCGCAGTTGCGCCAGTGTGGTGCCGCCAGTGGTCAACGGTGACCACTCGGCGGCGAGGTGCCCGTCCAGGGAGCCGGCCAGGTCGGGCACGATCGTGGGTTCCAGGCCGTACGACTCGACCAGATCGACGATCTCGTCCAGGTCGGCCGAGGTGAGAGCCGGACCGGCGAGCACCGCCACCCGCCGGTCCGACAGCCTGGTGCTGACGTCGAGTTCGTCCAGCGGCGTGTCGCGCAGCAGCGCCGCCAGTGCCGCGGACCAGCCGTCCGACAGCCCGCCCCGGAAGTCCGGTGTGGACACCCGCACCACCAGCGGGCCGTCGTCGGCGCGCCGGTCGTGGTAGGCGCGCAGCTCGCCGGCCACGTCCTCGCCGTTGACCTCGGTCAGGCCGGTGGTGAGTACCCCGATGATCTCCGGGTGCTGCTTCTCGCGGATGGTGTCCAGGGCGGTGCCCAGCAGGTCACCGGCGCCGAGCACGGCGGTGACCTCGGTGACCGCGGTGGTCTGCAGCGGGATCGGCTCCCGGAACACCCGGGTCAGCAGCGCCTTCGCGAACGCCGAGCAGCCCTGCGAGCCGTGCAGCATCGGCATGGTCTCGGCCAGGCCGAGGAACACCAGCACACCGCCCAGCGGCTGACTGTGCTTGAGGGGATCGATGCTCGCCCTGTTCTTGGTGGTGATCACGCGGGCCATCAGCGCACCCCCGCCCCGACCAGGCCGGCCGGCCGCGAGCCAGCGGGACCCTGCTGCGATTCCCAGGGCGCGGGCGCCCGCACCTGGTCCCACACCGGGCTGTGCAGGGCTAGATCCACCCGGTGCGCCAGCTCGATCACGCCCTGGTAGCCGGCGTAGGGGATGTGCCGTTCCTGGTTGATGTCCAGGAAGGGCAGTCGGGCCTTGAGCGCGGTGTACTGGTTGCGGCCGCCGGCGATGAGCATGTCGGCGCCGGTCTCCCGGACGATCCGCAGCAGCTCGGGCGCGCTGCCCTTCTTGATGACCTGGCCACCGGGCCCGAGCAGCTGCTGGATCTTGTCCACCCCACCCTCGGTGCTCTTGGTGGCTCCGGACGCGACGACCTCCACGCCGATGTCCTGCAACGCGGACACCACCGACCAGCTCTTGTTGCCGCCCGTGTAGAGGACGGCCTTGGCGCCGGAGATCCGCCGCCGGTACGGCTCCAGCGCGGCCCTGGTGCGCGCGGTCTCCTCGGCGACCAACGCCTCGGTGCGGGCCAGCAGCACGCCGTCGCCGGTGTCGAGCAGTTGCGCGAAGTTCCGCAGCGCGTCGTTCATCGCCCGCAGCCCGTAGAAACTGCCCTCGAACCACGGGATGCCGTACTTGCTCTCCAGCCCGCGGGCCAGCGCGAGCAGCGCCTTCGCGCAGACGACCATGCTGGCTTTGGCGCGGTGCGCGGCGGCCACATCGCGGTACCGGGCGTCGCCGCTGATGGTGGCCAGCACCCGGATGCCCAGTTTGGACAGCACGGGCGCGACGTCCCACAGTTCGCCGGCGATGTTGTACTCGCCGATCAGGTTGACGTCGTACTCGGTGGTGTAGGCCGGTTCGACGGTGCCGATGACGTTGCGCAGCAGCGCGTCACCGGCGAGTTTGTTGCCGAGGTTCTTGCTGCCGGTGAAACCGGGCGAGTGCACCGGCACCACCGGCACCCCGGTGGCGGTGGACGCCGCCGCGCAGACCGAGTCCAGATCGTCGCCGATGGTCGCGGTCACGCAGGTGGAGTAGACGAACACCGCCGCCGGGTTGTGCTCGCGGGCCACCTCGGTGATCGTGTCGTAGAGCTTCTGCTCGCCACCGAAGATGACGTCGCTCTCCGACACGTCGCTGGTGAAACCCCGCTGGTAGAGGGTCGGTCCCGAGGACAGGCTGCCTCGGCCGTCCCAGGAGTTGCCGGCGCACCCGATCGGTCCGTGCACGACATGAGCCGCGTCCACGATCGGCACCAGGGTGATCATGGCGCCGTCGAACGAGCAGCCGCCCGCGGTCGCGCCGGGTTTGGGCTTGGGGCAACCTGCCTTCTTCTGCTTGTCCGATTTCTTGCGGTTGTGGTCGCAGGCGGGCTCTTCGAAGAGCACGTCACGGTCGGGGGCGGGCACGGCTGGCCTCCTAGCGGACGACGTCGAAGCTGTGGTCGGGTGCGTTGCGGTCCAGTTCGTCCAGGACGGTGTTGACCAGGTCGGTCAGCAGCCGGAGGCCGCCCTGGTAGCCGACGATGGGGAACCGGTGCAGATGGTGCCGGTCGAAGATCGGGAAACCGACCCGGACCAGCGGCACGTTCGCCTCGCGGGACAGGTACTTGAGGTGGGTGCTGCCGATCAGCAGGTCCACCGGCTCGGTGAACACCAGCGACCGCAGGTGCCACAGGTCCTTGCCCTGCCAGACCGTCGCCTGCCCGCCGAACGGGCTGGCCGCCAGCACCTCCTCGGCGCGCTGTTTGAACGTCGCGTCGCCGTTGGTGCTGACCACGTGCACCGGCACCATGCCGAGTTCAAGTAGGTACCCGAGCATCGCGACCACCAGGTCCGGGTCGCCGGCGATCGCGACCCGCTTGCCGTGCAGGTAGGCGTGCGAGTCGGTGAGCGCGTCAACCAGTTGGCCGCGTTCCTTGGTGATCTCCGCCGGCACACTGACCCCGGCCAGCCTCGCGATCTCGGCGATGAACCGGTCCGTGTTGCCGATGCCGATCGGCATGTTCAGCAGGACCGGGAACTTCTTCCACCGCTTCTGCATCAGCTCGCGCGTCTTGCGGGAGGTGACCTCCTGCAGGAACACCGACGCCGTGGCGTTGATCGAGTCGCCGGCGTCGGCCAGCGGCGTGCCACCCGGATACATCGGGTAGTCGCCGGTGGCTGGGGAGTCCAGGGTGTCGCTGTGGTCACCGAGGATGGTGTGCGGCACGCCCATCAGGTTCAGCAGCCGGTGGAGCTCACGGTGGTCACCGGTGTAGGTGTCGAACCCCGGCACGATGTTGACCTTGCCGTTGTCCGCGCCGTCCTTGGCCTTCTTGCCCTTGGTGAGATGCTCCAGGATCGCCCGCAGCATGGCGTCGTAACCGGTCAGGTGCGAGCCGACGAAACTCGGCGTGTGGGCGTAGGGGATCGGCATCTCCGCCGGCACCGAGTCGGCGCCGCGGCCCTCCTCGATGAACGCCTGCAGGTCGTCGCCGATGACCTCGGCCATGCACGTGGTGCTGACCGCGATCATCTCCGGCTTGTACAGCTTGTTGGCGTTCAGCAGCGCCTCGATCATGTTCTTCATGCCGCCGAATACCGCCGCGTCCTCCGTCATCGACGACGACACGGCCGGCACCGGCTCCTTGAAATGCCGGGCGAAATGGCTGCGGAAATAGGCGACACAGCCCTGCGACCCGTGCACGAGAGGCAGGGTGTTGGCGAAACCCAGTCCGGCGAGGACCGCGCCGAGCGGCTGGCACGCCTTGGCCGGGTTGATCGTCAGTGCCTCCCGTGCGAAGTTCTTCTCCCGGTATTCGGGGCTACGGGTCCATTCCTGGATCCGGGCCACCTCGTCGGAGGAACAGCCGGCCTCGAACTCGCGCTTGCGCTCGAACTGCTCCTGATAGTGGATCGCCTCGAACAACTCGTTGTGATCTTGCACGCGGGGCAATTCCGGTATGGACGTCATGGCGTTCTTTCGGGTAGGTGAAACAGAGGAGACGTCTGTGCCTGGGCAGGCACGGGTCAGGCCGGGAATCAATGCGCGATTCGGGCCGTGATCCAGCGAGGTGGGTTGGGCGGCAGTCAGTACGCCATGCTGATTACATGGCCGTGATCAAATGACCGTGCCGTCAAACGATCGTGCCGTCTAAACGACAGTGCCGTTCAAGCGACAGTGCCGTCGGACGACCACGGTGGCGAGAACAACGTCCACGCCGGGTTGTTGATGGCGGTGTCCATGTCCCTGGCGAACACGGCGAAACCGTCCACCCCGTGGTAGGGACCGGAGTAGTCCCAGGAGTGCATCTGCCGGAACGGCAGGCCCATCTTGTGGAAGACGTACTTCTCCTTGACACCGGCGCCCATCAGGTCCGGCTTGAGCCGGCGGGCGAACTCCTCCAACTCGAAGGCCGTTGGGTCGTCGTAGAGCAGCGTGGCGTTCTTCAGCTCCGGATAGGTGCGGTTGTAGTCGTCGGAGTGCGCGAACTCGTAGCCCGTGCCGATGACCTCCATGCCCAGGTCCTCGTAGGCGCCGATGGTGTGCCTCGGCCGCAGTCCGCCCACCAGCAGCATGACCTTCCGTCCCTCCAGCCGAGGCCGGTAGAACTCGATCACCGAGTCGAAGTACCCCTGGTACCGCGCGATCGCCGCCTCGGTCTTCTGCTGGATCGTCTCGTCGAAGTTGGACGCGATCTTCCGCATCGACTCGATGATCCTGGTCGGACCGAAGAAGTTGAACTCCACCCACGGAGTGCCGTAGCGCTCCTCCAGCGTCTTGCAGATGTAGTTCATCGACCGGTAGCAGTGGATGATGTTCAACTTGGACAGATGGGTGGTGGCCATCTCGTTGATCGTGCCGTCACCGGACCACTGCGCGATCACCCGGAGACCCATGTCCTCCAGGATCCGGCGCGACGCCCAGGCGTCACCACCGATGTTGTAGTCACCGATCAGGGCCACGTCGTACGGCGTCTGCTCGGTGGTGTCCTTGCTGCCGAGCACCCAGTCACGAATCGAGTCGTTCGCGATGTGGTGTCCCAGCGACTGGCTGACACCGCGGAAACCCTCGCAGCGCACCGGCACGACCGGGATGCCCAGATCCTTCGCGGACGCCCGGGCGACCGCCTCGATGTCGTCGCCGATCAGGCCGATCGGGCACTCCGACTGGATGCTGATTCCCTTGGCCAGTGGGAAAAGCTCGTGTATCTCCTTGGTGAGCTGCGCAAGCTTCTTGTCACCGCCGAAGACGATGTCCCGTTCCTGGAAGTCGCTGGTGAACTGCATCGTCACGAAGTTGTCCACGCCCAGCGTGCCGTGCGAGTAGTTACGCCGTGTCGCCCAGGAGTACTGGCCACACCCGACCGGGCCATGGCTGATGTGCACCATGTCCTTGACCGGCCCCCACACCACGCCCTTGGAACCGGCGTAGGCGCAACCGCGGACGGTCATCGCACCGGGACGGGACTTGATGTTGGACTTGACCTGGCATTCCTTCGACCCCTCAGGGTCGTTGGCCTTGAGGTGCTTGGCCCGGAACTTCGCGGTCTTCTCGGGATACTCCGCGAGCACGTCGGCGATGATCGCCTCGGTGTCCGCACGGGTGGGTGTGTGCTGAGTCGTCATGCGGCGGCCCCGGCCTTCTTCCCGACCATGGTCTCGTCGGCGACGTCCATGATCCCGAAGTCGATGAGCAGTTCCTCCAGCTCATCCATGGTGATCGGGGTCGGGATGGTCTTCTTGTCGTTCTCGTGGATCTTGCGGGCCAGCTCGCGGTACTCGGCGGCCTGCTGGACCTCCGGGCTGTACTCGATGACCGTCATCCGGCGCAGCTCGGCGTGCTGCACGACGTTGTCACGCGGGATGAAGTGGATCATCTGAGTGTTCAGCCGGCGGGCCAGTTCGCCGACCAGCTCGGCCTCCTTGTCGGTGTTGCGGCTGTTGCAGATCAGGCCGCCCAGCCGCACGCCACCGGAGTGCGCGTACTTCAGGATGCCCTTGGCGATGTTGTTCGCCGCGTACATGGCCATCATCTCGCCGGAGCAGACGATGTAGATCTCCTGCGCCTTGCCCTGCCGGATCGGCATGGCGAAACCGCCGCAGACAACGTCACCGAGGACGTCGTAGCAGACGTAGTCGAGATCCTCGTAGGCGCCGTTCTCCTCCAGGAAGCCGATCGAGGTGATGACACCACGGCCCGCGCAACCCACGCCGGGCTCCGGGCCACCGGACTCGACGCACTTGATGTTCCAGTCCTTGTTCGGGCCCTCCAGAAGCACGTCGTCCAGTTCCAGGTCCTCGACCGAACCGGTCTCGGCGGCCAGCGCCAGAATCGACGTCTGCGCCTTCGAGTGCAGGATGAGCCGCGTGGAGTCGGCCTTGGGGTCGCAGCCGACGATCATGATCTTCTGGCCGAGCTCGGCCAGCGCGGCCATGGTGTTCTGCTGTGTGGTGGACTTGCCGATACCACCCTTGCCGTAGAACGCGATCTGCCTCATCGGTTCGTTCCCTCTCCTCTGTTGACTACGCCGAGACGCTCTGGGCGCCCGCGTCTGGGACGTTCTCGCTCTGGACACTGCGGAACAGTTCTCGGATCTCGCTGGCCCGTAATGCCCGTTTCAGTTCGGACGCCTGTGTCCGCAGCCGGTCGAGCAGGCCGGCGAGCTGTTGGTCGTCGGGGTGGATACCGAACCGGGCCAGAGCGTGACGCACCGCGGCCCGGCCGGCATGCTTGCCAAGCACCAGCCGCCGGCGCCCGCCGACCTCGGCCGGATCGAACGGCTCGTAGATGCCCGGGAACTTCAGGACCCCGTCCACGTGGATGCCCGACTCGTGCGCGAACACCGACCGTCCGACGACCGCCTTGTCGGCGGGCAACGGCCGGTTCGCGGCCCGCGCGACCAGACAGGCCAGCGCCCGGAACGCGGTACTGTCCAGCCCGGCGTCGATGCACAGCAGATGCGACAGCGCCATCGCCACCTCTTCGAGCGCCGCGTTGCCGGCGCGCTCGCCCAGGCCGACGACCGTCGTGCTGACCCAGTTGAAGCCGGCGCGCACGGCGGCCAAGGTGTTGGCGGTGGCCAGCCCGAAGTCGTCGTGCGCGTGGATCTCCCAGTCGCCGGGCGCCGCGTCAACCAGCGCCGCCAGCCGGTCCACCGAGCTGACCGGCTCCAACACGCCCACGGTGTCGGCCCAGCGCAGCCGGACCACACCGCGTTCGCGCAGCTCCGCGGCGAGATCGGCGACGAACCGGTCGTCGGCCCGGGAGGCATCCTCGAAACCGACGCTGACCCGCATACCCTCGTCCTGGGCGATCAGCACACAGTCGCGGATCTGCCGGCGCGCCCAGGTCCGATCTCGGCCGAGCTTGCGGCGCAGGTGCAGGTCCGAGACGGGGATGGTCAGATGCGCGGCGGGCAACCCGCAGCTCGCGGCGGCCTCGATGTCGCCCCTGGTGGCCCGACACCAGGCCACCAGGGTGGCGCGCAGGCCAGCCTGGGCCAGGGTGCGCAGCACGCTGCGCTCGCCGGGGCCCATCGCCGGGATGCCCGCCTCGATCTGGTGGACCCCAGCGGCATCCAACGCGGTTGCGATCGCCAGCTTCTCGCGCGGAGAGAAGACGACGCCGGGCGCCTGCTCTCCGTCGCGCAGAGTGGTGTCGCAGAACCGGACGTTGGCCGCCGGAGCCACCAGGGAATTCATGTCATAAACCGTCGGTCACGAGTATTTCCGGTTATTGTCAGATCAATTGCGGGCATGTTAAGTACGATTGCGTACGCGTAAACTCAACAATTCTCAAAGATGGCCTCGAAGAAAAAATAGAAGAAAAATATATCTTTTGAATTTTTCTTCCTGAGGGGCTCGCGTACTGATCACCCGATACGGGGGGCATGACGTGGTTGTTACAGGGCCATGACGACACGCCTAGGATCACTCGATCGAGTGACAAATCCGCAGGTGCGGAGCGAGTATGGCATCAGATCCGCAAATGCGGGAACATTTGATCACGCTCAGATCATGACGGAAAACACGGCGGAAGAACATACGCTGAGATTTTTCCTATCCGCTTGTCCCGTGTAGTATCGGCGCTGCCGACCAGGCAGTGCCATTCCGGCCTTCGGCATGACACAGTCGGGACGCCAGTACCCGAAGCACGCGCGCCCATTCCCCCAACGTTGTGGGCGGAAGGACCTCCATGTCCCAGATGTTCAGCATCGAAGCCCAGAACAACGACGGACCGGAGTCCTGGGCCGACCTGCGCTCCGCCGTCGTTGACCATCACGGCGTGTATCGGATCGACATGGGCAGACTGCGCGCCATCGGTGGCTACGGCCGGCTCGGCCCGAACGTGCGGCAGATCCTCAGTAGCAACCTCGCCGGACTCGGCATCGGCCATCTGCCCGCGGAGCTACCCTCGTCGCAAGATCAAGAGGTATTGCTCTATCAGTACGGTACCCCCGCGGCCGAGGTCGTCGCCGCGCTGCGCGGCGACGTGACCGCCAGCGCCGAGACCGCCCTGGTCCAGTTGAACTCCTCCCGCGACCTCGAACGCGTCCGCGAGGCCACCGTCAAGGCGGCTGAACTTCTGACCGTCCTCAGCGACCGCTGCTCCAACTGCCTGGGCCCGTTGTCGTAGTCGGGGGCGCTCCGGCAGATCGAGCGGAGCGGTCGCCTATCCTGGCTTTATGACGGTTCTTGGCTTGGGTGGGTCGGTGGGGGACCTCCCTTGTTCGCGATGCTCGCGTCGTCGTTCGGCTCGTCGATGACCTTCACGGCGGCCCAACCGCAGCCGCCGCATACCCCGTACGCCTGGTGGTCGCCGGTCCGGAAACAGCGCGCATGCCCACCGCAGCGCGGACACAGCACGCGGACATACCCGTACTGGGGAGGTAGCGACTCGGTCCAGGGCTGGGTTTTCGGTTCGGCCGGTTCCAGCTCACTCGGTTCCGGTGCCGCCGGCTCAATCACGGTTGATCACCGCCGCTGCCGAGGTCCATGAAACTCTCCCGACGAGACCGCCAATATCGGAGGTCCACTCCGATCCCAACGACATCTCACCCTCGCCTACTCCTGATCCGTGCCACAAGTGCTCGATCAGGTGACCCCAGGTCTCCTTCTCCCATTAGGATGTGACGCATGTCCGTCGTCGCAGGCACCCCGCGTCTGCGTGCTCTTGCCGCCGGGCTCCGCAGGGCTCGTGAGGAAGCCAAGCTGAGCACCCGCGAACTGGCCAAACGACTCAACCTCTCGCAGCCGTTGATCTCCAATTGGGAGAACGGCCGGCGGGTGCCGAGGCTGGAGCAGGTCGCCATGGTGGTGGCCGTCCTCCGCACCGAACCGTCCGAACGCGACCGCCTGATTGCCTTGGCGCGCAACCTGACCGAGCCGAACTGGCTGACCGTCGGCGTCGAGGGGATCTCGGAGCACCTCGTCGGAGTGGTGGAATGCGAGAGTGCGGCATCGAGGGTGCTCGAATGGTCGCCGATGCTGGTCCCGGGCCTGCTCCAGACCCCGGCCTACGCCCGTTTCGTCGTATCAAGGCGGAGCGGGAGCGAAGACGACT
>DASVLX010000325.1:0-6967 GCA_036384655.1 Pseudonocardiaceae bacterium
GCCCCCCTCGGCCTGTCCTCCGAACCCGCCGGGATCGTGGTCGCGTAGCAGCTCGGACGCAGGGATGCGAGCGCCGGGCGGCCTTGGTGCCACCCCGCGTCTGTTGACATTGTTGGACGAGCCAGGACTGTACTGTCTGACTACGATGTGTGAGCGCACAGGCAACAGCTTGCCTGTTGACAGTGTGCTTCGATCGCAACGAGCGGCCGAGAGGAGCGGAACACGAACCCTGTGATCTACTCTCCCTGACAGAGAGTTGTAGGAACGGTTCCGGGGTCGTGATCAACAGATCCGCTCGCTCGTGGTGAACGTGCGGTTCCGCACGTCGTGTGCACTCGCTGCGGTGATCGGGTGAGACGCCTGGCGAGGGCGCCACAATGTCGGCTATAGTCTGTACCTGGAAGGTAAAGGTTATCAGCTGATATACCTGATGGGTAAACGCCCCGGCGGCGATGGGATGGTGTTGGAGGTCAGCTTCACGTCGGGGCAGATGGCCAAGACTTGCTCCACCGCAGCGCTCATGCAGCGCAAGTGGGGCGCGCTACGAGCGAAGAAGATGCACCTACGGTTGGGGCAGATGACCGCTGCGGCGAACCTTGCTGAACTGATGACATTGCCGCAGGCGCGATGTCACCAACTCGGCGCTGACCGGGACGAGCAGTTCTCACTGGATCTGGACGGCCCTTACCGGTTGATCGTCGAGGTCGACCACGACCCGGTGCCACGGCGAGATGATGGTGGCGTTGACCTTGACCGGGTCACAAGGCTGATCGTTATCGAGGTTGCTGACACACATTGACTCAACGCGACGCCTGATCGGGCAAGATGACCAGGCATTACATGAACGAGGAGGTGGCATCGATGACTACAACGCGTCCCAGTGCAGCTCCGCACTATCTCTATGAACCCACCGAAGTCCTGGCTCCCGGGGAAACTTTGCGTGAGACGCTGGAAGCGCTCGACATGAGTCAGACGCAACTCGCCGCGCGGATCGGATTGTCGACTAAACACATTAATCAGATCATTCAAGGGCAAGCGGCTTTGACTCACGAGACTGCGATCTTGCTGGAACGAGCCACCGGTGTGCCGGCTCACTTCTGGAACGAACTCGAATCACAGTATCGGGATTATCTTTCCCGTGAGCAAGAACGCAAGAATCTTACTGCTCGGGTCGAGTGGTTGAAACAAATGCCTATCGCGGCATTGCGTAAGCTGGGCAAAATCACCGCAGCTCGCAATGACGATGCTAGAACGCTGCAGCAGGCTCTTAGTTTTTTTGGAGTAGCAAGCGTCGAAGCGTGGGAGGATGTGTGGGCAAACCCCGCCGCCGATTACCTCAAGTCTGCCGCTTTTGCCGTTGATCCGGGAGCGATGGCGGCGTGGCTTCGCCTCGGTGAGCTTGAGGCAGCGAAGGTCACCTGCGAGCCCTTCGACCGTGCAGGTCTAAGGGCGATACTTCGGGAGCTGCGTGGGCTAACGGTACTGCCACCGCCTGAGTTCGAGCCCCGGATGAAGCGACTGTGCGCGAGTGTGGGGATTGCGGTGGTATTCGTCGCCGAGATTGCGGGATGCCGTGCCAGCGGCGCAACACGATGGTTGTCGCCTACGAAGGCGGTCGTGCACCTGAGTCTCCGTGGAAAGCGCAATGACAAGTTCTGGTTCGCTTTCTTTCATGAGCTAGGGCATGTCTTATTGCACGGGAAACGCAGTGTTTTCATTGAGGCCGATGATAATGGTACCGGAAGAGCCAAGGAGGAAGACGAGGCGAACATGTTCGCCGCGAATTTGCTGATCCCTGCGGAGTATAAAGAGGCTCTGTTGAGTCTTGATCCTTGGAGCAACGGTCAGGTTCTGCATTTTGCTGGGCAATTGGAAATTGCGCCTGGCATAGTTGCAGGACGACTGCAACATGAACTTCATGATTACAGAATTGGGCAACGTTTGTTCGAAAAGTATGAACTAAGATAGATCAGTTGCTGCCTGCAGGGCCGCCGCCCATGCCCGCGTCCTCGACGCCTTCAACCCCGCACCCAGCATCCGTGCCCACGACGGCACCCACCTCATCACCGCCAACGCCTGAGCTACTTCCGCGTGGCTGCTCCGGGCGGGGCGGTGTCGGCGATGACCTGGACGGCGCGGCTCAGGTCGGCTTCGGTGAGGTCGGCGCGTGAGGTCAGCCGCAGTCGAGACACCTTGTCCGGCACCGACGGCGGCCGGAAGCAGCCCACGAGCACGCCCTGCTCCCGGCAGGCCTCCGACCAGCCAAAGGCGGCCTCCGGGGACGGCGCACGCACGGACACCACGGCGGCGTCCGGGGTGCAGGTGTGGAATCCGAGCTCGGTGAGCCGGCCGGCGAGTTCGGTGGCGTTGTGGCGCACCCGCTGGGCCAGCTCCGGTTCCTCTCGCATCACCCGCAACGCGGCCAGCGCACCGCCCACGCAGGCCGGCGCGAGGCCGGTGTCGAAGATGAACGTGCGGGCGTTGTCGATCATGTGGTGGATCACCCGGCGCGGGCCGACGATCGCGCCGCCCTGCGAACCGAGCGACTTTGAGAGTGTCACGGTGGTGACGAGGTCGGGAGAGCCGGCCAGCCCGGCGTCGTAGACGGCGCCCCGGCCGCCCTCGCCGAGCACGCCGAACCCGTGCGCGTCATCCACCAGCAGCGCCGAGCCCTGCTCACGGCAGACCGCCGCCAACTCCGCCAGCGGTGCCAGGTCGCCGTCGACCGAGAACACCGAGTCGGTAATGGTCAGCGCGCGCGCCTGGTCTCGGGTCTCCAGGGCGTGCCGGTAGCCGGCCACATCGCTGTGCGGGACCACCGCGACCTTCGACTTGGACAGCCGGCAGCCGTCGATCAGCGAGGCGTGGATGTACTGGTCCGCGACGATCACGGCATGCTGCCCGGACAGCGCGGTCACCGCCGCCAGATTGGCGGCGTAGCCGGTGGCGAACACCAATGCGGCCTGCGCGCCCATGAACCGCGCCAGCTCATGCTCCAGCTCGGTGTGCAGCTCGGTCGCGCCGGTGACCAGTCGTGACCCGGTCGAGCCGGCACCCCAGCGCAGCGCCGCCGCGGCGGCCGCGCCGGCCACCCGCTTGTCCCTGGTCAGACCCAGATAGTCGTTGCCGGCGAGGTCGAGATGCGTGTCGTTGGCGGCGCGCGGACGCACGGTGCGCCGCAGCCCTGCCCGGCGACGTTCCTCGGCATGCGCGTCGATCCAGTCGAAAACATGCTCCGGTCCGGTGCCGGGTCCAGTATCGCCAGTCACATCGGCCGCCACAGGAGTCACCACGCCAGCCAGTTTGGCACCCCGGTCACACCGGACCGGTGCCGGCTTGGATTCGGGCCGCTGAGATGCGACGATGCAGCGAGAACACGACCAAGAGCAGACAGCGAGGGTGCGCGAGGAAGCCGGTGTGAATCCGGCGCGGTCCCGCCACTGTGACCGGGAAGTGGACCTCCACCCGTTGAGGGTGCGCCACCAGGGTGAATGCCCCGGGAAGGCCGGAGGTGCCGCGACGATCCGGGAGCCAGGACACTCCGCCTTCGCCGCGGGCGCGGAATCACCGCGCCATCCGCCTTGAATCGGGCGCGGACCCGAGAAGGGATCAGGGATGATCTTCCCGTTCTCAGCCGTTGTCGGTCACGAGGACCTGCGGCTGGGGCTGCTGCTCAACGCGGTTCATCCGGCCATCGGCGGCGTGCTCGTTCGCGGCGAGAAGGGCACCGCCAAGTCCACCGTGGTGCGCGCGCTGGCCGCGCTGCTGCCCGAGGTGGACGTGGTGGAGGGTTGCCGGTTCTCCTGCGACCCGGCGGCACCCGATCCCGACTGCCCGGACGGCCCGCACGACTCCTCGGCACCGGTGCGCCGACGCCGAGCCAGGCTCGTGGAGCTGCCGGTGGGTGCCACCGAGGACCGGCTGATCGGCTCGCTGGACCTGGAACGAGCGCTGACCGAGGGGGTTCGCGCCTACCAGCCCGGACTGCTGGCCGCCGCGCACCGGGGCGTGCTCTACGTCGACGAGGTCAACCTGCTGCACGATCACCTGGTCGACCTGCTGTTGGACGCCGCCGCGATGGGCCGCGCGCATGTCGAGCGCGAGGGCGTCTCGGTCACGCACGCGGCGTCGTTCCTGCTGGTTGGCACGATGAATCCGGAGGAGGGCGAGCTCCGGCCGCAGCTGCTGGACCGGTTCGGGCTGACCGTGCAGGTCGTCGCCGACCGGGACGTGTCGGTTCGCACTGAGGTGATCCGCCGCCGGCTGGCGTTCGAGGCCGACCCGGCGGGCTTCACCGCCCAGTGGGCCGACGCCGACAGGGCCCTCGCCGAGCGGATCGGCGCCGCCCGCGCCGCACTGCCGAAGGTGACCCTGCCCGACTCGGAACTGCGCCGGATCGCGGCGGTGTGCGCGTCCTTCGACGTCGACGGCATGCGCGCCGACCTGGTCATGGCCCGGACCGCGCTGGCGCACGCCGCCTGGCGCGGGGCGCCGGCCGTCGGCGAGGAGGACGTCGCGGTGGCTGCGAAACTCGCATTGCCGCACCGCCGGCGTCGCGATCCGTTCGACGAGCCCGGCATGGACGACGAACAACTCGACCAGGCGCTGCGCGACGCCGCCGAGCAGGCCGGCGACGGCGCCGGGCCGGACGACGGACCCGATGATCCCGACGATGACCCCACCGACCCCACTGACCCGACGGATCCCACCGATCCGCCGGAGTCGCCGGACCCCGGTGACGGCGCCCGGCCGCCGGCCGGGTCCGGCGACCAGAATGGTTCCGACGGCCAGGACAACGCCGACCGCCAGGAAAACGCCGACCGCCAGGGCGGTTCCGGCCAACGCCCCCAGCCCCGCCCGCAGAGCCCGGCACCCGCGTTCCGCGCCAAGCTGCTCACGGTGCCCGGCATCGGCGAAGGTGCGCCGGGACGGCGATCCCGGTCGCGTGCCGCCGGTGGCCGCCTGGTTCGTCCCTCCACTGTGGATGGATCGGGCCTGCATCTGGTGGGCACCGTGACCGCCGCCGCACCGCACCAGCGAGCCCGCGGCCGTTCCGGGCCCGGCCTGAAGCTGCGGCCGGACGATCTGCGCCACGCGGTCCGCGAGGGCCGGGAGGGCAACCTGGTGCTGTTCGTGGTCGACGCCTCCGGGTCGATGGCCGCGCGGTCCCGGATGTCCGCCGTCACCGGCGCGGTGCTGTCCCTGCTGCGCGACGCCTACCAGCGCCGCGACAAGGTCGGCGTGGTGACCTTCCGGGGCAAGACGGCGGAGGTCGCGCTGCCGCCCACGTCATCGGTCGACGCGGCGGCGAGCCGGCTGCGCAAGCTGCGGACCGGCGGCCGCACCCCGTTGGCCGACGGGCTGCTGCGGGCCCGTCGGGTGCTGGACGCGGAACGGCTGCGCGACCCGCGCCGCCGGCCGCTGCTGGTGCTGCTCACCGACGGCCGGGCGACGGCCGCCGGACCTGGACGTGACCCGCTGGCCGACGCACTACGCGCCGCCGGCTGGCTGGCCCGGGACGGCATCGCGAGCGTCACCGTCGACTGCGAGAGCGGGCCGGTCCGGCTGGGCCTGCCCGCCCGGTTGGCGCATGCTCTCGGCGGACCCTGCCTGACCCTGCGCGAACTGTCGGCGGACTCGGTCGCCGGCGCGGTTCGCGCCGTCCGTCCCGCCGCCTGATACCTGGGAGTCGTTGTGCCGCACGGAAAACCCGCGGTCGTGCCGGATGACGGGCTAACCACCCGGCAACGTCGCGACCGGCCGTTGCTGATCGTGCACACCGGGGAGATGAAGGGGAAGTCGACGGCAGCCTTCGGGCTGGCGCTGCGCGGCTGGAACCAGGGCTGGTCGATCGGCGTGTTCCAGTTCGTCAAGAGCGCCAAATGGAAGGTCGGTGAGGAGGCTGCGTTCCGCACGCTGAACGAGGTGCACGAGCGAACCGGCCAGGGCGGGCCCGTCGAATGGCACAAGATGGGCGAGGGCTGGTCGTGGACCCGCCGGAAGGGCAGCGACGAGGACCACGCCGCCGCGGCCGTCGAGGGCTGGCGGGAGATCGCGCACCGGCTCGCCGAGCAACGCCACACACTGTATGTATTGGACGAGTTCTGCTACCCGCTGCGCTGGGGCTGGGTGGACGTCGACGAGGTGGTCGACACGCTGCGGAACCGGCCCGGTTACCAGCATGTGGTGATCACTGGCAGGCACGCTCCCCAGGCGCTGATCGACGCGGCCGATCTGGTGATGGAGACCACCAAGATCAAGCACCCGATGGACAGCGGGCAGAAGGGCCAGCGGGGAGTCGAATGGTGAGCATGCCCCGGCTGGTGATCGCCGCGCCGTCGTCCGGCAGCGGCAAGACGACGGTGGCCACCGGCCTGATCGCCGCGCTGCGCCGGCGCGGCCACCGGGTCGCGCCGTTCAAGGTCGGCCCCGACTACATCGACCCCGGCTACCACCGGCTCGCGGCCGGACTTCCAGGCCGCAACCTGGATCCGGTCATGGTCGGTGCGGACCGCATCGCGCCACTGTTCGCGCATGGTGTGTCCGATGTGGACATCGCTGTCATCGAGGGCGTGATGGGCCTGTTCGACGGGCGCACCGGGATGGCCGGCCTCGGTTCCACCGCGCATGTCGCGGGCCTGCTCGACGCACCCGTGCTGCTCGTCGTGGACGCCCGCGGCCAGGGTCGCAGCCTCGCCGCGCTGCTGCACGGGTTCCGGAGCTACGACCCGGCGGTGCGGATCGCCGGTGTCGTGCTGAATCGCGTCGGCTCGGTGCGGCACGAACAGGTGCTGCGCGATGCCTGTGCGGAAGTCGGGCTCCCGGTGCTGGGCGCGCTCGGCCGCGCCGACGCGGTGGCCGTGCCGTCCCGCCATCTCGGCCTGGTGCCGGCGATCGAGCACGGCCGGCCGGCCCGCGACGCGGTGGACGCGATGGCCGCGCTGGTCGGCGAATCGGTGGATCTGGA
>DASVLX010000326.1:0-44607 GCA_036384655.1 Pseudonocardiaceae bacterium
GAGGAACGCCGTGGACACCGCGCTCTCCAGGCTGCTGCGGGCCGCGTCCAGGTCGTCCTCGCCGAGTTGCAGCCAGCCGTGTCCCATCGCGATCCGCTGCGCCTGCGCGCCGTGCGGTACCCGAGCTGCCAGCGCCAGGTACGCCCGCTCGGCCTCGTCCGAGCGACCGTCCGCGGCCAGCCCCAGCCCACGGATCGCGGCCGCCTCCAGGCCGGCCGGCGAGTCCGGACCCACCAGCCGTACCGCGGTGTCCGCCCAGCGGACCAGTTCGGCGCCGCGACACCGGGACAGCATGTGCAGGGTGCAGCGCTGCGCGATCTGGGCGGCCACCTGCGGATCGCGGTCGGTGTTGACGATGTCCCAGGCCCGTCGAAGCCGCGCGTCGGCCTCCGCGGCACGACCACGGATGACCGCCAGGTACCCGAGCGCCGCATCGCGCCGTGGCGTCTCGCGCAGGCTTTCCAGCGCCGGGACCAGCGAGGTCGCGGCGAGGATGTCGCCGTCGGCGACCATCGCGTCGAACGAACGAACCAGGCGGTCGTCGCGGGGCAGCGACTCGGTGGTCAGCTGACTCGCCTCCCACAGCAGCTTCGCCGCCGCGCCCCATTCGCCACGCGCGGAACATTCGGTCGCGACCGTGTCCAGTTCGCCGGCCAGGGCGGCGTCCGGCAGATCGGTCGTGGCGACCCGGTGCCGAAGCCGCCGCGCGGGATCGGACACCACTCGGCTCGCCTTGTCGTGCAGTTCCGCCCGCCGCACCGCGCCGAGCGACTCCAGCACGGCGGCCCGGATCATCGGGTTCACCAGGTGCGGCTCGCCGGCGATCCGTGACGTCAGCAGGCCGCTGCCGGTGGCCTCGTCCTGCGCGGCGAACGGGTCGGCGATGCCGGCGAGGGCGATGGCCTCGGCCAGACCGGTCTCGCCGATGCCGTCGGCGGCGCTCTCCAGGATCGCGAACGCCTCCACGAGTGCCCGCCCGCCGGCGCCGCAGCCGGCCAGGTTCTCCCGGGTCTGGGCCATGACATGCCGTGGCGCCGGCAGCGCCTGGTTCACCGCCGCCCAGCGCGCGTCGGGCAGTTCGTCCAGCAGTCCCAGTAGATCGCGAGGATTTCCGGCGGTGTGCCGGCGCAGTCGCTCGACGACGGCGGGATGCGGGATGCGGCCGTGCATCCGGGCCAGTTCGCCGATGGCGGTCGCGTCCAAACCGGACAGTTCGATCTCGTGGCCGAGACCGGCGAGCTCCGGCGGTCCGGGCGAGAAGGTCGCCGTGACGGCGATGAACACCGGGACGCAGCGGTGCTGCCGGACCAGGGATGAGAGGGCGCGCAGCGACGGGCGGTCGGCATGCTCGGCCGCGTCCACTGTGATCAGTGTTGGGCTCGTGCCGATCCACTCGGCCAGGAACGCCGCCACCGCCAGTGGATCTGACAGTGGATCGCCGGCCGGATCGGACGGCAGGTCGGCCGGCTGGAGCAACTGGCCGACGACACCGAACGGCAGGTTGGCCTCCCATGGCACGCAGCGCGCCCAGAGCGACCGCCGGCCCGATCGGTCGGCCAGATCGCGCACCAATGCCGTCTTGCCGATGCCGGGTGGCCCGGTGACGACGGCCAGGCCCGCACCCGCCTGACCGGCCTCGGCCAGCGCGGCGGCCAACCTTTCGCGCTCACGCTCCCGCCCCACAAGCGAGGACGGGAGCGTGACCACCGACACACGATAGCCTGGTTGGTCGCCGCGCGAGCGGCTCAGCCGAGATCACCCCCGCCCACCGGCAGCACCGTCGCGGTGATGTACGAGGCCTCGTCCGAGGCCAGGAAACAGATCGCCGCGGCCTGCTCTTCGAGCGTCCCGTACCGCTTGAGCAGGGAGGATCCGACGGTCTGGTCGACGATCGCCTGATACCACTCCCGCTCCAGCTCGGTCCGCGGCGCCGGTCCGCGGGGAACCCGCCGCGCGGGCGCCTCGGTGCCGCCCGGCGCCGTCGCCACGACCCGCACGCCATGCTGTGCGGCCTCCACGGCCAGCGCCGAGGTGATCGCGTTGACCCCGCCCTTGGCGGCGGCATACGGCACCCGGTGGATGCCGCGGGTGGCGATGGACGAGACGTTGACGATGACACCAGAACCGCGCTCGATCATGTGGCCGATCACGGCCCGGCAGCTCCACAGCGTCGGCCACAGCGAACGGTTGATCTCGGCGACGATCTGTCCCGGCGGGTAATGCTCGAAGGGTTTGGCCCAGATCGTGCCGCCCACGGTGTGGATGGCGACGTCGATCCGCCCGAACCGCGCAAGCGCTTGCGCGACCACGGACTGGGCGCCCTCCCACTGTTCCAGATCCGCGGTGACGGCGAGCGCGTCTTGGCCGTTCGCCGACAGCTCGTCGGCGAACTCCTTGACCAGTTCGGCGCGGTCGGCCAGCACCAGCGCACCACCCTCGGCCGCGATCCGCCATGCCGTCCGCTCACCGATGCCCTGTGCGGCACCGGTGACCAGGACGACCTTCCCGGCGAACCGGCCCGGGGTCACGAACCGCGGCGGGGTGGTGACGGGCGGCGCCGGCTCGGGCGTGGCCGTCTGCGGGAACACCGGCCGGCCGAGCAGCCTCGCCGCGTCAGACGCCAGCGTCAGCGGTTCGTCGTCCTCGTCGGTCAGCAGCCTGACCGCCGGGGGTAGGCCCGGTGCTCGTCGAACCCGCCATGGTTCGGCGGACCGCACCGCCTCGGTCATTGCGCCGGCGGCGGCCGGCGCCGACGCCGCGAGCGCGAACTTCTCGTAGTAGAAGCCGGTCGGCTCGACGCCCAGGTCGATGAAATGCCGGCGCGCGGCCTCCACCATCGGCGGCGGCCCACACAGGTAGACGGCGATGTCCCCGCCGTGCAACCGGTCCGCGCGCAGCAGGCTCGTCACGTATCCCTTGTTGGGGGCGGTGCTGTCCGGGGACGCGACGCAGTACTCCCAGCTGAACACCGGCAGGTCGCGGGCCAACTCGTCCAGTTCGGCGCGTCCGACGAGGTCGTCATCGGTGGTCACGCCGTAGATCAGATGCACCGGCCGGGTTGACCCGGCGGCCCGCAGCGTGCGCAGCATGGACAGCATCGGCGCGAGTCCGCTGCCGCCCGCCAACTGCAGTACCGGCCGGCGTGCCTCCCGCAGGAAGAACGAACCGTGCGGGCCGGTGAACGTGATCTCGTCGCCGACCCGGGCACGGTCGGTGAGATACGTCGACATCGCGCCACCCGGCGTCAGCTTCACCAGGAAACGGAGCCGAGGCTCGCCGACGGCGTTGCTGAACGAGTACGAGCGGCCGACCTCGGTGCCGGGCACCGGGATGTTGACGTACTGCCCGGGCAGAAACGCGAGCTCCTTCCGGTTCGGGATCTCGATGGAGAACGACACGGTCGTCGGCGACAGGCGGTCCAGTTCGACGAGACGGCCGGTGAAGCTGGCCGCTCGCGTCTTGGCGAAATCGGACGTGCTGTTGATCCGCAGCACGAGATCCGACCGCGGCCGCATGCTGCACGGCAGCACGTAACCCGCGGTGGCCTCGTCGTCCGACAGTGCCTCCGGCACGTAGGTTCCGCCGTCGTACTCGCCGGACTCGCACAGCGCCTTGCAGGTGCCGCAGGCGCCATCCCGGCAGTCCAGCGGGATGTTGATCCGCGACCGGTAGGAGGCGTCCGCCACCGTCTGGTCCTCGGCGCAGCTGATGAACCGGGTGACGCCGTCCTCGAAGCTGAGTGCCACCTGGTGGGTAGTGGCCTGAACCGGGTCTTGCATCGTGGTCATGACGCCTCCTAAACGTGGTAGACGTCGATGACGTGGTGGATGTAGTCGTTCTTCAACGCCACCGTCTTGCGGCGGATCAGCGGCGTGTCACCGGAGAAGTCGATCGTGTAGAACGACGTGCCGTAGTACGGATCGACCGTGTGGTAGCGGAAGTACATGGTGTGCCAGTTGAAGCGCACGTCCACCACGTCACCGCGCCGCTCGATGACCTCGACGTTGCTGATGTTGTGGCTGGTACGGGGATCGGGCACGGACGTCGCGCTGGACCGCTCGGTGCGGATGCGGAAGACCCGGTCCTCCAGGCCGCCCTTGTGCGGGTAGTAGATCAGTGAGATCTCGCTCAGCGGGTCCTCGGTGAGCCGGTCGTCGTCGGCCCAGGACGGCACCCAGAACACCACGTCGTCGGCGTAGCAGTCGAGCCACTTCTCGAACTCGCGGTCGTCGAGATGGCGCACCTCGCGGTAGAGGAACTGCTCGATCATGTTCTGGGTGATCAGCTTCGTGCCGGCGGCCTGAGCCTCGTTCGTCACGGTCGATTCGTTCGTCACTGTCATCGTCACGCCTCCGTCCGGCCGGTCTGGGTGGTGGTCGCGTTGCTCTGGCGTTCCTCGTGTTCCAGGGCCTCCCGCATCCGAGTCACCCAGTAGCCGTGCTGGACCGGGTACAGGCCCTCGTCCTCGTTGGTGATGCCGGCGGAGACCACGCCATGCATGCCCAGCGACCCGGCGACCAGGTCCGGTCCGGGCAGCCAGTGCGCGGCGCCCCGGCTCATGTCGTTCCACGGCGCGGCGCTCGCCTGGAACGCGAGCTGGCAGGCGCGGAACTCCTCAAGGTCGTCCGGCGTCGCCATGCCCGAGGCATTGAAGAAGTCCTCGTACTGCCGGATCCGCCAGGCCCGCGCCTCCGGGCTCTCACCCTTGGGTGCGATGCAGTAGATCGTTACCTCGGTCTTGTTGGGAGAAATGGGGCGGAAATGCCGGATCTGCGTGGAGAACTGGTCCATCAGATACACATTCGGGTACAGACAGAGGTTTCGGGAGCCCTTGACCATGAACTCGCCCTTGGCATCGCCGAACTTTGCCCTGAGTTCGTCCATGCGGTTCCACAGTGGACGGTCTTGCGGGTTCGCGGTGAACGTCCACAGACACAGGTGGCCGTGCGGGAATGACCAGTAGCCGCCGCCGGCCTTGCCCCAGCTTCCCGCGTCCACCGTCTTGGTCAGGTTGGTCGACTCGCCGGTCCGCCGGCGGCCGGTGGTGGCGGCGTAGTTCCAGTGCGTGGCGGTCACGTGATAGCCGTCCGCGCCGTTCTCGGCCTGCACCTTCCAGTTGCCGTCGAAGGTGTACGTGGACGCGCCGCGCAGCACCTCCAGGCCGTCGGGCGACTGGTCGACCAGCAGGTCGATGATCTTGGTTGTGTCGCCGAGATGCTCCTCAAGGTCGAGGACATCGGGATTGAGACTGCCGAACAGGAAACCGCGGTAGTTGCCGAATCGCGGCGGCTTCACCAGGTCATGCGAGCCGTTCTGGTCGAACGAGTCCGGATATCCGGCGCCCTCGGGGTCCTTGATCTTCAGCAGCGAGCCGTCGTTGCGGAACGTCCAACCATGGAACGGGCAGGTCAGCGTCATCCGGTTGTCGGTCTTGCGGCGGCAGATCATCGCGCCCCGGTGGGAGCAGGCATTGATCAGTAGATGCAGCTCGCCGTCCTTGTCGCGGGTGATGATGACCGGCTGGCGGCCCATGTACGTCGCGAAATAGTCGCCGGGATTGGGGATCTGGCTCTCGTGCGCCAGGTAGATCCAGTTGCCCTCGAAGAGGTACTTCATCTCCAGTTCGAAGATTTCCTCATCGGTGAAGATACGGCGGTTCGCGCGGAAGACGCCGGCTTCCCGGTCCTCGATCACGGCGTCGGCGAGGATCTCGGCCAGCCGCGTGCGGCTGGTCGGGCCGCCAAGGGTGTCAGTCATGGGGTGCTGCCTCCAACGTCAGTGGTGGTACCGACGAGAGTGCATCCCGCGTGTCGGCCGTCACACCAGGCAGATACCTAGTCCTCACCCAGGCTCCAACTCATTGAAGCTGCTTATCAATCAGACTGTGTTACGTCATGGTCGGTGATCGGTTGGGAAGATGACGATGGAACTACGGCAGTTGCGGTACTTCGCGGCGGTGGCCGAGACCTGTCACTTCGGGCAGGCGGCCGAACGACTGCACCTGGCGCAGCCGGGGCTGTCGCAGGCGATCAGGCAGCTCGAATCCGAGCTGGGCGCCACGCTGTTCACCAGGACGACGCGGCATGTGGCACTGACTCAGGCAGGCGAGTTTCTCTACGCCCAGGCGCGTCGGCTGCTGGACGGTGCCGACGCCGCCGTGCGCGGCGTGCGAAGCATCGCCGACGGCCGGCACGGTCTGGTGCGCCTGGGGCTGACCGGCACGGCCGTGGTCTCCCACCTGCCGCACCTGGCGCGGACCATCAAACGGGAGCTGCCCGAGGTGGCACTGGAGATCCACGCCGACCTACTGACCCCCGCGCAGTGCGAACGGCTCCGCGACCGGACCCTGGACCTGGGCATCCTGCGGCCGCCGGCGGTTGGCGAGGAGATCGCTGTCCAGACCCTGGACATCGAGCCGTTGGTGCTGGCCTTGCCGGCGGATCACCGACTCGCGGCCGAGCCGGTGATCGCCCTGGCTGACCTGCGCAACGAGCCGTTCATCGGCTTCGCGGACAAGGACTCCATCGTCAACGACGTGGTGCTACAGCGGTGCCGCGATGCGGGATTCGTGCCGCGCCGCGAGCACGATGCGCCAGGCACCTCGGTGCTGCTGGCGCTCGTCGCGGCCGGGCTGGGCGTCGCGCTGGTGCCCGGTGCCGTGCGGGCGCTGCCCCTGGCCGGCGTCAAGTTCCGGGACGTCGTGGACGCGGGCACGATCGAACTAGCGCTCGCCTGGGCGACCGCCGCCGAAACTCCCGTCACCGCCGCCGTCCGCACCCTCATCCTCGCCGAGTTCCACCCCGCCAACGCCGCACTGCCGACCACTGCCTCGAAAAAGACGTAGCCCCGGCGACATGGCCAAGGCCAGCGGTCATCCGGGGCAGTTCGGTGACGACACTACCTGATGTCGTGCTAGACGGTCTTGGCCATTTCGACGTAGCGGCAGAGGGCGTTGACCAGGGGGATGTGTTCGGGGTGCTCGACGGGTGCGTCGAGTAGTGCGGGGGAGCCGACGACGATCGCCAGTGCGCGGGCCCGGGAGATGGCCACGTTGAGCCGGTGGATGTCATACAGGAATCCGAGGCCGCGCGGCGCGTCGTCGGCCGTGGACGACGTCAGGGAGTAGATCACGACGGCGCCCTCGCGTCCCTGGAACTTGTCGACCGTGCCGACGCGGACATCCTTCGGCAGCACCGCCTTGAGGGTCGCGACCTGCACGTTGTAGGGCGCGACCACGAGGACATCCCTGGCGGTGATCGGCTTCGTGACGCCATCCATGTCGGTCCAGTCGCCGGTGAGCAACTCGGCCACGATCGTGGCGACAACGGTCGCTTCCTCGGCGGACGAGGTGCTGTTGGCGGTGTGACCGACCGGTACCCACCGCAGGCCCGAACCCCGCCACGGCCCGGACGCGCTGATCGTCTGGCGCTCGGTGCCGGGTCGGCTGGCCAGCCGGCCCTCATAGGAGATGGTCGACACGAAGTCGTTGACCTCGGGGTGCATGCGCCAGGTGACGTCGAAGAAGATGCCGCGCTCGGGCGGGATCGTCGGGTGACCATCGAGCAGGTATTCGAGCGCGGAAACGCCGGAACCGAAGGGATGTTCGGCCAGTGTCGGTTGGGTGAGCTGCTGCGGATCGCCGAGCAGCACGAGGGACCGGGCGCTGGACGCCACGGCGACGGTGTTCGCGAGCGAGAACTGGCCAGCCTCATCGACGACGAGAACGTCGACGCGCTCCCGCATGTCGTCGCGTGCCCACAGCCAGGCGGTGCCGCCGACCAGCGAGTGCCGGCCATCCGCCAGAGCCGCCACGATCTTCTTGCCGTCGTCGGTGCATTCGACATCCGAGGCGCCGCACCACTGATTCTTGGTCGCCTTCTGGATCGCGGGCCGTTCGACCTTCCGGAGTAAACCGCCGATGACCTGGTGCGACAGCGCCGTAATGCCCACCCGCTTGCCCTGATCCAGCAGTGCGGCGATCAACCTCGCGGCATTGTGCGACTTTCCGGTCCCCGGCGGTCCCTGCACGGCGAGAATCTCGCCATCCAGTGCGGTGCCTATCCGGATCAACGCGTCGGCCGGCGTCTCGTCCGGACGGGCGGGCAGGGTGCCGGGTACGACCCGGTCGATCAGCCGCTGGGCGAGGGTTTCCACGCCGACGAGGGACTTCCCACCCACGTCCGCGATGGCATCGCGCAGTGTGTCGGTATTGATGGGACCTTCCGGCTGGAGGCCGCGCGATTGCGGCGCGGGAGTTTTCTTCGCGAACCGGAGATCGACCCATCCGGCGGTGAGATCGAGGCCGGTGATCGTGCCGACTCGCCTGCGCTCGTCGACGTCGAAGACCGTGTCACCCACCGCGAAACGTGTTTCCTGCGGCGGAATCGGGTAACGCCAGACATGTGATCGCTTGTCGTCGCACTGATAGGTCGGCTCACCGAGGCCGCCCAGCGCGGTGGCGTCCGCGATGAGATCGTCATCGGTCAGATCCTGGTAGCGGAAGAATTCCCACCACGCCGGCCTGTCCTCGCGGCGGTGGAATCCAACCAGGCCAGCGAGAAGTTGATGGCCGGCGTCCAGAAGTCGTTGGGACAGCTCCTGTTCCGCTCGCTCGGCGTCACCGGGTTCACGGGTCTCCGGCGATTCGAGGGTCGGCCGGTCAAGAGAAACCCCGCGAGTCGCGGCCAGTTCGGCGCGACGATGTTCGAGCCAGCGGTGCAGATCCCGCGTCGAGTCGACGTCGTCCTTGTTGTAGGCCTCGATCGCGTCCAGATGGGCCTGATCATGGTCGAGCAGCCACTGCTCGTAGGCGAGCACGCTGGACAGCGCCTCGGCGACCTCGCTGTTCTTGGTCCGCTCGGCGCCCCAGTAGAAGCCCTCCAACTTCTTGATGGAGTAGGACTCCTTGCTGATCAACAGGCCCTGGCGGACCACCGCGTAGAGATCCACGAGTACCTCGGCGCGCAGCAGGATGTCCAGTTCGGCCTCGCGGGTTCCGTGTCGGTTGGTCAGCCTCTGCAGCGCGGCCTTCTCGTAGGGCGCGTAGTGATACACGTGCATGCCGGGATGGGCCCGCCAGGCGTCGAGGATGCGGTCGATCAGCCGCTCGGTGAGCACGCGTTCCTCTTCGAGGGAATGCGCCCACAGCGCGGTGAATGTGCCGCTGGTGTCGCCGATTCCGGCGAGGTACTCGCGTCCGTCCGGCTCGATGTACCGGTCGGCCTCGAAATCCAGGTACAGGTCCGCCGGGTCGGGTTCCGGCAGCGCCAGCAGACCGAGCCCCGCGCTGGGTTCCAGCAACTCGTAGGACGGCTGGCCGGTTTCGCGTTCGCGCAGTTGGAGCTTCGTCTGTCGCAGTATTCGCTCGCGAGCCGCGCGGTTGATCTCGCGCGGCAGGTCGTCGACGGAGGCCGCGCCGAGGGCCGTCATCGTGGTGAATCCGGCGCCCTCGATCAGCTTTCGCTGGCGTCCGCCGAGGAATGCCACGAAGGACAGATGATCGGCGCGACGCCAGCCGCGGGTGCACTCCACGATCCAGCGGCACTGTTCGCAGTGCGGCACCGGCTCGGCGCGGGTCACGCGCGGCGCGGTGAGGAAATCATTGAACCGAGCGGTGATCCGACGGGCATAGGCCTCGACCGCGGTGAACGGAAAGTCGTGCGGCTCCCGGTCTCCCGCGACCACGGTCAGGGTCCGTGGCGGCCGGCCCTGAAGACGACGCAGGTGCTCGCCGTAGGTCGCCATCTGCAGCAGCGCCGGCACCGTGAGCCGGCGCGCCAGCTTGGTGTCGGCCACGTCGTACGACCAGTCTCCGAGGTCGGATGACCGGTCGGCGCGCAGCAGGAAGTCCGCGTAGCCCCGCTGACCAGCGTGGAAGAACGCCGCCTGGTAGATCACTTCGGCGCCCGCGCGCATCGCCGCCTCGGTCTTGGCGGCCTGCTCGGCGATGGGTCCCTCGGTCCCGGGTTCGACCACCTCGTGGCTGGTCCGCAACGATTCGAGATACCGCTTCTCGTGCTCCAAACCCTTGGTGAACAACAGTTCCAGCAGCTCGTCGGTCGCCTCGTACGGCCTTTCCCGCCGGCCGAACGCGACGTCGAGATCGAGGGCGGTGAGATGCTCGCACGCCAGGAATCTGGTCAGGTCGGTCGGCCCGACGACAAGCCCGTCCTCGTCGCGATACAACGCCACCCCTCCGTCCGCGCCCAGCACTGCGTGCCAGACATCATCGCGCACGGGTGCGACATTCGACTGACCGAGAACTCCGTGCGGATTGGCGCCTCTACAGCTTGCCTTGCCGGCTATTGGCATGGAGGCAGCCGAAGGACGCGACGATGGCCAGCAGCGCCATTCCCGCACCGATCAGGTAGGACAGGCCGTAGCCCGCCGTCAGCGAACCTGTCTGTTCGGTGTGCTCCGCCGCCACGATGGCCAGGACGGCGAGGCCGACGGCGGAACCGACCTGCTGGGCGGTGACGAGCATGCCGCCGGCCACACCGCGCTGTTGTGCCGGCACGTCGGACGTGACGACGAACGACGCGGTCGGGAACGCCAGCCCCATGCCCGCCGCGGTCAACAGGATGCCGCCGAGCACGTCGGCGAGGTAGTTGCCGTGCGGGGAGATCTGCGCGAGCCAGACCTGGCCGCCGACGATGAGCACGAGCGCGGTGAGCAGGGTCCACCGGATACCCAGCCGGGGCAGCAGGCGACGGGTGATGAACACCGACGTGACCATGACCGTGCCGGTGGCCGGCACCAGGGCCAGGCCGGTCATCAGAGCCGACAGTCCCAGCACCCGCTGCAGGTACAGCGACACGAAGTACACATAACCGGCCACGACCGCGCCGAGTAGGAACATGACCGTCAGCGCGGCGGCCCTGGGGCGGTTGCGCAGCAACGCGGTCGGCAGCATCGGTTCGAGGGCGTGCCGCTCGACGAAGACGAACGCGACGCCGAGCACGACCGCCGCGGCCAGGGTGGCGATGGCCTCGGGGTTACCGAAGCCGCGCGACTGGCCCTCGGACAGCCCGAAGATGAGCGCGGCGATCGCGGCGGTGATCAGTCCCGCACCGGCGACGTCGAGCCGTCGTGCGGCGCCGGCGCCGACGGCCGAGTCGCGGGTTTCGTCCATGTCCCGGGCGGGGAGCCGACGAAGCATGATCGCGACCAGGATCGCGATGACCGGCGGGTTGACCAGCAGTACCGACCGCCAGCCCAGATACTCGGTGAGCACGCCGCCGAGCACGATGCCCGCCGTCGCACCGGCGGCCGTGCTGCCCTGGAAGATGCCCAGCGCTCGCGCCCGGGCGGCGGGGCTCTGGTAGGCGTCGACCAGCAACGCAAGGGCCGCCGGCGCTATCAGGGCCGCCGACCCGCCCTGCACGAGACGGGCGATGACGAGCATCGGTGCCGAAACGGCGAGGCCGCCGGCCAGGGAACTGATCGCGAACAGCGTCAGGCCGGCGAGCATCGCGCGTCGGTGTCCGATCTGGTCCCCGCCGCGACCGGCCACCAGCAGCAGCGCTCCGTAGGTGAGGGCGTAGCCGGTGACGACCCACTGCAGCCCGGACGCGCTGAAGCTCAACTCGCGCTGCACGGTGGGCAGCGCGACGTTCACGATGCTGAAATCCAGTTGCAGCACGAACTGTGCCGCGGCGGTCAGGCCGAGCACCCAGGAACGTGCCGTGGTGGCCCGGATGTCCTGTTGGACGGCCAGGGCCGACGCTCGCGCGTTGGGGTGCATGGGGCCTCACTCTCTACGGTCGTGTTGTCACTCTTGTGCCGCGGCGGGCCAGCACGGCCACGCCGACCAGCACCACCAGCAGAATCCCGCCGAACCAGGTCATCACCGTGGTGGCCGCGACACTGCGAACCGCGACCCCGATGCCGATAACCGGGAACGTGATCCCCAGGTAGGCGATCAGGAACAGCCCGGCGAGCGCCTCGCCCCGCTTCGCCGGTGCCGCCATCGCCACGACGCTGCCGATCGCCGACTTGAACAGCACGCCGGCACCGATCCCGGCCGCGACTCCGCCTACCAGGAAAGCAGCAAGGTTGGCGGTGTACATCCCGGCAACGAGGGTGACGACACCGACGGCCTGCGCGATCAGCCCCACGTACCGCTTCTCGGTGGCGGTCATGCGGACGGTCGTGGTCTGTGCGATGGCCGCGCCGCCGAACACGGCGAACACGATGACGCCGGCGAGTATGCGGGCCGGGTGGTGCAGGGTGCCGGCGACGAATCCCGGCGCGACGGAGGTGAACAGGCCGAAGATCGCGAACGAGGTGAACCCGGCCGCCGCGGCGGCGATGTAGCCGGCCGGGTCACCGTGGTTGGCGCTGATCCGCTGCGGCCGGTAGGCCGGCCTGACCGGCTGTTCGGCGACCGTCTCCGGGGTGAGCAGCACCGCGACGACGCTGATCACCAGCAGCGCGGCGAACACCGCGTACGGCACGAGCAGTGGCAGGCCAACCCACTGCGCCAGCGCACCGGCGATCAGCGGTCCGAAGCCGAGCCCGCCGATGTTGGCGGCGGTCGAGACGATCTCGAACCGCTGGGGGGACGGGGCCCGCCGGTGCGCCGCGTTCAGCTCGTGCAGATGGGCCGTCGCCGTGGAGGTGATCAGGCCGATGCCCAGCCCGCTGACCAGCCGGGCCACGATCAGCACAGGCAGCGCCGGGTCGGTCAGGAACAGTGCGGCGGACACCAGCTCCAGGACCAGCGCGGGGATCAGGATCGTCTTGCGGCCCAGCCAGTCGGACACATGCCCGGCCAGGATCAGGGCGATGATCACGCCCACCGCGTAGGCGGCGAAGACGATCGTGACCATGAACGTCGAGAACCCGTCCCGGGCCATGTACAGCGGATACAGCGGAGTGGGGACGGTCGAGAAGGCCATCGCGGTCGCGAAGGCCAGCGCGATCAGCCAGAACCCGGCCCCGTGCCGACGGCTACCCGCCGTGCTCGCGGTTGCCGGGACGGCGATCGCCTGCGCCGTGCCGCCGGTGGACGAGGACATGGATCACTCCGGTCGCCGATGTCATGCCATGGGTCGCCATCTACTGTGAGTTCCAAACAGCTATCGTGTCCAACGAAAGATTTCGTTGATCATCATCGCGATATCAGATGGTCAGGGGCACACTCGCCAGGTGGAGCTTCGTCATCTGGAGTACTTCGTGGCCGTGGCCGAGGAACAGAACTTCACCCGCGCCGCCGGCCGGCTGCACATCGTCCAGTCCGCCGTGTCGGCGGCGGTCAAGACCCTGGAGCAGGAACTCGGCGCGCCGCTGCTCGACCGCAATCCCAGGCGGGTGCTGCTCACCGACGCCGGTGCCGAACTGCTGCCGCGGGCACGCGCGATCCTCGACGCCGCGCGCGACGCGGCCGACGCCGTCGCCGAGGTCCGTGGCGCCCTGCGCGGCAGCCTGCGCATCGGCACGATGACCTCGATCAAGCTGATCGACCTGCCCGCGCTGCTCGGTGAGTACCACCGTCGCCACCCGGGCGTCCATCTGCGCACGATGGCCGCCCCATCGGGGTCGCAGGGCCTGATCAACGCGCTGACCGAGCGCCGCCTGGATGTCGCCTTCGTCGCCAACCCCGGCCCCCGCCCGGCCGGCATCGCCCTCACCAAGCTGGCCCGATCCGTGCTCGACCTGGCCGTGCCGTCCGCTCATCCGCTGGCCTGCCGACGCTCCGTCGCGCTGGAGGAACTGGCCGACGAGGACTTCATCGACTCGCCCACCGGGTACGGAAACCGGACGGTCAGCGATCGGGCGTTCGCCGCCGCGGGGCTCTCGCGCCGAGTCACCATCGAGATCACCGACGTCGCGACCGCCACCGACTACGTCCGGCACGGGCTCGGCATCGCGCTCCTGCCCCGCTTCATCGTCGAGGGCACCACCCGCACCAGCGGCGTCGCGGTCATCCCGGTGACGGGAGCGAACCTGGACTGGCCGCTGTCCCTGGCCACGCAGGCCGAACGCCCGCTCGGCGCCGCCGCGCGCGCCCTGATCGACCTGCTCCTGGAGACGCTGGGCCGGTCCGGGGCCACCACTCTCAGCGGGCGATCGGGCCCGCCTTCGCGGACGTGATCCGGATCAGGTCGGCCGGCGCGATCTCCAGGTCCAGGCCACGCCGGCCGGCCGAGACGTACACCGTCTGGTGGTCGAGCGCGGAGGAGTCGAGCACGGTCGGATGCGCGCGCCGCTGCCCGACCGGGGAGATCCCGCCGGCGACATAGCCGGTGGCCCGCTCGGCCGCCGCGACATCCGCCATCGCCGCCTTCGATCCGCCCAGTTCGCGGGCGAGTGCCTTGAGATCCAACTGGTGAGCGACCGGCACGATCCCGACCACGAGGTGTCCGTCCAGATTCGCCATCAGGGTCTTGAAGACGCGGGCTGGGTCGACGCCCAGGGCATTGGCGGCTTCGAGCCCGTACGAGCTCGCGCGCGGGTCGTGATCGTAGGGGTGCAGCTCGAACTGGACGTCGGCGCGGGTGAGCGCGACCGTCGCGGGGGTACCTCCGTGGGCAGTCTTCTTGGCCACCGAAGGGAGGTTAGTCGGCAGCCCGGAGACGACGGCGAGGCCGCGGGACTATCGGCCGGTGATCCGCCGGCCCAGCTCCGCGGCCGCGTCGACGACCGTGGCCGCGGTGCGGTCGAGCTCCTTGCCGCGGTAGCGGCTCTCCAGGCCGGCGACCGACAGTGCGCAGATCGGCGCGTCCGTCCGGTCACGGACGACCACGCCGAGGGAGGCGACCCCCTCGGTGAGGGCCTCCCTGTTCAGTGACCAGCCGCGCCGCCGGATGAGACCGACCTCGACGCGGATCTCCTGCGGCGTGACGATGCCGTGCCGGGTCTGGCGCTCGGGGCCGAGCATCAGGTAGCGCTCGACCTCCCGATCCGGCAGTGCCGCGAGCAGTGCCAGCGGCCCGGCGCCGACGTGCAGCGGCAGCCACTGGCCGGTCTTCCAGGCCAGGACGTCGACTTCCGGCCCGGACATGCGGTGCAGGCAGGTCGCACCCCAGCCGTCGCGGATTGACAGGTACACGGTCTGCCGCAGTTGCTCGCCGAGGGCCCGCATGGCCGGCTCGGCGACGCCGATGATGCCGACGCCGCCCCGCACCACCTCGCCGTAGCGCAGCAGCTTCAGCCCCAACCGGTACCGGCCGCTGACCGGGTCGCGGCGTAGCAGGCCGCCGCTGCTCTCCAGCGAGGTCAGCAGGCGGAAGGCGGTGCTTCGGTTGGTTCCGATCGCCGCCGCGAGCTCCGACGGCGTCATGCCGTGCGGGGTGTCCGCGACCGCGTCGAGGACGCGGACCGCCTTGGCGATGACCGCGATCCGCGACCCCGCGGACTGTCCGGCCGACTGCCCAGCCGCCTCCGGCCCGCTCCGATCGCCCCGACCGACGGTCTCACTCATCGAGATTCCTTTCCCGCCGGGCATTGCCAACGACTGTGACGTGAATTACGGTGCTGCGCGTATCCCGAACTGATGGTCTCGTATTACGAGACTCTCGGCAAGATTCCGCGGGGTGCAGCGAGATCACCGTGACCGAAGGAGGCCACCATGACACCCGCCGCGACCACCGCCCTGGCGCGCAGCAACGGCACCACCGCGACCGTCGTCATCGTCGCCGCGTGCCTGCTGATCGCGACCGCCCTGCCGGTGGGGACCCTCACCGGCCCGGTCGCGATCTTCATCCTGACCGTGCTGCCGACCCTGATCGTGCTGGACGCGATGTGGGCGGGACGCACCGAGGGGTGGCTCGCGCGGCGGTCACGCCTGGCCAGAGGCACGGTGCTGCTACTGGTCAACCTCGCCGTCGCGGTGGTCGTGGAGCTGATCACCGAGAACACCGTCGGCGCCGGACGCCCGCTGGGCACCCCGCAGCTGTCGATGTTCAGCATCATCACCGTGGTGTTCGCCTTCTGGCTGGCCAACATCTGGCAGGCATGGCCGTTCACCCTCATCCGCAACCGATTCGTGGCCACGGCCGCGCTGCTGGTCTCGGTGTACGGCGTCACGCTGGCCGTCTACTATGGACTGTTCAACTTCCGCTTCCTGCCCGAGCCGGGCGCGGCAACGCCGAACGGTCCCTTCGACGCCTGGCACATCCTGACCTTCCTGGTCACCGCCCTCACCGGGATGTTCCTGCCTCCCGCGTTCGGTTTCCTCGGGCTGTCGCGGCTGACCCAGCCGTGGCGCGGCCTGACCTGGACCGCGCTCTGCCTGGCCTGGGCCGGCCTGCTGTTCGGTGTCGGCGGCGTGATCGACGCCGACCCGGTCGACATCCTGGTGTGGGTGCCGGTGCCGCTGCTGTTCGGCGGGCTGATCACGCTGGTCGTCTTCCGCGACTCGATCTTCGGTGGGTTGGCCAACCGGATCGCGCGGGGCGTGGCGTCGACGCTGTTCAGCGCGGCTCTCGGGGTCGCGTTGGTGTTCCTCTACCGGCGCGCCGTGGAGGTCGGCCACGCGGGAATCGTGTGGGGCCCACCGATGTACCAGGAGCAGGTCTGGATCGCCAGCGCGACGCTGGCGCTGACCTTCCCGCTGCTGGCGGCGCATGCCAACTTCTTCGGGCTCTGGCCGCTGCTCACGACCACGGATCCGGAGCCCGCCGCGGACGTGACCGAGGACGTGACCGAGGACGTGACCGAGGCGCCGGCCGCGCGTGCCGTGCCCGCCGAAGCCAGCGTGGCGCGCCCGTCCGCCTGAGCCTCGGAACGCCCACCCGGAATCAGGAGACGGGCTGACGCGTTTCGCTAGTCAGCGAAACTCTGCCCGATGACCAGCCTCTGGATCTCCTGGAAGGTGGATCAATGACGAGCGTGTACGACTACACCGTCGCCGACGCGAACGGCAACGAGGTGTCCCTCGGGGACTACAAGGACAAGCTGTTGCTCATCGTGAACGTGGCCAGCAAATGCGGCCTGACGCCGCAGTACGAGGGCCTCGAAACGCTCTACCGCGCCGACCGGGGTCGTGGCCTGCGGATCCTGGGCTTCCCGTCGAACCAGTTCCTCGGGCAGGAGCCGGGCTCCGACGAGGAGATCCAGACCTTCTGCAAGACCACCTACGACGTCACGTTCCCGGTGTTCGCCAAGATCGACGTGAACGGGTCCGAGGCCTCGCCGCTGTACAGGTACCTGCGCGCCGAGGCACCCAAGGGTGAGGCCAGCCCGGCGACCGTCGAATTCCTGCAGCGCATCGACGGGATTCGCCCCGCCGAGGAGCCCGACGATGTCCGGTGGAACTTCACCAAGTTCCTCATCGGCCGCGACGGCACGGTGATCAAGCGCTACGAGCCGCCGGTACCGCCGGCCGAGATCCAGGCCGACCTGGAGAACTACCTCTGACCCCTGAGGCCCGACCCCGGCTCGTGCGCCGGGCCTTTCAGCGCGGTTTCAGCGCGGCGCGGACCGCCCGAAGTGCGGTCCGATCGGCCGGAAGCCATCTGACGGATTCGAGGTCCGCCCGCTCAAGCCAGCGCAGCTGGTCGTGGTCCGAGCCCGGCCGAGGCGTGCCGTCGACGACCGCACCCAGCTGATCAGCGGAGGCCGGCTGTCGCCGCTACGCCGCCTGGTCGGAGATCGGCCGGGCGCCGTTCGGATTCCAGTAGTCCCGGTACCCGGTGATCAGTCCGTCTTTGATCGTCACGACGGCGATGAACAGCGACTCGCGGACCGTGTTCGAAGCGCGGTGGATGCCGCGCAACGCCATCTCGACGACGATTACCTCGGGATCGCTGGTGCTGTGGACCAGCAGACTGCTGATCGATGGGGACGCGACTTGACCGGGATAAGCCCGCATGTAGTCCCGCAGCGCCGCGCGCCCCACTATGCGCCCCGGCCGGCCTTCCGGGGCGAACGGGAACTCGAAGACCGCATCCTCGGCGCACAACCGCAACCAGCCATCAAGGTCGCCCTGCGCCAAGATGCGAAGGCCGCGCTCGAAGATCTCCGACGAGGGTGTGGCGGGCATGGTAAGAACCTCCAGGTACGATTGTGACCGGCAGTCGACTTAGAACAATAGTGACTGCCGGTCCGTTTAGCAAGGAGGCAGGTATGTCGGAGTTGCGCGCGGACGCGGCACGCAACCACGCGGCCATCCTGCGGGTCGCGGATGACCTCCTGCAGGCGGCCTCGGCGCCCGCGGACGTGTCGATGGAAGCGGTCGCCTCCGCCGCCGGGGTCGCCAAGGGAACCCTGTTCCGGCGCTTCGGCGACCGCGAAGGGCTCATCAGCGCCGTGGTGGCCGAGAGGATGCGTCCGCTGAAGGAGGCCATCGAATCCGGCCCTCCGCCTCTGGGCCCCGACGCGCCGCCGGCCGAGCGGATCCTGGCCATCCTCGACGCGATCGTCGTCTTCAAGACCGGCACCGTCACCCTTCACATGGCCGACGAGTCCTCACGGACCAGCCCCTACACCACATCCATATACGCCTATGTGCATGAGCTGATGACGCGCCTGCTGATGGCAGCCGGTGCGGACGTCGACGCCGACCTCACCGCCCACCTCCTGCTGTCCCCAACCCGGGCGGACTTCATCGCGCACCTCCTGCGCACCCAACAGCGCAGCCCCGACGAGATCCGAGCCCTCGTCGCACGCAATGCGCGGTCTTTGATGACGTAGCCCTTCGCCCCGATTCGCTACTGAGAGGGGATTCCACCAGGCTTCGCAGGTCCTACAGCTACGGTGGGACCCATCTCGGTCCCGGACGGCGCGCGTGGAAGTCTTCTTCTCCATCATCACCCGCAAAGCCATCCGACGCGGCGGCTTCACCAGCGTGAAACAACTCACCGAGACGATCAAACGCTTTATCGCCGCCTACAACACCGACTGTGAACCTTTCACCTGGACCAAACCAGCCGAAGTCATCATCAGCAAGGCGCACGGAAAAAGTGCACGACATTCATCAAGAATGAAACTTCAATTACCCGATACTAGGGACGAGCGAGGGTCCTGGGGTGATCCGCATCGCTGAGCTGCGCGAGTCGCTCGGAATCGGCCCAGAGCGTCGTCGCGAGGCCGATGTCGTAAGAGGCCGTGGAGGAGCGTGCAGCTTGCAGGACGCCGTTGTTCGATTCGAAGTACGTCCCTGAGACCTCGGCGAATTCTGGCTCGGCCGCGAGTCGGCCAAGGGACTCACCAGAGAACTCAAGACTGCCGATCGTGACGCCCATCCGCCGGTTCATCGCGGTGAAGAAGCGGGTGCCACCGAGCCAGCGCACGGGGGCAGGCATGGCGCGCAGGAAGTCGGTTCCGGCGACCATCCCGGGGTCGAAGGCGATCGCCTCCAGCGTCGAGCCGGCCATGCGAAGTCGCCGGTCGAGTTCGTAGACGGTCAGGACGTTGCACAGCTTCGAGGTGGTGTAGCGCTTGCCCGAGGAGATCGCGGGGTGGCCGTCCTTCCCACACAGCGCGAGCGCGTCCGCTTGCGGGATGACGGCACGGCCGACCGAGCGACCGTCCACCCGGCCAGGGTCGTGCGTGCCGCTGGCGGTGAAGACGATGCGCCCGTGCTCCCGGATGCTGTCCAGCAGCAGGTTGGTTAGCAGGAAGTGGCCGAGGTGGTTGACCTGGAAGGTCTCCTCATAGCCATCGACGGTGTACGAAGGCGCCCCCTGCACCCGGACCCCGGCGTTGCACAGCAGCGCGCTGAGCCCGTCTACGACGCCATCGTCGACCAGCGCGTGCACCTCGGCAGCGGCGGCCCTCACCGAGTCTAGCGAGGCGAGGTCCAGCCGCACCGCATGCACGGTGACACCGTGGTCGGAGCGCAGCCGGTCGGCAGCGCTGCGCACCCGGTCGAGGTCGCGACCGGCGAGGACTAGCTCGGACTTCGAAACGGCGGCCAGGCGGGTTGCGGCGACGAAGCCGAGCCCCCCGTGACCGCCGGTGATCAGTGCTGCAGGCATCTCGTCATCTCCTTGCCTCGGTACAGCCAACTTATGTGGAACCAGCTGGTTCCACAATACAGCGAGGCTAAGCTAGGTAAGCGACTACCGGGCGCTGCGGTATCGGCGCCCGACGTCGGAGGAGCGGTGGAAATGGCATCGGGTCGTACGCGCGATACCTCCATCGACGCGCGCCTGCTGGCGGCGACGATCGACACCCTGGCCGAGGTCGGCTTCGACAGCATGACCATCTCTGCGGTCATCGCCCGTGCCGGTGTCGGAAAGGCGGCCGTTTACCGGCGCTGGGACTCCAAGACTCAGCTCGTGCGCGAGGCGCTGTCGTGGATGAGTCGGAGCCATCTGGAGCTCGACTCGCTCCCGGATACCGGCTCGTTGCGCGGGGATCTTCTGGCTGTGCTGAAACCGCAATCCATTGAGGAGAGCGAGCGCAAGCTTCGAGTGCTCAGTCGGCTCGGCTCGTTCGTCGCCGACAACCAGGAGTTCCTTGCATCCAGGTCCCCTCACCCGTTCGATGCGTGGATGAAGGTGAATCGCGCGATTCTCGAGCGCGCCGTCGAGTGGGGCGAGTTGCCGGTGTCAGCGGACATCGATACCGCGTGCCAGGCGCTCGTGTCGATGGCCGCCTACCGCGGGCTCATCGAGCACAAGTCCTTTGATCCACAGTTCTTTCAGCAGCTCATCGACCGGGTCCTGCTCCCCATCCTCCAAGCGGGGGGACAGCCTGAGATTCTCGGCGATCCTCACCACGGTTGAGCTGCGGGTAGGACGCCGCGTCATGGCCGATCGCCAAACGGATACCTTGACCACGCGAAGGCGTCCGCCATCATGCCGACAGCGATCAATTGGGCGGCGCGACAGCGCGTATTCATGAGCATGAGCCATTCCAGCCACCAGCGAGGCGGACCGGCCACTGGTAACTTTGCCAGATCAGCACGGAGCACCGCGCGCGCAGACAACTCACCTTCGTCGAACAGTCTTGGCGTTCCTGAACACGGCACGGTGCTCGGCGCGTAACTCACCGCATCACCCTCACCCCTTACTGACGAGGGAGGAAGCACCGATGAGCGATACAACCGGAACGCTGACCGCACACGAAACCAATGAACTGGACGCGGCGAACGACGCTGGCCGCCAGCCGGTGCTATTTATCCATGGCCTGTGGCTACTGTCCAGCAGTTGGGACCGCTGGCGCGGCCTCTTCGAGGACGCCGGCTACACCACAGTCGCCCCGGGCTGGCCGGATGACCCGGACAGCGTCGCGGAGGCGCGTGAGCATCCGGAGGTGTTCGCGAAGAAGATGGTCAATCAGGTCACCGACCATTACGCCGCCGCGATCGGCCGACTGCGGCGCAAGCCCGTCGTGATCGGCCACTCATTCGGCGGGCTGATCGCACAGAAACTGGCCGGTGAAGGGCTGGCCGCGGCCACGGTCGCCATCGATCCGGCGCCGTTCCGGGGGGTGCTACCGGTTCCGGTGTCCACGATCAAGTCGTCCGCGGCAGTGGTGGGCAATCCGGCGAACCGTGGTCGCGCGGTCGCGCTTACCCTCGACCAGTTCAAGTACGGCTGGGCCAATGCCCTTGACGACAATGAGGCGCGACAGCTGCACGACACCTTCCATGTCGCCGCTTCAGGCGTGCCGATCTTTCAGGCCATCGCGGCCAACCTGAACCCGTTTAGCGAGACCAAGGTTGACACCCGCAACCCGGAGCGTGGACCCCTACTGATCATCGGGGGCGAGAAGGACCACACCGTTCCCCTGACGCTGACCCGCAGTCAGTTCAAGCATCAGCGGAAGAACCCCGATCCCACGGAGATGGTTGAGCTACCCAACCGCGGCCACGCCCTGACCATCGACCACGGATGGTCCGAGGTGGCCAAGGCCGCGCTCGACTTCGTCGCGACCCATGTCCCAGCATCCCAGCCGATGGCCTGATCAAATCCCCAACAGCTTTCTGGCCGGGAATCCCCTGGATTCCCGGCCAGACTCGTAGCGGGGGCAGGATTCGAACCTGCGACCTCTGGGTTATGAGCCCAGCGAGCTACCGAACTGCTCCACCCCGCGCCGTTGACTCCTGCGAGCCAGTGCCGCCACCGAAGACCCTGCTCAAGGCGAACGCCTCGACCGGCTCTCCGTGATGGTGTCTCTATGCTACCGCATCGCCCGACCCGCCCTGGATCAGGCCGACAACGGCGGGTGCGGACGCGTGCACGCCGTTGTGCACGCGTCCGCTCACTTCTCGGCGGATGGCGGAGCCGAGAGTGCCGTTGGCGCCGCGGCGAACTCGACGGTCGTGGGTTCCGCTGGTGCGGCGGGGAACTCGGTGGTCACGGGCTCGGCGGAGACTGGTGTGCGCTGGCCCCGCCGCCGGGACCGCACCACCACCGCGAACGTCACACCGGCGATGAGCAGCAGGACGGCCGCGGTCCCGAGGATCCAGACCAGCAGCGTGAACCCGCCGCTGTAGGCATGCAGTTGGGCGTGCGCGGTGAACTGCTCGCGAAGCTGACTGATGATTCGTTGTCCGGTCGGGCTGTTCTGCGGTGCCCCTGCCGCGATGAGCGCCTTCGTGGCATTGGCGGTCGCGCTGGCCTGGTTGTCTCTGATGTAGTCGTTGATGAGCTGTGTGGCGTAGGTGGCGAGAAGCGCGATGCCGAAGGACGAGCCGATCTGCTGTGAGGCGTTCAGAACGGCGGAGGCGAGTCCGGACTTGTTTTCCGGAACGTCCCGCGTACCGGCGTTGAAGGTCATCGGCAGGGTCAGTCCGACACCGATCCCGTAGACGATCAGGCTGGGCAACGCCACCTGCGTGTAGGTGGAGTCGACCGTCATCCTGGAAAACAAGAAGAAGGCAACGGCCTGAACGGCGAGACCGAGCGGATACATCCCCTTCGCGCCGAGTCGAGGAATGAGGATCCGGCCACCGACAATGGCGGTGATAATGAGCGCACCGACCATGGGAAGGAAGTAGACGCCGCTCTTCAACGGCGAATATCCGAGGTAGTCCTGGAAGTAGTAGGTCAGGTACAGGAAGGCGCCCATCTGCGCGGCACCGCTGAGGAACTGCACCGTGTACGAGGCACCACGCGCGGGATGCGTCATGATCCACAGCGGTAGCACGGGCACGTGCGCGCGCCATTCCCTCAGCACGAACAACACCGCCAGCACCCCGCCCGCGACCAGCCAGGCGATCGTCGAGTGCGACGTCCAGTCGTGCTCCTGGGCCTGGTTGAGACCGTAGACAATGCTGAAGATCGCCGCGCAGCCGGAGATGAGTCCCAGCATGTCGTCGGTGATCCGGGTGGTGGTGCTGCGCTGTGTGCGGGGGAGGCTGCGGGCCGAGACGAGCAGTGCGATGGCGGCGATTCCCACGTTCACGTACAGGCACCAGCGCCAGTTCAGAGTGTCGGTCAGGACCCCGCCGACCATCAGTCCGACCGCCGCGCCGAGCCCACCCGTGGCTCCCAGGATGCCCATCGCCCTGGTCCGTCCGGTCGGCTCGGTAAACGTCGCGTTGATGAGTGCGAGCACCGTGGGAGCGAGCAACGCTCCGAAGGCGCCCTGTACGGCCCGTGCGGTGACCAGGACGGCGAACGACGGTGCCAGACCCGCCACCAGACTGGACAGCGCGAACCCGACCAGTCCAACCCGGTAGGCCCAGCGGATGCCCATGACGCCCGTCAGCCGTCCGCCGAACAGGACCAGCCCGCCGAAGGCGAGTGTGTACGCGGTTACCACCCACGGCCGCTGGTCCGAGGTCATACCCAGGTCGGTCTGCATCTTCGGGAGGGCGATGGCGATCACCGTCATGTCCAGCACGATCATCAGCTGGGTGATCACCCCGCTGACCAGCACAGTCCCGGCGTGAGCGCTGGGACCGGACGTAGTGTTGCTCGCTGTCAGCACCTCGGTGTCGCTGACCAGGGTGTTTTGTCCGGGGGTCCTGAGTCCACCCCCCGGACCGCTGTTCGTCGACACCCGCGCACCTCCAAAACAGAACGTTGGTTTCGTTTTATGTGGAGACTACACTCGCCGGTCTTCCGTATCAAGAACGATCGTTTCGTTTTGGGTTGTCGAGCGACTATGCTCGATCGATGCCAAAGGTTAGCGACAGGCACCGACAGCGTCAGGCGGATCACATCCGGCGCGCCGCCGAGAAATGCTTCGCGCGCAACGGGTTTCACGCCACCACAATGGACGAGATCATCGCTGAGGCCGGCATGTCGTCGAGCACCGTCTACCGCTATTACCCGGGAGGGAAAGAGCAACTCGTCCGCGCGGTCTCCACGGCCCGCATGGATCCACTGCTCGATCGGATCAGGGCCTTTGCCGATGACGAGCAACCACGGTCGCTGGAACAGGCGTTCTCGGAGGGAATAGCCCTGATCTCCCGCCAGTCCGACGCCGAGTCCGCCGCGACCCATGATCCGGATGCGCTGCTCCGGTCGACCCGGCTCGCCGTCACGGCATGGAGCGAGGCCGGCCGGAACCCGGAACTGGGCGAGATGCTCGCGGAGAACTACGCCGCGATCCGTTCCCGGCTCACCGGCCTCGCCCGCCGGTGGAAGGCCGACGGGACGGTAACGTCCGCGCTGGATTCCGCGGACGTTGCCGCCCTCATGCAGAACACCGCGTTCGGCCTCGTTGTCGAACAGGCGATCACCGGCAAGGCTGACATTCCCGCCGCGGCCCAACGACTCAGCAGGGTCCTCACCGATCAGTCGGATTCGTTTTAGGGCCTGTCCCGTGGATCCGCGTACCCGCTGCGCGGGGCCGGCGCGGCGATCCGCCGCGTTGTCGTCGGCCCAGTTACAACTCTCCGGTAGCTGGACCTCCTCCGCCTTGCGGCTCATCCACGCCGATCCCCGCTCACAGGGAGGAGATCCACGGGACAGGCCCTATTCAGACCCTCGTTGTCTCTCCCATCAGTATCGACTCCTTGGTCGGCTCCTCAATGGAACGCAGCGTGATCTGGAACTGCCTTCGCAGTTGAGCCAGCAACCGCTCGTCACTGAAGATCGAGTAGTGATTTCCGGGTACCTCGATCGTCGACAGCCTGGTGCAGTACTTTGTCCACTGCGCGGGCTCGAAGGGTCGCATTCTGGTGAACGAGTACAGGTCGTCGGACAGGTGCTCATTGGCGTACAGAATCGTGACGTGCACATCGAGATCGTCGGCGAGCTGTTGCCGGCACAGAACCCGGTGGTTGGCCACCCAGGTCTGGTAGATTCGCCGCGCCGCGGCGGTCTCCAGTCCCTCGGGCACCACCCCGGCCTCTCGCGCCGACTGAATCGCCTGCTCGACCGAACCGTATCGCGCGGTGGTGGTCGCCCCGGTCCATTTTCCGTTGCCCGTGGCGAAACCCAGGATCTCGGGCAGCTTCGCCAGGTACTCCTCGTCCGTGAGATTCGAATCGAGGTAGGCGTCGGGAACGATGCTGTCGATCATCAGGATGTCGTGCACCGCCACATCGAACTTTCGGAGTTCGGCGGCGACGGCTATGGCCTCGTTTCCTCCGAACGAGTACCCGCCAAGTACCACCCGGTGGTCGCCGCACGTGTCGGCGATCATCCGCGCGTAGATCCCGGCCAGTTTCCCGATCGATGTGTCAACGTCGACGGATCGCGGGAACCCGATCGCGTAGACGTTCGCGTCGGTCTGGATGCCCGTCATCAGCCTGCGATAGGGGAAGATGCTGCCGCCCGCGGGATGGATCAGGTACACGTCGACCGGTTTGGTTCCGGCCCGGAGCTTGACCGGGTTGCCGGCGGCCTCCGCGCTCCCGGTTCCTTCGCCAGACAGCCGCCGAACCAGTATCCGCGGTGTCAGATCCCCGTCGAACGTGTTGGGGTCGACCTCGTAGGAAAGATCGGAACTGATCTGGCCGGCGATCAGGACGGCGGTGAGCGACTCGCCACCCAGATCGTCGAATGTCTCGTCGGCGGAAACGTCCCTGCCGATGTGTCGCGACCAGATGGCCAGCACGCTGTCCAGCAGGGAACGACCCTCGACCGCCGGCTTCTCCTGAGCCACCGGTTTCTTTTCAGCAGCCGGGGGTGGCGTGATCTCGATCCAGTGTCGCTCACCCAGGAACCGGATGGGCGGCAACGGGATGCGATATCCGTCCGGGATCGCGGCGGCGAGGTCCTCTTTCCTTCCGCTGGCCAGCCATCTTTGTCCGGCGTCCACCGACGAACGTCGCTCGGGGAACTCCCGTGCATACGCGCTGAGCTGACCGCGCAGATCCTCGACGTCGGATGCGACGAAGTAGGCGCGGTGCTCTCCCCTCGCCAGTCGCTGGAAGAGCGTGTAGCTCACGTCGGACAACGGAGTGTCCGAGCCGTTCAGGCTCTCGGCGAGCGATGCGCACTGCTGGAGCAGGTAGGGACGGGTACTACCGCTCAACGGGAACACGAAGGTTCCTGGCTGGGCGACTCGCTGGACCGGCTCCCTGCTGGAAACGATCACGTGAACGTTGGTTCCGCCCATGCCGAGACTGGTCAGACCCATGTACTTGGTGCCGGAACCAAGCGGCCGGTTCTCGCCGCTGACGCCAACGCCGTTCGCCTCGAAGTTGAAATTCGGATTGGGCGACCGATAGTTGATCTGCTGTGGGATGACTCCGTGCTTCATCATCATCAGCACCTTCACGAGACCGGTCACGCCAGCGGCCGCGTCCAGATGCCCGATGTTCGCCTTGATGGAGCCAACCCACAGCTTCTCAGCGTCGGCCGTCCGGCCGTAACCGCGGCCGAGGGCACGCAGCTCGATGGGATCACCGAGGCGAGTGCCGGTTCCGTGCGCCTCGACGTAGGCGAGATCAGACGAAGCGATCCGCGCCTGGGCCAACGCCGCCTTGATGGCCCCGACCTGGCCCTCGACCGAGGGCGCCAGGAAACCGACCTTCCGCCGGCCGTCGTTGTTGATCCCGAAGCCCTCGATGACGCCATAGATATGGTCCCGGTCCGCCTCGGCATCGGCCAGGCGCTTGACCACCACGATGGAGCATCCGCTGCCGCGGATGAATCCATCGGCCTGGTCGTCGAACGGCGACACGCGTCCGGATTGCGAGAATGGCGCACCCGGGGCCGACATGTACCCGGATGGTTGCGGCAACCAGAGGCTGACGCCTCCGACCAGCGCGGCATCACATTCGCCGGCATCGAGGCTCCGGATGGCCGCCGTGAGAGCGACCAGGGAGGACGAGCAGGCGCTCAGCACGGTAAGGCTCGGCCCCGTCAGGTTGAGCTTGTAGGACACTCTCGTCGACAGGAAGTCGAGCGCGTTTCCGGTTGGCACGGAATAGTCGATGCCGAATGGCGAGTAGAACTCGCTGCGCATGACGACTTCACGAAAGTACGTATTCTCGGAAGTCGAGCCGAATACGCCGACCCTGCCGTCCACGGCGAGCGGATCGTATCCGGCGTCCTGCAGCGCCTGGTAGGCGCAACTCAGGAAGATCCGCTGCTGCGGATCGGTGATCCGAGCCTCGTGTGGGCTCATCGCGAAAAAGTCGGCATCAAACCTGTCGAAGTCCGCGAGCACGGTCCCAAACGGCCGAAACCTTGGCGAGTCGAGAACATCCTCGGGTACGCCAGACCGCCGCAGTTCCTCACGGTCGAACCGACGGATGGAGTTTTTACCCTGCAGAAGATTCTCGAACAGTCGCTCCGGTGTATCCGCGTCCGGATACACGCCGGCCAAACCGATGATCGCATATCGTGCCATCTCGTCACCGCCTAACCGAATCGCCGCGCAGATCCAGGATGGTGCCCAGGAACTCGCCGATATCGGCGGGAGTCGAATGATCGAACAGGTCGATCATGCCGAACTCATGTGCGTCAAGGGTGAACTCATCGAGGATCTTGTAATAGACCTTGGTTATCAGGAGGGAAGAGCCGCCGACGTCGAAGAAGTTGTCGGACAGTGAAATGCCACCCCTGTTGAGCACGACACGCCAGATGTCCCGCACCCGCTCGGCCGGTGTGGTGCCGGCCTCCTCGGTGTCCTGACTGTCCTCCGGCAGGGGAAGACCGCGGACATCCAGTTTGCCGTTGGTCGTCAGGGGTTTGGCCGGGATCTCCATCAGGAAGGCGGGAACCATGTACCCCTGGATCTTGCTCTTCAGGTGCGCGCGGAGCTCGTCGGCCGATATCGAAAGACCCTTGTCCGGCACGTAGTAACCGACCAGCCGGACATCGCGCTCAGCGAACCGATGGGGTATCACGGCGGCATCGGCGCAGCCGGCGAAACCCTTGATCGCGTTCTCGATCTCGCCAAGCTCGATGCGGTGGCCGCCAATCTTGACCTGGTGGTCCTTCCTGGCCTGGAAGACGAGATCGTGATTTCGGTCCACGTAACCCAGGTCGCGGGTGAAGAACGACTGCTCGTCGAACGCCACGTTGCGGGGAGCGAACTGGGTTTCTTTGCTCGGATCCGACTTGAAGTAGCCCTCGCTCACTCCGGGCCCACAGATGACGATCTCACCGAGGAACCCGGGTGGCACGATCTGCCCGGTCAGGCCGCTGACAAAGCAGTGCGAGTTCGCGATGGGCCTGCCGACCAGGCCCAGACCGTCGTCGTAACAGGGCACGATCCGCTGAATGAGGGAGAAGACGGCCGACTCGGTGACCCCGTAGACTCCGACGAATTCGGGGGCATCCTCGCCGTAGCGCTCGGCCCAGCCGCGCACCGAGTTGTAGGCAACGTACTCGCCGCCCAGGAACACGTACTTGAGCGACCCAAGCCGCCGTTCCGCTCTGGACAGTTCCACCCGCATCAGATTGGAGAAGGCGGACGGCGTCTGTGCCAGCACCGTGACCTGCCTGTCGCACAGCAGTTCATGGAAGGCGTCCGGCAGTCGGCGCACCTGCCTGGGCACGACCACGAGCCGTCCGCCTGTCGTCAGGGCTCCGAAGATCTCCCACATCGAGAAGTCGAAACTGTACGAATGGAAGAGCGTCCAGACGTCCTCGACGGTGAAGTCGAACTCCTCGCGAGTCGCCAGGAACAACGACCGGATGCTGCGATGCGAGACCTTCACGCCCTTGGGAATGCCCGTCGAGCCCGAGGTGAACAGGATGTAGGCGGTCTCGTCGACCTGAGCGCGGTTGATCCCGTCCGACCGAACCTGGGCGGACGCGCGGGCGATCAGATCCGACGCGGACATCAGGGCGCGCGGGCCGGTTCCGATGTAGACATAGTCGTTGAGCGAGTTGAGGATCAGCGACTGCCTGTCATCGGGCATCTCGTCGTCGACCGGAACGTAGGTCTTTCCGGCCTTGAAAATGGCCAGCACCAGCGCCACCAGCCGATGACTTGGCGGCTCGGAGACGACCACGTAGGGCTGCGGGAAGTGCTCGATCAGATAGCCGGCCACCGCATCGGTCATCGATGCCAATTGCCGGTAGGTAACGGTCTCACCGTCGAACTCGACCGCCACCCGATCGGGATTGGCCTTCGTGACCACCTCGAACGCGTCGACCACGGTCGTGTTGTCACCGCTGAAGTCAACGCTTCTCATGTTGACGGCCGAGAGCAGCGCCGCCTCCGACTCATCGTCGAGCAGTCGAAGGTCCGTCAGCGCGATGTCGTCCGCTCCGAGGACCTGCACGCACAGCGAGGTGAACACCGACCCGAAATCGACGCCCTCGAAGCGCGGGCTGGCCGCGACATGAATCAGGATGTCCGGGTCCGACTTCTCGAACACGATCGAGAACGGGAACATCTGATCCACGACGACGCCCGGGACACGCTCCACCCGGACGTCGCGCAACTGAAATCCTTGATACCTGCTGTAGTAGGTGAGCACACAGTTGAGCCCGGCGGAATCTCCGTCGGGCAGAACCCTGCCCTGGTTTCCGATCACGTCGACCGACTCGATCGATCGCAGCAGAGCCAGGTTGCGCCGCGTGCCCAGCAGGAGTTCTCCGAACGTCCTGGCCTTGGAGAGATCGACGGGCAGCGGCAGCGTGTTGACGAACAGGCCGATCGTGTCGTGGTGCTCCTCCGGACGATTCGCGAAGGGGACACCGACGGTGACCCGGCTTGTGTTGGTCATCTGGGCCAGCACGAAGCAGTAGAGCGTCAGCAGCACGTCGAAGGAACGGGCCTGGAACCTGTCGGCGATCTTGGTGACCAGTCCCATTTCCAACCGGTCGTCCCACCACCGGCCGACCTGCTCACCGTCGGCGTCGGTGGTGTACTCCACCCCGTCGGTGGCGAAGCTCGCCGAGCCGGCGAAAAGCTCCCTGAGCTGGCCGAGAGCCGGTTCGACGAGTTCGGTACACCGCGGCCGAGCCAGGTACTCGTCAAACTGGGGAAGCGGAGTCACGGCGGCCCCGTTCGCGTATCCCGTCTCGACCTGACGGAGAAACACCTCGAGGCTGCTGATGTCGAAGATGGCGTGATGCGCGTTCACCAGGAAGAACGATGCGGTCGCGCCCACCGCGACACAGATATCGGCGAGCGGGCCGGTCGTGAGATCCATCGGCTTCCGAGCCCGAGCGCGCAACAGGTCGACAAGCTGCGCTTCATCCATCTCCGCGGCCGGCAGGACGCCGACCTGGACCCGGTTGGCCGACCTGGTCTGGAAGACCTGGGTCCCGGAGTGAACGAATACCGAACTGAAGACCGGGTTACTGTCGATAATGGATTGTACGGTCTCCTGGAACTTCGGCAGATCAAGCGCGCCCGACAGCTTGTACAGATAGCATATATTGTACGCGGAGCTGCGGGGGAAGCGCCGCTGAAACTCAAAAATCTGTTGTTGTAACGGTGTTGCCGGCAGCCCCTGGGTCATTTCGTAACAGTCCCTTCAGCAGGCGTCGGTCTGCTTGACTCGGACTGTGCCAGGACGAATTTGAAGGCGTAGCGGAAATCACCATTTCCCGACCGCGCGATCCGGCGCACGGTCAGGCGTACCGGACTGCCCATCGTGGGACGCTGGTGCCCTCGGTCGACCAGTTCGCTGATGACCACCGGGCCCTCGTCGAGCTGCACGGCGACGAGGACACGGTCCGTCTCGTCGCGGAAGCCCATCAGCTTGACCGGGGGGAGAAACTGCGCGTCCATGTTCACGATGGTTCCGTTGCCGCTGAACCGGTGCGGGCTGACCTCGGTCGAGTGGCACTTCGCGCAGACGAAACGCTTCGGGAAGAACTTCGCGCCACAGGCGCCGCATTCGGTTCCGACCAGGCGATGGAGACCGTCATACTCGTGCCACTGTCGCAGCGCGGATTCGACGGTTGGGTTGTGCAGCTGCTCGGAATATTGACCACTCACGGTGCACCACCTACTCGTTGGACAGGACGACGGCAACATTGTGGGCGAATCCACCACCGAGGTAGGTGGACAGGCCGTACTTCAGTGCCCGGTTAATCTTCGCGCCGAGCGCCGTGCCGTTGAGTTGCTTGGCGATTTCGATCAGCGGATACAGTCCTGCCGTGCCGCCGGCGAACCCGCGGCCGATGTTGCCGCCGTCCGTGTTCAGCGGCACGGTGCCATCGATTTCGCATTCACCGGAGAGAATGAAATCCGCTCCCTCGCCGGGCCCGCAGATGCCGGCGGCCTCGATGGAGACAAATTCCGTCGTGACCTGGTCGTAGACGCCGAGCGTGTCAACGTCCTGGGCCCTGATCCCGGCCTCGCGGTACGCCGCCTGGCAGGCCAACGCGAGCGGAAGTCCGCTGGCCGGACCGCCAACAGCATCGTCACCGATGCCGTTGAGCAGGCTCGGGTCGTAACGGTGACCGATGTAGTGCGAGGTGGTCAGGTAGGAACGCCCGGACACGAAGACCGGCTTGTCGGTGAACCGCGAGGCCACTTCCTCCGATGCCAGAATCAACGCGGCCGCGCCCTCGCCGGTCTGCATGAAGCTACCGAAGAGCGGCAGCTTGCGGAGATCCTCGTCGCTGGGGACCCGCTTCTTGTAACGGTGTGCCCACGGATGCTGGGAACCCATCTGGCGAGCGAACTTCGCGTAGTAGGTGAGCGCCGCCTCGCGCTTCTCGCGGGAGATCCCGTTCGCGCTGAAGTAGGCATCCTGCATCATCACCGCGTCGATGTGCGAGAAGCCGAGGTTGTAGTCGTACATCGAGTCGGAACTGATCAGGGCGTAGTCGAAGAACGGCATCACGTCGGTGGACTTGTCGAAGCCCGCCACCAGGACGATCGAGTGCCTGCCGCTCTCGACCATGTCACAGCCCTGCATGAAGGCGGTGTGGCCGCTGGCGCAGTTCGAGCAGTTGATGAATCCGGCGATCGGTGACAGGGCGACGGCATCGTTCAGGGTTGGTGAGATGCCGCCGAAGCCGATCTCGCTCTCGCCGGTGTACGAGTAGGACGCCGCCTCGATCTGGGCGGGCTCCACCTTCGCATCGGCGATGGCCTGGTACACCGCGTGTACCAGCATCTCCTTGAAGCCCATTTCCGGGTGGCTGGTCCCGGGATTTGCTAATGCGCCCGCTCCGATGATGGCGACACGTGACTTTCTTGAGGTCATTGCTGTCCTCCGTTCAGTTGAAGGCGCCGAGCGTGATGTTGGGACTGGCCAGTTTGTGCTCGAGGCGAAGGGCTTCGGCGTATTCCACTTCGATCTTGTGCTGAATCAGGCGATCCACCTCACCGCGCACGCGATCCTGGTACTCGACGATCGAGTCGGTCGTCTGAAAGGCCAGCACGTCGGCACCGGCGTTGCTGCCATAGCTGCAGACGAGAATCCGTTTCCGCGGACCGATGCATTCGAGCACCTTCGCCAGCCCTATCAACACGGAGGCCGCACCCGTGTCGCCGATCTCGCCGGCGAAGATCGACGCCGCGATCTTGGGCAGCGGAATACCGACAGCCTTGGCCACCATGAGCGCCTGTGCCGGGAATGCCTGCGGCAGCACGAAGGCATCGAAGTCGTCGAGTGATGCTCCGGACTTCTTCAGAAAGAGCTGTACCGCCGCCTTGGTGTGGCGCAGCAGCCCGAGAGCCGTCGTGCCAGAGTCGATCGGCATCAGAGCGCGAGTGAACCGCTCGTCCTCGGGGCGACCGAAGGCGGGGAAGTTCGAGTTCACGCTGGCGGCATCCTGCAACTCCAGAATGGGGTCGGTGCCGATGAGACAGGCCGCGGCACCGGCTCCCTCGTACGATTCGCGCAGGTCGCCCGGCGCGGTATGCCTGCTCATAACGTCGGCGCCGACGACCACGGCACGCGTCACCATGCCGGTGGAGACCGCACCGGTCGCCGCGATCAGGCTCGCGGTTCCAGAGCGCTCCGCGGCGGCGATGTCCGCCGCGAAGTACTCATTCCGGTCGGTCACCATGTCCATCAGGCAGTTGCTCGACCCGCGGTGCAGCTCGGAGCCGGTGGTCGTGCCAAAGAACACGGCGTCGATGTCATCGGCCGCCTTGCCAGTGTGTTCGAGTCAACGCTTGGTGGCCTCGGTGGCAAGAGTTATGACGTCCTCGTCGCTCGCCAGGACGGCCCTACTCGTAATCCCGAGGCTGCCCTGAACGAATTCGGCGGACGAGTTCTTCCAGTTCTCAATCGTGCTCGCGGCGCCAACGCGGCGCGCCGGAAACGCGACGCCTACTCCTAAGATACCAATATTACTCATTCGTGCGCCTTTCGTGGGGCTAGCCAAAATTACTTGATATTCACCCCGGACGACGCTGTCCTTCTGACGTTCAGCCGGTCACGACTCAAGCATCGCGGTGGATGCGTTGATGCGATTCAGCCAGTCGAGCATGGTATCCAGGGCGAGGCCGATGTTGCCGAGTTGGCAGTGGTTCGCAGCCATTTCTTGTGCGGTGAACAACCGCGCGGTGATGGACCGGGCATTGGTGAGTGTGGCGATCTGCTTGGGAAGCTGATCGATCGGCACATAGTGGTCCTCCGCGCCGGCAAGCAGGAGCACGTCCTGGTCGATCGCGCCGCTGAAGGGTGCGGTCCGGTACTGGAGGGTGCTGCGCAGGAAGTCGTAGGGAGTATCGGATCCCATGACGTGCGTGCCCTGCGCTAGTCCCCATTGGACGATCAGGCTGCGCTTTTCCAGACGCTGGAAGACCCGGTTGATCAGCCGCCGGCCCTGGCCGTAGGACACCGCGCCGGCGAGGATGGCTCGTAGCCGATCGGGCATGTACCGGAGCAGGCAGGCGGAAAAGTCGGGCATGATGTCGAAGCAGATGACCTTGGTGATGCGCTTCTCGAAGGCCGCCGCGCGAAGCGCGAGGAATCCGCCGAGGGATGCGCCGATCGCGGTCGCCTTCGCCACCCCGAAGTGGTCGAGTACCGCGGCCACGGGTCCCTCCCATTCGGGAGTCATGGGCGTACCCAACTCCTCCAGGACGGTTCCCTGGCCCGGGCCGTCGAAGGCGATGACGTCGTAGCCGGCGTCGCGGAGCACCAGCGCGAAACGCGTCAACTCCTCGATATACGCGTCGAAGCCGTTGATGAGCAGGATGGTTTCCCTGGGGCTTTCGGGCGTGTAGCGGTAGGCGGACAGGAACCCGTCCTTGTACGGGATGCGCTCGTGCTGGGTGTCGTCGATCTCGTAGTACTCGTTGATCAGCTCGATGAACCGCCGGCGCAGTTCCTGCTTGCTCGGGTCGCCCTCGGGGATGAAGAACTCGGCGCCCCGCAGATACAGGGCCGCGCGCAGCTTCTCGCCGTCGTTGTGGGCGCTCTCTCCGAGGCTGGTGAACTCACGGATGAGGTCGTCGTAGCTGTGGATCGAGCCGGCCGCCTGGCGCATCTGGTCCAGCATGGTGGCGTCGTTGGACCAGTTGTACAGCCGGTTCAGCTGGAAGTTGACGCTCTCGTCCGCATGCAGATCGTGGAAGAAGCCCACCGGGAAGTCTTGCGACGTCCACGTCCTGCCCACCGTGACCTCCTCTGGCGCCTCGCATGCGCGAGCGCGGCGTGACATATCGAAACGCTGGATGTTGTTTTACCGGATCCAGCGGGCGGCCGCTGTGGTCGTTGCAGGAAGTTGCAGACGAGGTGGCCTGGTGGCCGCGGCGGCGTCTGGGGAATTGCATGATCCTCGGCTCAGACGAGCCGTGTCAAGGCAGTCCGAGCGCTCTGAGGCGTCGGAGGCGCAGAAAATTTCAGTTCTCTGGCGGCGGCAACGTCGAGCCGGGGAAGCCGCACGTCTCGACCTTGATTCTATGCAACAGATGGTTGCATGTCGCCTGACCATCCACTAACGTGCAACCACAAGTTGCTATGAAGGAGGATGGAATGGAGTACGGAGCGATCGAGACATCGATCTACATCGACGCCGCGCCCAATGTGGTCTACGGAGTCGTCAGCAGCCCTGAGCACATCACCCAGTGGTACGTCGACGAGGCCGCGTACGACGTGATGCCCGGCAGCAGTGGACACTTGAGCTTCGGCGATCAGGAGCGTTGGTTCTCGGTGCCGATCACGGTCGTCGAGGCTGTGCGCGGCACGCGGTTCAGCTTCCGTTGGATCGCCCCGCCAGCGCCCGGACTACTGCCGGTCGGCGCCACACTGACATCCGACAACTCGCTGCTCGTCACCTTCGAATTCACGCCGCGGGGAGACGGCACATTGTTGACGGTGACCGAGACCGGCATGCGCGAGCTGGGGTGGGAGGCCGCTGCCCTGGAGCATTACTACGACGACCACTCCGACGGATGGGCCGGACTCCTCAAGCGCCTGGAGTCGTATGCCGAGTCCTACGCCGGCACGCTCGCCGGGAAGCGGGGGTGATGGGGATGCCGGAGTTCCTCTTCCTCTACCGCGCGCCCGACGGCTACCAGAACAGCGGCGAGGACATCGCCGACTGGAACGAGTGGCTCACCGGTATCGGCGCGGACCTCGTCGATGTCGGCAGCCCGGTCGCCGAGTCATCGACCGTCGGCAGCGGCGCGTCCGTTGTGCACCTGACCGGGTACAGCAGGGTCACGGCCGCGGACCGGCAGACTGCCGAAAAGATCGCCGCCCGGTGCCCGGCGCTCGCCTCCGGCGGCGCGGTCGAGGTCGCGACGCTGATCGACATGCCCGAAGGCCACGGGCCCAGAATGGGAACCGTGGGAATGGAGTACGGATCGATCACATCGCGGGTACGCATCGACGCCTCACCCGATGTCGTCTACGAGGCGATCAGTCGCCCCGAGCACATCAAGCAGTGGTGGACCAACGACGCCGACCTCGACCCGGTGCCGGGCGGAAGCGGCGTGCTGACGTGGGAGAACCGCGCGCGGACCCGTCCCTTCACGACACCGCTCACCGTCGTCGAGGCCGTGCCCGGCAAGCGGTTCACCTTCCGGTGGGTCTACCCGCACGGAGAGGCGCCGACGTCGAGCAACTCGATGCTCGTGACGTTCGTCCTGGTACCGGACGGCGACGGTACACTACTGACCGTCACCGAGGAGGGGATGCGTGAGCAGGGCTGGGAGGCCGCGCAACTGGAGGCGTACTACAACGAGCACGTCGCCGGCTGGCGCAGGCACCTGGACGACCTCGCGGTCTACGCCGTCAGCTTCACCACGGGATGATCACGGCGTGAGCATCGAGATCGACGACCAACTCTGGGCGGCGATCGGCGACCCGACCCGGCGCCGGATCCTCGACCTGCTGCTCGTGGGCGGGCCCGGCACGGCCAGCGGCCTCAGTCGTGAACTGCCCATCACACGGCAGGCGGTCACCAAGCACCTTGGTGTCCTCAAACGCGCCGGGCTGGTCAGCGCCACTTCGTCCGGGCGAGAAGTGAGGTACGGCGTGGACGCCGAACAGTTCCAACGCGCGGTCGCCCAACTCGCCGACGTCGGACAGACCTGGGACCGGCGCCTGCACAAGATCAAGGTGATCGCCGAAACGATCCAGAAGGACCGGCAGCGCGGCTGATCCGTGATCGGTTCCGCCCAGGCGACGATCGAACACCGGGAAACAGTCCCGCGAGAGGTACCCAGGAAACGAGGTACCCAGGAAATACTGAGACCGGGCGAGAACAATCCTCGCCCGGTCTCAGCCAACGTTGTAGCGGGGACAGGATTCGAACCTGCGACCTCTGGGTTATGAGCCCAGCGAGCTACCGAGCTGCTCCACCCCGCGTCGGTGAAATACAGCTTACACGGCGCCGCACAGACGATTGTGCCGTCCCCCTCGTGGGTGTGTCGTCGCTGGTCAACGGCTTGGGGTGGGGGACGGCGCGGCTGGCGCGGTTGAACTGCCGGCGTTGTCCTTCGCGGTGTTGAACTGGTTGATCGCGGTCTGCAGTTCCTGGTACGCCTTACCGATCGCGGCGTAGTCGCCGGCCTTCTGTGCCGCCTGCAGGTCGTTGAGGGCCTGGGAGATCGCGTTGACCGCTTGGACCAGGCTGGGGTTCGCGGCGGCCGGCGGCGTCGTGGACGGTGTCGTCGTGGTCGTCGTCGGGCTTGGTGCCGCGCTCGGCGTGTTCGGCGCTGCCGGTGCCGCCGCACTCGCCTTGGCCAGGTCGTTGAGCGCGTCCTGCAGACCGGGTTCGAAGCCCACCTGGCCGTTGAAACCGGCCAGCACGTCCACCAACTGTGGATAGCCGGTGGCGTTGTTCTGCTGGATGTACACCGGCTCGATGTACAGGATCCCGCCGCCGATCGGCAGGGTGAGCAGATTACCGAAGGTCAGCGTCACCTTCGAGTTGTTGTACAGGGTTCGGGCCTGGGTCACCTTGCCGGTGGACTCGAACTGGTTTTGCATTTGCACAGGACCCTGGGTGGAGGTGTCCGTGGGCAGCGTCAGAACCGTGAAATGCCCATAGTTGGACGGATCGGACGACACGGACACCCAGGCGGCCAGATTCTGGCTCTGGAACGACGTGAGCGGGCTCTCCAACTGGAACTCGGACTGCGACTGGCCGGGCGCCTGCGCCGTCACGTAGTACGGCGGCAGATTCGCCTGGCCGTCCACCGCGCTGGCGGTCGTGGCCGTGGTGGCGGTGTCACCGCCCTTGGTCGGGTCGTTCGGGACGCTCCAGTACCCCTTGGCGGAGTAGAAGTCCTGCGGATTCGTGACGTGGTAGCGGCTGAGCAGGTCCCGCTGGATCTTGAAGAGGTCCTGTGGGTAGCGGAAGTGCTCGGCCAGTGCCGCCGGGATTTGGCTGGACGGTTGGACCAGGCCGGGGAAGACCTTCTCCCAGGCCTGCAGAACCGGGTCGGAGTCGTCGACCGAGTAGAGGGTGACCTTGCCGGAGTAGGCGTCCACCACGGCCTTGACCGAGTTGCGGATGTAGCCGATGTCCTGGTCGGACTGCCCGCGCTCGGCCACGCCGGTCAGCGAGTCACCCGTCACGGCCGCCAGCGACTCGTGTTGCGAGTAGGGATAGTCGGGCAGGGTGGTGTAGGCGTCCACGATCCAGGCGATGCGGTTCGCGCCATCGCTGTCGGTGACGACGGCGGGATACGGGCTGCCGTCCACGGTCAGCCACGGCGCCACCTCGCTGACCCGGTCCAGCGGGTTCCGGTTGAAGATAATCTTCGACTGGTCCCCGATCTGGTCGCTGAACAGGATGTTCCGGTCGCCGTAGTACATCGCGAACGCGAGCTTGTTGAACCAGCTCGACAGCGACACCCCGCCCGACCCGTTGTAGGTCGACTTCTGAGTGTCGGTGTCGTACTCGACCGGCGCGGTACCTGGGTTGCTGCCGACGATGGCGTAGTCGTTGTCCAGCAGGCCGTAGTAGATGCCGGTCTGGCTGACCTTGATCGGGCCGTCGCCCTTGTTGGCGCTGTCGCTGATCGCGTAGACCGGATAGCCGCCGCTGTCGACCTCGTTGGCCTGCGCCGCGAAGAAGCCGTCGCCGTGCGTGTAGACCATGTGCTCGTTGAACCAGGACTGCTGGCCGCCGGTCAGGCTCTGCGGGTTGATCTCCCGCGCCGCGACGATGTAGTCCTGGGTGGTCCCGTTGATCGCGTACCGGTCGATATTCAGGGTGGAAGGGAAGCCGTAGATGTTCCGGCCGTGCGTCTGCTGGGTGAACGTGGCCGAAAGCACATTCGGGTCGAGAACCCGGATGTTCGGGATCGTGCCCTGGTCGGAGTTGACCAGGTCGGGCGTGAGGTCGGCGCTGGCGGGGTTGTAGTTGACGTAGGAGATCTTGTTCGAGGTCAGCCCGTACGCCTGCGTCGTCGCCTGCATGTTGCGCTGGATCGACGTGGCCTCTTTCTGGTTGGCGTTCGCGTTCACCGAGAACTGCTGCATGACCGCCGGCCACGCGGTGCCCAGCAGCACGCTGGACAGCAGCAACAGCACCAACGCGATCGCCGGCAACTGCAGGTTGCGCAGGAACATGCCAGCGAAGAAGCCCAGGGCACAGAACACCGCGATGCACAGCAGGATCAGCTTGGCCGGCATCAGCGCGTTGAGATCGGTGTAGGTGGCGCCGGTGAACTGGCTGCTGCTGTCCGCGTCCAGCAGTTCGTACCGATCGGTGAAGTAGGCGAACGCCTTGAGCAGCACGAACAACCCGATGAGCGCCGCGAGCTGGGCGCGGGCGGAGGTGGACAGCTGCCCGCCACGGCCGGCGAACCGAATCCCGCCGAACAGGTACTGCGCGATCAGCGCACCGAAGAAACTGATCGTCACCGTGATGAACAGCCAGTTCTTCAGCCAGAGGATCAGCGGCAGGGTGAACGCGTAGAACCCGATGTCGATGTGGAACACCGGATCGGTGGTGCCGAAGCCGGAGCCGTGGAAGGCGAGCTGTACCAGCTGCCAGCTGCCCTGGCCGGCCGCGCCGCAGATCAGGCCGATGACCAGCGGCAGGCCGATGCCGAACAGCTTCAACCGCCGGGAGATGGTCGACCGGTACCGGGACAGCGGATCGTCGGACCCGGTCACCGGCACGAACACCGGTCGGGTGCGGAACGCCACGACCAGGTTCAGCGCCAGCGTGCCGCCGACCAGGAAGCCGACCACGAAGAACAGAGCCACCCGGGTCAGCACGATCGTGTTGAAGACCCCGCGGTAGCCGACCTCGCCGAACCACTGCCAGCTGATGTAGGTGCTCAGCAGCGGCGAACCGCTGATCAGCACGATGAGCAGCGCGATGCCGATCCCGATCAAGATCCAACTGCGCCGCGACAGCTTCGGCATTCCGGCCGCCGGCCGTGTGGCCACTGCAACACGCTCCTGGGGTGCGGTGTGAGCTGAGGTTCTGCTCAACCTTACGGAGGTCGCCGTGGGTTCCTGGTTTGCGGGCACCGCCGGCGTCCGTGTCGTCCCTTCAGGATGCGACGATGGAACGATGCCAGCCGCCAAACCCGCCGGACCGGCCGGCTCTCCGGTCCCGCTGCCCCAGGTCATTCGCGAGGTCGAGGAGTTCGCCGCCGCCGCCGGCTGGGACCAGCCGCCCCAGCTGTTCGCCCTGGTTCCGACCGCCGAGCTGTTGGCCAGGCAGCCGGAGCTCGGGGATCAGGTGGACAGGGACTCCGATCTGACCCCGGTCGCCCAGGAACCGCTGCCCGACGCCGACCTGGCCGAGGTGCTCGCCGGGATCGTCTGGCCGCCGACCGTGTCGGGCTGTGCGGTGGTCCAGGAGATCGTCGTGCTGCCGCCGGAGGCGGAGGCCGAGTTGGCCGTCAACGGGGCGGGTCCGGGTTCCGGTTCGTCCGGCGAGTCCGAGGCGGCCCGGATGCGGCGCATCGCCGCCGAGCACCCGCGCCGCCGTGAGGCCCGGCTGGTCGCCGGGGTACTGCGGGACGGTTCGGCGGCCTGCGTGCTGCGGCTGCGCGGCGACGACGACAACCCCGACGAGATCGTCGAACACCCCGAACTGGCGCCCAACCTGATCGACGCGCTGCGGGATACGCTCGAAGACGGTCAGCCCGACTGACCCGGTTTCGCGCCGCCTGGGACGGCGGAAATTAGCAACCGGGGACCGGTTTGCCCTGACTGAGGTCGTGTAGCGCCTGGATCGCCGAGGTGAGAGTGGTCACCTTCACCAGCCGCAGCCCGGCGGGCACCTGGGACTCGGCCTCCGAGCAGTTGGCGGCCGGTGTGAGGAACACCGTCGCGCCTGCAGCGCGAGCGGCGACCAGCTTGAATGGGATGCCACCGATCTGTGACACGTTGCCAAGGTCGTCGATCTCACCGGTGCCGGCCACGGACATGCCGTCGGTGACATTGGCCGGGCTCAGCTTGTCCACCACGGCGAGGGCGAACATCAGTCCCGCCGACGGGCCACCGACATTGGCCAGGCTGATGTTCACCTTGAACGGCGTGTTGGCGTTCGCGGCCGGGCTGATGCCGAGGAAGCCCTGCTTGCGATCCGAGCTGCTGCCCAGCTTGACCTTGAACGACCGGGGTGCCTCGGTGCCGGTCTGCACGGTCAGCCCGACGACCTGGCCCGGTAGCGTGTCGGTCAGCGAGTTGTACACGTCCTCGACGCTGCTGATCGCCTTGCCGTTGACGTTGAGCACCTTGTCGCCGGGGCGGATCAACGACGCTACCGGGCTGTCCTTGACGATCTGCGCGGCCTGCACCTCGACCGGGTAACCCAGGTAGCGCAGCGCGGCCACCTCGGCATTGCTCTGCGACTGCTGGAACTGCTGGGTGTTCTGCTGCTCGACCTGCTGCTGCGACTCGCCCGGCTGGTAGTAGTCCTCGCGCGGCGCCAGTGCGTACTTGCCGCTCATCCACAGGCCCAGGGCGCCGAACAGGGTCACCTGGTCGGTGAGCGAGACGGTGACCATGCGCAGTTGACCGCTCGTCGGGTAGGTCGGGTGCCCGGAGACGGTGACCACCTGGGTGCCGTCCACGCTGCCGAGCGTGTCGAACGTCGGTCCCGGTCCGAGCGCCACGAACGGTACCTGCGCGAAACCGCCGACACCGCCCAGCCCCAGAACCAGCACCAGGCTGATGATGAGCGTCCACGCGCGCCGGGACGGCCGCCGGGAGCGCCGGGGTTGGGTCGTGACGCCCGCCGGCTCGGCGCCGGGTTCGACCCGCGTGTCGCGCTCGGTCGGTGGCTGTGGTTTGCTGACTTCCGCGTCCCCGTGCTCGCTCACGGAGCGACAGCGTACGGGCAGCCGACGAGGTTGGCCCACGGCGTACCCGTGCTGCTCACACTCCGCGTACGGTGGAGCTATGACGAATCTGCCGTTCGGGTTCAGCCCCCAGGACCCCGACGAGCACGGCGAGTCCAAACCCGGCCAGGGCGGGCCGGGCGGACCATTTGACATGAGCCAGTTGGGCCAGATGCTCAGCCAGCTCGGCCAGATGCTGAGTCAGTCGAGCGGCTCCGCGGGGCCGGTCAACTACGATCTGGCCAAGCAGATCGCCATGCAGCAGCTGCTGAACTCCGGTGGCCTGGCCGGCTCGGAGCAGACGCGCGCGGTGGTGGACGCCGTACATCTCGCGGAAATGTGGCTTGACCCGGTGACCTCGTTGCCGGCCGGCGCGACCAAGGTCGAGGCATGGTCGGCGCGTGACTGGGTGGAGCGCACCCTGCCAACGTGGCAGCGGCTGTGCGACCCGGTGGCGCGACAGATGTCCGGGGCGTGGGTGCAGGCACTGCCGGCCGAGGCGCAGCAGGCCGCCGGCCCGCTGCTGTCCATGGTCGGGCAGATGGGCGGGATGGCGTTCGGCTCGCAGTTGGGCGGGGCGCTCGCGCAGTTGGGCTCGGAGGTGTTGACCTCCACCGACGTTGGCCTGCCACTGGGTCCCTCCGGGACCGCCGCGCTGCTGCCGGCGAACATCCAGAAGCTGACCGAGGGCCTGGATCGGCCCCTGCATGAGGTGATGGTGTTCCTCGCCGTCCGCGAGGCCGCGCACCAGCGGTTGTTCAGCCACGTCTCCTGGCTGCGGCAGCAACTGCTGTCGGCGGTCGAGGAATACGCGCGCGGCATCAAGGTGGACACCTCAGCCCTGGAGCAGCTGGCCACCCAGGTCGACCCGATGAATCCGGAGAGCATCGAGCAGGTGATGTCCTCGGGTCTGTTGGAGCCGAAGACGACGCCGGAACAGCAGGCCGCGCTGACCAGGCTGGAAACGCTGCTGGCCCTGGTCGAGGGCTGGGTTGACGTGGTCACCGCGGCAGCGGTGGGCGACCGGCTGCCCGGCGCGGAGGCGCTGCGCGAGACGCTGCGCCGCCGTCGCGCCACCGGCGGTCCCGCCGAGCAGACCTTCGCCACGCTGGTCGGGCTGGAACTGCGGCCGCGCCGGCTGCGGGCGGCGTCCGCGCTGTGGAAGCTGGTCGGTGAGCGGCACGGCATCGAGGTGCGGGACCGGGTGTGGTCGCATCCCGATCTGGTGCCCACCTCGGCGGATCTGGACGAGCCACTGGACTTCGCGGACCGGCTCGGTGAGCCGTCCGAGATTCCCGAGGACCCGATCGCCGAACTGGAACGTGAGCGGGCCCGGGACGAGGAGAAGGACCAGCCCAAGGGCGAGAACGACGAACGTCCGCCCGGCGAGTCCTCCGGTTCGAGTGACTGACTGGCTGATCGGCCCACGGGAGGGCGCTCGGTCCGCCGGTCAGTCCTCCGCGGCGATGCCCCAGCCGGCGGAGGCGGACAGGCCCTCCAGATAGCCGATGGCCCGCTCGGTTCGGGCGTACTCGCGGACCAGGGCCCAGAAGTCCGCGCCATGCCCGGGTACCAGCAGGTGGGACAGCTCGTGTACGAGCACGTAGTCGAGCACCCAGCTCGGTACGTCCCGCAACCGTTCGCTGACCCGGATCGTGCCGTCGCCGGGCGTACAGGAGGCCCACCGGGTGCGCATCGGCGGCACCCAGCGAACACTCGCCGGATCGGCCTTACCGGCCAGGTAGCGGGTCGAGAGCTGCCGACATCGCGCCAGTAACGCGGCGTCGGAGGCGCGTGCCGGCGACCTCCGCCGCGTCTCGCTGCGCTGCAGCCGGGCGAGCATCTCGGCTACCCAGTGTCGTTCCTCGGCCCGTGTCATTCGGGCTGGTAGGAGGACCACGACGGTGTCGCCCTCCCGGTATGCGCTGACCGTGCGACTCCGTCGCCGGCTGCGCCGTACTTCGACCCGCGGTTCGGCCACGGATTTACGGTACGGCCACCCACTGACTCCGTGGTGTGGACTCCACATGTGACCCATGCCGCAACATTGAACTTTCGGTGTCAATCTTGCCCGTCCGGGTGATTTGTCAAGCTCTCGATCGTGGCCTGTGGATGGCCGGGCGGGCCTGTGGATGGTCAGATGACAGCATCGGCCAAGATCGGCAGGCTCGGGGTCATGAGGACGACGACCGAAGCGATGACCCCCACCGAAGCGACCGTGCAAGCCGGCGCGGAGGCCGCCCGGGAATCTTCAGCGGTGGATTTCTCGGTGGATTCCCCGGTGGAATCCGCGGAGGCCGCCATGCTTGCCGGGTTGCCTCGCCGGCCGCGGCTGCTGCCCGGCCTGCCGGTGCTGCGGCGGACCGCCGGTGAGACCCAGGTCGGCGTCGATCCCAGGTACGCGGTCGTGATCAGCGACGCCCCGGACGAGTTGACCATGTTGCTGCCGCGCGTGGACGGACGGGACACGCTGGAGGACCTGCTGGCGCGGGCCGGCCCAGCGAACCAGGTCGCGCTGGTGCAGGCCCTGACCGGCCTGGCGGAGTTCGGCCTGATCGAGGACGCGGCGCCGCCGGGCCGGGACGGTCCGGCGCGGATGCCGGCGAGGCTGGCGCCCGACTGCACGGCCTGGACCCTGCGGACCGGCTGGCCGCGCGCCCGCGTCCA